>VXOG01000022.1 GCA_009840165.1 Chloroflexota bacterium
ACCCGCCTAAGCCCGTCCGCAGCGTCATCTGCGTATACGCGACAGGTGGGCGCGTTGCTGGGGGGCGGGTAGGGCAACGTCAGGAACGATGGAGCTCTAGATTGAACGTTGATTGAACGTGGTTGGCACGTGATTGAACGTGGTTAGTGCGTGGTTGAACGCATCTTTGGCTCATAGTATGTGCCAATATGCTGTCTGCCCCCACCCAGCAGTTCTGACTAAATTCAGCGTTCTCAATGTGGTTAGATCTAATTGTACCTGCCGCCGGCTGGCGTCCGGTTCCAAGTGCGCGTGGATTTCACGCAGCGCCATTCCGGTACGAGACGCGTTCAGCAAGGTCAAGTTTTAATCGTCCCGCGTCCCCATTGCTCAATGATTCCGCGTCGATAGAACGCATTGGCAATCAGCGGATTCCAGGGTTGCGACTCGTGGGAAAGGAAAAGCCGTTCCGGCGTCAGCCCGAAATGCAGCGGGCCGGTTGAGGTGATTTCCAGGCGGTCATCGTAGATGCCCACGCCTACCGATCCGCCGCCGCTGGTGTAGTCGCGGTGGCAGAAGGCGTTAGCCAGGGCTTCCCGCAACGCCAACGGCGGGTAGAGGGGTTCGTCCACACGTATGAAAGATTCCGGCGTAATGCGCCCGGCGATGGGCATGTGCTCAAGTATAAAACGCTCTGCTTGTGTCAGCAGCGTAAAGGCGTTGCCGCGAAATTGCCGGTTATCCAGAAACTCGCTGCGGTCAATGCCATGAAAGCGGGCTACTCTCAAAAGACACTGCGTCCATTCCGATTCAATGCGTCGGTTGTTTCCAAACAATGCTACGGCTGCCCGAAGCAACGCGCCGTCTTTGACCAATCCCATACCCAGTAGCAAATCAGATGGGTCGGTGGTTCCAGGGTCACTCAACCGACCCATCCTAACAGCTTCGCCCACGGTGCGACGAACTTCGGCCAAGTCGAGATCGTCTATCGACCAGCCGAAAGCTGGTTGGTTTTCCCAGCGTTCTTCACTGTGCATCCGTTCAAGCAGGGTTTGGCTATACTCTTCCTGCGTCATACGGCGGGTAGTGTTGCCGACCCGTATCGCCAGAACTGTCTTGCCGTTGCCCACGTCAGTGCGGTCTATGGTGGGAAAGACGGGCGGGTCTATGTTTTGCAGCTCTTCCGCCAGTCGTTCAATCGTGCCGTCACCTACCTCCTGACCGGTGACGGTTCCATCATCGGCAACGCCAATGAGGACAACGCCCCCGCGGTGGTTCAGCATGGCGCAGGCGGTTTTAGCGGCCTCGACCCGTTCTCCAGTCGTCTTCTTGAACTCCAGGGTTTCGGATTCACCCTGCGCGACCAGATTGGCAAGTTCATCGTTGACCATCGGAATTTTCCTTCCGCAAATTAGCCCGATTATAGCATCGCCCGTGCCGTCTCCCGGGCATAGGCATGGCCTTTGCCGGCGGCGGAGTGATGCCCGCGCTTTTATGAGGGGTGGCGGGCCGGCTGGTGTAGCGGCCCCTACCCACAACATGGGTTCCGTACTATACTGCCGGCGGCGATGGCAGGCATGTTATGTAACTGCCGCGCCGTCCACATCCCACGCCAGAAACATAAGGAGGCGTTATGACGCAGCCCGCAGCCCGAACCGTTATGCAGGAAATTTCTCCCAAGCTGGCCGAGCTATCGGCCGACGTGTTGTTTGGCGACGTTTGGGAGCGCCCCGAACTGTCCAAGCGCGACCGCAGCCTGATCACCGTTGCCACCCTCACCGCGCTGTATCGCACCGACCAGTTGCGCGGACACATCGGGCGCGCCCTGGACAACGGCGTCACTCGCGAGGAAATTTCCGAGGTGATCGCGCACATGGCGTTTTACGCCGGCTGGCCGGTGGCGGCCAACGCCGTCCGCGTGGCCAAGGAAGTGTTCGACGAACGCGGGGTGTAACCGCATTGGAGTTGTCATTGCGAGCGCAGCGCGGCAACCCCGTTGCCTACCGTCATCTCCACATACCTCGCAATTTCCACACCTGCCCCGTCATTCCCGCGTAGGCGGGAATCCAGTCCGCCAGTAGCGGATTGTCGCAAAGACTTCTGGATTCCGGCCCCGTATCAAGGTACGGGGTGACGTTCTTTCGCCGGAATGACGATACATTTTCCATCAGGAGGCTCCCCATGCCCAGAATGACCGGCGCCCGATTCCTCGCTGAAACGCTGCGCGAGTACGGCGTTACCCACGTTTTCTTTGTCCCTGCCATCATCCGCCGCGCCCTCGTTGAAATGGAGGACGTTGGCATCAAGCGCGTCATTTCCCACGGCGAGAAATCTGCGGCGTACATGGCCGACGCCTACGCGCGCGTCACCGGCAAGCCGGGGCTGTGCTTCGCCCAGTCCGTGGGCGCGGCCAACCTGGCCGCCGGGTTGCAGGACGCCTACCTGGGCGTTTCGCCGGTAATCGCCATCACCGGCCACCGGCCGCCGATGCACCGGCACCGCAATTCCTACCAGGAGATCGAGCACTCGCGGCCTTTCGCGTCGGTGACCAAGTACAGCGTGGAGGTGGAGACGGTGGACCAGTTGCCGCACCTGCTGCGGCAGGCGTTCCGCGAGGTGACGACGGGACAGACGCTGCCGGCGCACCTGGACTTTTCAGGCATCTCCGGCGACGTGATCACCGACGGCGAGCTGGACATTGACGTGATAGTTGAAGAGCCGTTCACGCAGCGGCCGGCGTTCCGTCCCGAGCCGGAGCCGGAGCGGGTCCGCGAGGCGGCGCGCATCCTGTCTCAGGCGGAGCGTCCGGTGATCGTGGCCGGCGGCGGCGTTACAGCGTCGGGCGCGGAGGCCGAGGTGGTGCGCCTGGCCGAGATGCTCAATATACCGGTGGCAACGGCGCTGAACGCCAAGGGCTGCATCCCCGAGAATCACCCGCTGTCCGTGGGCGTGGTGGGCAGCTACTCCCGCTGGTCTGCCAACCGCGTGGTGTCGGAGGCCGACCTGGTGCTGTTCATCGGGAGCCACACCGGCAGCCAGGTTACGCTGGACTGGCGTTTGCCGGCGGAGGGCACGCCCACCATCCAGATTGACATTGACGCCAGCGAGCTGGGGCGTTCATATCAGGGGGCTTACGGTCTGCTTGGCGATGCCAAGCGGACGCTGGAGCGGCTCATCGACGTGCTGGAACCTACGGGCGGCAATGCCGGCTGGGTGTCCCGCGCCCAGGAACACGTGCAGAACTGGCGGGACGAACACCACGACGTGCTCAACTCCGACGCCGTGCCGATTCGTCCGGAACGTCTGTGCCAGGAACTGACCAACTTCCTGCCCTCCGACGCCGTTTTGCTGGCCGACACGGGCCACGCCGGCATCTGGACGGGCAGCATGGTGGAGATGCACCACCCGGAGCAGTCGTACCTGCGGGCAGCCGGCTCACTGGGTTGGGGACTGCCGGCCGCGCTGGGCGCGAAGTGCGGCGTGCCTGACCGCCCGGTGGTGTGCTGGACCGGCGACGGCGGGATGTGGTACCACATCGGCGAGCTGGAGACTGCCGTGCGCTATGGCATCAACGCGGTGATCGTGGTGCATAACAACGGCGGGCTGAACCAGGACCGCCGGGGCGACGAGGCTGCTTACGCCGGCAGAGAGAACGACAACTCCGCCGAGTTGTGGCGGTTCACCGACACCAACTTCGCGCAGATCGCCGAGTCGATGGGCGCGCTGGGCATCCGCGTCACCGACCCGAACCAGATCAATTCGGCGCTGGACCAGGCCGTAAGCGCCAACCGCCCGGCGGTGGTGGACATCGTAAGCGACGGCGACGTTGCCGCCGCGCCGCCGTGGGGGCCGTAGGGTAGTAGGGGCAAACTGACGTGAGGGCCCAACGGCGGACACGCCGGCTGAATTGGCGGTTTTTTGACGGCACAATATCCATCAGCGCGAGTATGTGGCTGGCAATATGGCTGAGCCAGTGCTCAACTTGCGGTGGGTGGCTGTTGCTCAGCTTCCTCAGCCGGCTGGCCACCAACGAGACTGGTATAATCATGGTGGCAACGGCACTGCTGTTTCCCACTGCGGCGTTGCTGTATGGAGGTCTGCTTATGTTTTTCGCTGCCAAAGATACCGTTGAGAGATGGTCCCGCGCCAAGGACGAGAAGGCCATGGCCAAGGGCCGTGAGGAAGGCAGGAAGGAAGGTCGTAAGGAAGGCCGCGAGGCCAGGCAGGCGGAAATCGTCGCATTGCTGAAGGAGCATGACGTGCAACTGCCGCCGGAAGTCATCAGCAAGCTGAACGGAGCGGGAGATTCGGAATAACCCGCTAGTGTCGATTATCTACTCCATGGCCGCCCGTTGGATGAATTCGCGGGCGGCCGCGTAGTTTCTGGCTCCGCTGCGACGGATGGGCGGGACGACGTAGCAATCCCCGACGCCGGCTGGCCGCAACGCCGACCACACTTGCAGCGCGATGTCCACGCCGGAGCGTCCGTTGGCCAGATCGTCCGTAACCCATTGGGGCACGCTGGCGAAGGAGACGCCATCCGTTTCCATGAGGCCCACGCCGTAGAACACCGGCACGGTCAACTCCTCGCCGGACGCACGGGCGCAGGAGTCGGCGAACCGTCCCACGTCGTCGGGGTCGAACACGGGCTGGGTGATGAGGAAGTGCGCTCCCACATCCACTTTACGCACAGCCAGACGCGCCTCTCGCTCGATGCCGCGCCCCAGATCCACCGTAGCGCCGATGCAGAAATCGGTCGCCCCTCTGAGTGGACGCTCGCGGTGATCAATCCCTTGATTGAGGTTGGCAATGGCAGCTATGAGTTCAGTGGCGCGATAGTCGTTGACCGGCATCGCCACATCGCGCGGGCCGAATGGGTCACCGGCCACGACGATGACGTTCTGCAAGCCGAGGGCCTGCGCCCCCAGCAGGAGGGATTCCAGCGCCAGGCGGTTCATGTCCCGCGTGGCCAGGGTGAAAATCGGGGCGACGTCGCGCTGGTCGCGTAGAGCCGCAGCCATGGCCACCGAGTTGACCCGCACCGCGCGGCCGGGATTGTAGGCTACGGATACGAAATCGGCGTTATCGGGAGGCGCCGGTAGGTCTTGAGCGCGACCGGATCGGGGCGGCGAGTAGTCGCAGATGAACGCGGGCCGGCCCGTTACCGCACTGATGCGGTCAGTTACCTTTGCCATCGTCCAACGCTGACATGGATTTTCCTGGATTCCCGCTTTCGCGGGAATGACGGTGGGGTGGCGGGAATAACGGTATTACTTAAAGCCCTAGTGGTTTAATTCTTCGAGGTACTGCCGGAAGCGGGCGATGGCTTGCTGCTCGGACCGGCCCACATAGTAGCGAATGCCCTGGACGTATTCCACCACGTCGCGGGGGAGCATCAGCAGTTCGTCGCGGGGTTCGTTGAGGTGGTACAGTCCGTCCACACCTTCCTCCAGTCCCACGTACAACGTATCTTCGAGAATTGCCTTTTCCCGGTCCTCCATGTCCTTGCGCATCACCCACTGGCTGAACACGAAAGGCAAGTTGGTCCACTGGGTCCATTCGGCACCCAGGTCGAAGCGATGGGCGAAACCGCGAGTGCCCCGGCGACGACGCAGGGCGCGGTTGCCAATCAGCAGGAAAGCGTCAAAGGATTCGTCGGGTCGTATGACGTCGCCAGGCCTGACGGCGAACTCGCCGGGTTCCAGGCCGTACTTGCGTCGCAGCAGCACCTCCAGCAACTTTGCGGCGGTGACATCCTCGTCGGAAATGCCGATGGTGACGCCGCCCAACTCTTCCATAGGGAGTTGCGAATACAAGGATACGCTCACGGCGCGGGACTGGGTGGAAAAGCAGAACCCGCTAACCGGCTCGAAACGGTCTTCCAGACGGAACACGTCGGAGATATGGGCAGGGCCCGCATCCAGTTCGCCGTTGGCCAGGGCGTCGCCGAGTTCGCGGGGCGTGGTCTGGCGCAACTCGATGCCGCGTCGCTCCATATCGAAGTAGAACGGCTCAGATTCCAGGTACGGCACACGGCCGACTCTTATGGGCATGGTATGGCCACCGCGGTTCTTGGAGTAATCGGCAACGGCCTGCATCCGGGCTACACTACACATCGGGACGTTGCGACGGTAAGATTGTAGGGCGGGCCGCAAGGGCGGTCAAGAACGGGGCTGACATGGCTAGCGACCAGAATGCTGCCTGGACGGTAGAAATCCTGAATGAGACCGTTGCCGATGAGCTCAGGGCGCTGCCTCGTGATATGCAATTGAGGTTTGATTACATCACCGGGATTATAAGGTCGGAAGGTTTTGCAAACATAAAAATGCCTCACGTGCGACACTTGGATGGTGATCTCTGGGAAATGCGGCTCCGCGGACGAGATGAAATAGCGCGGGCAATTTACGTAACAGTTCGACATCGGCGGGTAGTCATTTTGCGAGCATTTATCAAGAAAACCCAGCGAACACCGCGCCGGGAAATTGCATTGGCTCTGCAAAGAGCGCAGGAGGTTTTGGAATGACTGACGTGAGGGAACTGCATAAGGAATGGATGAAGGATCCGGAGTACCGGGAGGCTTATGCTGCTTCGCAGCCGCAGTTCGATCTGATCAGCGCGCTGATTGGGGCCCGGGCTTATGCCGGCATTGACCAGGACGAGATGGCGGAGCGCATGGGCATCCACGTTACGGCAATCATGCGGCTGGAGGGTTGGAACAGCAACCCGTCGGTTAAGACACTGCGGCGGGTGGCGGAAGCCACCGGCACCAGGCTAAAGATCAGTTTTGTACCTGATGAGAAAATCCCTTAGCCGTCGCCGGACGTATCCGAAATAACAATGCAGAGCAAGGAACGTTCAACGTGAAAAACCGCATAATTCCCGTCGTCGCACTCATCGCAATACTGGCCGTGGCATTTTCTCTAATGTTGCCACGGGAATCCACGGCCCAAGGCTCCGTGACCGTAAATCGGCAGGGGGTTGAGAACCAGTTTCCCGACGGTCTGAGGTTCTACATCGATGCTGAAAGCGCAAGCGACATCGAAGAGATACGGGTGTACGTGCGCAAGCTGGGGCAGTCCAGCCGGAGAACGTACCGAACGGTGGAATTCGAGCCGGGCACTTCCATATCCGGGGAGGCGCTGTTTCAGAGCAAGACATCCAACGAGTACATTCCGACGGGCACTCGGCTGGAATACCATTTCGACATTCGCACCGTGGACGGCGAGCAGTTTGAGACTGAACCGGAAACCCTGGTATATCTAAACACCGGCCTGGATTGGGACGTGAAGTCATCGGGGCTGATCAACGTTTATTACTATCAATATGACCAGCTATCTGAGGCGAGGGCCGAGGCGGTGCTCATGGTAGCCGACGAGACCTACCAGCACATGGGCCCGATTCTGGGCGTGGAACTCACCGAGCCCATGAGCATCGTCGTCTATTCGAGCTACGACCATATGCGGGAGGCGCTGAGACCCTCGTCCCGGGTAGCCGCTCGCCATCTACGAACGTTGGGCCAAGCCTTCTCCAACGAAAGAACCCTGCTGGTGGACGGCTCAAGCGATCCGTTCGTGGGCGACAACACGCTGACCACCACCGCCCACGAATTCACTCATCTGCTGGTGGCCGACGCCGCCGGCAGCGCGTACGCGCAGGTTCACCTGTGGTTGAACGAGGGGCTGGCGGTTTATTCGGAGGGCCAACCCAATAACGAGTACGAGCGTTATATGGAATTCGCCATCGAAAACGACCGGGTGCCGCCGCTGGCGGGTCTGCGCACCTTCGCAGGCACGCCCCAGGAAACGCTGCAAGCCTACGGCCAGGGCCACGCCGTAGCGTCCTACATGCTGGCGAACTATGATCAAAGTTTGATGGCGGAGCTCTTCGCAGCCATCCGAACCACGCACAATTTCGAGAAGGCTCTAGTGGCCGCGTATGGGGTCAGCGTACCCGATCTGGACAACGAATGGCGTGAGAGCGTGGGCCTGACGCCGCGGGATTTGTCCACACCGCCACCGCCGCCGTTGCAGGTGCTGCCCACGCGCCGGCAACAGCCCGCGAATGCAGCCCCGGCATCCACCGCGCCGGCATCTACCGCAGCGGCCCAGGATTCAACCCGCCGGCCCACGCCGACCGTCGCTCCCACCTACACGCCCAAACCGCCGCCTACATCAGTTGCCGGCGTTCTCGGCCCCGCAAGCTCCGGCGGCCCTGCTGGCAGCGGAGGAAGCAACCCTCAACAACAGGGCGGAGGCTGCGGAGCGACGCCGGAGCAGACGGGCAGCATCTCCACACAGTTGGCATCCCTGGCGTTGCTGGCGGCGCCGGCGGGTTTGGTAGCGTTGGCGAGGATACGGCGACGGCGGTAGGTAGCAAGGAGGATAGCCGTTCATGCGGCAGCGGTATCAAGAGAATTTCCACCCATCGGGTATGATGTTCCTGACTGACGTTACGGAAGCGAAGTGGGTTGAGCGGGAGACCAGTCCGCACTCCAGGGATGTTGATGCTCTGATTCCCGCCGGCTATACAGCGCACGCGCGGATTTTTCACCCGGCCGAGAACGTTGAGGGATCGCCCGTTCGTTGGTCGGATGTGGCGGAATGGGCAGGACGGAGGGTACACCCGTTGATGGAATTTCTGCGTATCAGCACTCCAGCCAATGGGTTTGGGACGGGGCCCGCTCCCTGGAAACACGACCCTGGCGCATTGCACGACAGAGATGCAATCGAGTTGGCCAAGTTCCTGGTCGGATACACGGGCACGCCGGAGCAGTGCTTTTTCGGAGTTTGGGAAGGCTACGGCTATTTTAGCGTTGGCAGTGCGTTCATTTTGTCAGCCGACGGTGGTGTGCCGCTGTCGCCTCCTCCTGAAATTCAGAGCGCAGAACTATTTGAGTGCGATGACTGGAAGTATTACCTTTACGGCGGCCCGCTGGCTTCGTTGGGCAACTTCTTTGCAAATGATCGTTTCTGGGGTGACACGCCGAATATATGGTGGCCGGCAGACCGCGCATGGTTTGTCATGTCCCATTATGACCTGGACTGCACCTATGTTGCCGGCTCCGACGAGTGTATTCAGAATCTGCTTCAGCACCTGTCGTTTGAGGTAATACCCATTGCCGCCAATGCGCCATATGGCTGGGGGCAGGACCAAATCAATCTACCTTGACAAGTACGGAGGAACGTCCATGCGCGCAGTCTGGTATGAGGAAAATGGAGACGCTTCGGTGCTTCAGTTCGGCGAGATGCCGGATCCTGAGCCGGGGCCTGGCGAGGTGCGCGTCCGTGTCGTGACTTCCGGCGTCAACCCGTCGGACTGGAAACGGCGGCAGAACGCCGGCCCCGGGACAGCCTTCCCTCGCGTCATCCCCAACCAGGACGGAGCCGGCGTCATCGACCGGGTGGGCGCGGGCGTACCGGAAAGTCGCATCGGCGAGCGGGTTTGGCTGTACCAGTCGCAGTTCGGCCGGCCCTTTGGCACCGCCGCAGAGTACACGGTGCAGCCCTCCGACCGAGCGGCGCCATTGCCCGACAACGTGGATTTCACCCTGGCCGCCGGACTGGGCGTGCCGGCGCTGACGGCGCACCGCTGCGTGTTCGCCGACGGGCCGGTTGCGGGCAAGACGGTGCTGGTGCCCGGCGGCGCGGGAGCGGTGGGCAACATGGCGTTGCAGATGGCGCGGAACGGCGGCGCGGACAACATCATCAGCACGGTGAGCGGCGACGCCAAGGCCGAAATCGCCCGGCAGGCGGGGGCGCACCACACCGTCAACTACCGCACCGAGGATACGGCAGCGCGCATCCTGGAACTGACGGACGGCCAGGGCGTTGACCTCATTGTGGAGGTGGACTACTCCGGCAACTTTGCGGTGAGCCAGCGGATCATCAAGCGCAGCGGCAGCATCGCGATATATGCGGCCGGAGACGGCCCGGCGCCGCCTTTCGAGTTTCCGGTCAGCAACGTCAACGTGCGCCACGTGTTGGTGTATGACATGCCGGAGGAAGCCAAAACCGCCGGCGTGGACGACACCAACCGGTGGCTGGCATCGGGCGAGCTGGTGGGGATGGATGGCCCACACTTCCCGCTGGAGGACACCGCCGGCGCGCACGAGGCAGTGCGGGCGGCCACGGTGGGGAAGGTGGTGATTGACGTGGGCTAGTTACCGTCCTTCGTAGCGCGCGGGGCGCTCAATCATCGCCCGTTCCAGCGCCACTTTCAGTCGTTCGCTGAAGAAGCGGCTGGTGGAGGATACGATCCGGTGCTCCTGGCGGTCTTCCCGGTTGGTGGGCAGCGTGACGATGACGTGATAGACCTTGAACTTGTTGGAGCGGATGCGGTTGCCCCACCAGGTGACGGCCACGGCCACCAGCACCACGAATATGCCCATGGTGAGCCACGCACCGGCGAATCCGCCGACCATGGCCACGAAGAACCCGATGATTCCCCCGCCGCCCACGGTGCGCCACCAGCGGATGGGTGGCCGGTCGGACTCCTCCTCAACGATTTCCATTTCCACGGACAGGATATCCTCGATGCGGTACTCCTTGCCCTGAGGCTCGATGAACCGCTCGTAGGTGACCAGCGCGCCGTGCTCTTTGAACAGCACCCGTTCTTTGGTAACAGCCATGGTGGATACGCTCCTTGCCTCGCAGCTACGACGATCCTGGATTCCGGCCCCGTATCGAGTACGGGGGGACGTTCTTTCGCCGGAATGACGGCGGGAGCTACTGCGCGGTGGTGCCGCCGTCGATGACCAGCTCGGAACCGGTCATGTACGAGGATTCATCGGAGGCCAGGAACACGATGCCGTAGGCGATGTCGTCCGCGTTGCCCACGCGCCCGATGGGGATGCGCTCGTTGATCCAGGCGAAGTGGCGTTCGTTGTCGTAGCTGCGGGTGGTCAGGGGCGTGTGGCAGTAGCCGGGGTGGATGGAGTTGACGCGGATGTTGTCGCCGGCGTACTGCATGGCCGCGGACTTGGTGAGCAGGCGGATGGCGCCCTTGGCGGCGTGGTACGCGGTGGAGGTTGGGCTGCCTACGATGCCGTAGATGGACGATATGTTGACGATGGAACCGCCGCCGGCCTTCAGCAGCTCCGGCACGCCGTGCTTGATGCCGAGGAAGGTCCCCTTGGCGTGAACGTCGATCTGGCCGTCCCACGCATCCTCGGTAGTCTCCTCGACGGTGTAGCGGGCGCCGGTGCCGGCGTTGTTGACCAGCACGTTCAGCGTCCCGTAGGCCGCTACGGTGGCGGCAACGGCGTCGATCCAGTCCTGCTCGTTGGTGACGTCGAGCTTGACGAAGGTGGCATCGCCGCCGGCGGTGCGAATCTGCTCGGCGGTGCGCTCGCCGCTCTCGGTGTTGATGTCGCCGAGTACCACCTTAGCGCCTTCCAGGCAGAACATCCGGGCCGCTGCGCCGCCAAAGCCCATCAACTCGCCTTCAACGCCGCTGGCCGCTCCGCTGATGAGCGCAACCTTGCCTTCCAACCGCATCGCAAAACCTCCTGTACTGACGCCGCACGGATCCTGTTGGGCGGCATTATAGCAGGCGGCTGGATAGTTGCCGGCGCGCCCCGCCGCCGGCGATTACCGAGTATAATGCTGTCGCGGAATCTCCCGACATGTATGCGGGATTCCAGAGGAGGAAAGCCCAGATGCCCGACTACTTCACGGAGGTGGATGTCCTCCGCAACGGCGATTCGGCCGGCAACGGCATGACCCTGCGCCTCACGGATGCTCACGGCCGAACGATTCACACCGTGGCGGTGCCGCAGGAAGGACATTCCCATACCGGGCCGACCTGGGCGTACATCTTTGAGAACGAAGGGCTGACTCTCATTGATCCGGGCGCAGAGGCGTCGTTCGACCTGCTGAAATCGGGCATGGCGCTGGGCGGCCTGGAGGTCGGCGACATCGAGCGGGTAATCATCACCCACGGCCATGCCGACCACGACGGCGGCGTGGCGCGGGTGATCGAAGCGTCGGGCGCGGAGCTATGGGCCCACGACATCTACCAGCCCCTGCTGCCCTTTGATCCGAGAGATTTGCAATTCATGGCGTCGTCACCCATCCACCAGGCGATGTGGGAAACGGCGAAGGCCAACGGATTCAGCCCGTCTAACTCCGAGGAGCGGGAACGCTACATGGCGTCGCGGCGCACTCACCAGGTGGGGCATCACATCGGGCACGGTGAGCAGCAGGGCGAGTTGAAGTACATGCACGCGCCGGGTCATTCGCCCGACGAGATCTGCGCCGTGATCGACAACGGGCCCGGCAGCGGCATGGTGTTCACCGGCGACCACGTGTTGCCGGAGATCAGCCCGCATCCCACGATGAAAACGGCGTTCAACCGGGCGGTGCTAGGCAGCCTGCCGGTCCACTACCAGGACCCGGACGATTCCTTCGGACTGCTCACCTACCTGCGGTCGCTGCAACGGGTGGCCGACCTTGGGCCGGAGGTGGCGGTTCTGCCGGCCCACCGGCTGTACAACAACCACAAGTTCAACTTCCAGACCACGCAGCGGGCGGCGGACCTGATCCGGTTCCACGCGCGCCGGCTGGGTCGCATCCTGGTAACGGCGGGGCCGGAACCGCAGCCGCTGGAGGATGTGACGCGGCAGACGTTTGAGCGGCGCAAGCTGGAAGGCGGCAACTTCTTCGCCGCCCTGACCGAGGTGGTGGCGCACATCGAGCTGCTGGAAGACTCCGGCGACCTGGAGGTTACGGACGACCACCGGCTGCGAAGGACGGGCCGGGAGAACTACCAAGATTTGCTGCGCGAGCTGTAAAGCAGGCAGCAGTCATCACCGCAACTGTTACACTAACTCGGGTCGCTGACAAAACGCTCATCTAATCTTATTCCCTGGTGAGGTTGGCCCATGACACAAATGGCGCCCATGGAACCGTTTGACGAACTCGGAGAGACCATAGAGGATTACCGCTTGCAGTCTCGTCATTTTTTGGAACGCAGCCATCACTATCTGGCTGCGGACGACCTGCATCAGGCTTCGGAGAAGGGTTGGGGCGCGGCGGCCTGGATGGCTAAAGCTGCGGCTACTGCTCAAGGCTGGCAGTACAACCGACATGAGCACTTTGGTGAGGTGCTGTACCAAGCCGGACAACTGACCGGCGATGACCGGCTCCGTACGCTCCGGGCAATTGCCAATGGATTGCACGGCAACTTCTACCAGCGAAAGAGGTTTTTGCATGCCGACGGTATTGCCAGCTCACTTGAAGAAGTGGCGACGTTGCTGGACATCTTGGAACCTCTTACGGAAAGGAATAATCTACTCACGTAGGACGGAGAGGAAATCAATATGTCTCTGGAAGGAAAGGTAGCCCTGGTGACCGGGGCCGGGCGCGGCATGGGTCGGGCCACGGCGTTGGCGCTGGCGAATGACGGGGCCAACATCGCCGTTACGGACATCATGGCGGACAACGTGGAGGAGACGGCTACCGACGTGCGCGCCACCGGGCGGCAGAGCGTGGCCATCGCCGCCGACATTGGCGACGGCGACGACATCGACCGGGTGATTGCCGAGGCGGTGAGTTCGCTAGGTAGGGTGGACATCCTGGTGAACAACGCCGGGGTTACGCGCTACCTGGACATCATGGACATCACCGAGGCCGACTGGGACCGCATCCACCGGGTGAACGCGCGAGGCGCGTTTTTCGTGATGCAGCGAACGGCGCGGCAGATGATCGACCAGGGCAGCGGCGGGCGTATCGTGAACATCGCGTCCATTGCCGGCAAGGGCTACCGGGGCACGTCCAATGCGGCCTACGCGGCCAGCAAGGGCGCGGTCATATCGATGACGCTCATCGCGGCGCACCAACTGGCGCGCTACGACATCAACGTGAACGCCATCTGCCCCGGATCCACCATCACTGCCATGTCCACCACGACGATGGAGCAGCGGGCGGCGGAGGCCGGACTATCGGTGGACGAGTTGCAGGCGCAGCGGGCATCGAACATCCCCATCGGCCGGGCCAACGAGCCGGAGGACATAGCAGCGATGGCGGCGTTCCTGGCCAGCCCCGGCGCGCGGAACATCACGGGCCAGACCATCAACGTGGACGGCGGATTGGTGATGCACTAGGCCGAGCATGGATAATCCGATCACACCCGGCGAAATCCTTTTGGAAGAATACCTGAAGCCTATGGGCATCTCGCAAAATGCCATGGCCCGCGCGATTGGCGTAGCCCCGCGCGCCATCAACGAAATCGTCCATGGCAAGCGCTCGATCACGCCGGCGATGTCGATTCGATTCGGCGCGTTTTTCGGCCAGTCCGAGCAATTCTGGCATGGGCTACAAGCCGAATACGACTTCCGCGAGTTGAACCGGGAAAAGCAAAGCCTTACCGCCGGAATCCAGCCGGCTGCAACTCTGCGGCAAGCGTCTTAACGGGGAACCGTCCGGCGTTCTCACTCCCGCTTGCGCCGTTACAGCGCCCTGTATATCATGGCGGCTGAATCCATTGCCGTCGCCTAACATCTGTACCGGGGTACGGTGTGCCGGGGTACGGCGGAGCAAGGAGCGCATCCGCATGAAATACGACTATATCGTGATTGGAGCCGGGTCGGCGGGGTCGATTATCGCCAGTCGGTTGACGGAAGACCACAGCAAGCACGTGCTGCTGATCGAGGCGGGGCCGGACTATCCTGAGTTCGAGCACCTGCCGGAAGAGGTCAAGTTCGGCTACAACACCGAAATTGACATCATGGTCAGCGACCACAACTGGCAGTTCGTCGGCAAGGGGACTGATACATCCCATGAGATCATGGTGCCGCGCGGCAAGGTAACCGGCGGGTCCAGCGCCATCAATGGGCAGGTGTTCCTGCGCGGCGTGCCGGAGGACTACGACGGCTGGGCGGCTGAGGGCAACGACGAGTGGAACTACACCAAGTTGCTGCCGATTTTCCGCCGCATCGAGACCGACACCGACTACGGCAACGACGACTTCCACGGCGGCGACGGGCCCATCGTGATGCACCGCTTCGGACGCGAGACGTGGCTGCCGGCGCAGAACGCCTTCAGCGCCGCCTGCGTGGCCGCCGGGTTCCCCGAGACTTGGGACCACAACCATCCCGACTCCTATGGCGTTGGGCCGACCCCGTTCAACAACCCCAACGGCATCCGCATGAGCACCAACCTGGGCTACCTGTCGGAATCCCGGCACAGGCTCAACCTCACCATCAAGGCCAACTGCCACGTGCACCGGATCCTGTTCGAAGGCAACCAGGCCACCGGCGTGCAGCTGGAATCGGGCGGCGAGGTTTTCACCGCCGAGGCCGACGAGATAATCCTGAGCAGCGGCGCCATCGGGTCCCCGCACATCCTGATGCTGTCGGGCATCGGGCCGGCGGACCACCTCCGCGAGATGGGGATACCGGTTATCCAGGATGCGCCGGGCGTGGGCCAGAACCTGCGGGACCATCCCACCGTCTGGTGTACCTGGCGCACCAAGCCCGAGGTCGAGCTGGACGGCTTTGCGCCGCGCTCGCAACTGTGCCTGCGCTACACCGCCGACGGCTCGGACCTGCGCAACGACATGAAGATCAGCATGCAGTCCTTCGCCACCGAGCGCATCAACCGGGGCGGCGATCGCATGGTGCCGCTGGGCATCCGCATGAGCACGGGCATCCAGCTGGCGGCGGGCGCGGGACACATGCGGTTGCAGTCCACCGACCCCTACCAGCAGCCCTTCCTGGACTACAACTATCTTCAGGAGGAGTCGGACCGGGTGCGGCTTCGGGACTCGGTGCGCCTGTGCATGCAACTGGCCGAGCACCCTGAATTCCAGAACCTGATTCAGGAGTGCATCGAGCCGCCGGCCGATGCCCTGGAAACTGACGAAGCGCTGGACGCCTGGGTTGCCCGCGAGGTGACTACGTCGCAGCATATCTCCGGAACGTGCAAGATGGGGCCGGACAGCGACCCCATGGCCGTGGTGGACCAGTTCGGAAAAGTCAAGGGCGTTACCAACCTGCGCGTCGCCGACGCCAGCGTGATGCCCGACTGCATCCGCGCCAACACCAACGTCACATCCATGACCATCGGCGAGCGCGTCGCCGAGTTCATCAAGGAAGGACGGTAAGCGACAAACTGTAAAGTCGCGGCTTCAGCATGATGGCAATCTGAAGCCGCGACTTTAGTGAGTATGATGGTTTCCTTAGCCGACTCAGACCTGTTGCATTTGATCGACTACGGGGAAGCTGACCGTGTCGAGTTTAAGGAGACATTATCCCGCAGTGCGGCTAACGAAATCCGCGAAGCAATCTGCGCCTTCGCCAACGACCTGCCTGACCACCGTGCTCCAGGTTTAGTAGTCATCGGAGTACGCGACCCAGACCGCAGTATCGTCGGGGCTGAGGTTTCGGACGAAATGCTGCGAAACTTGGCGGACATGAAAACTGACGGCAACATTCTGCCTTTACCGTCCATGCAGGTCGAGAAGAAAACGTTACGAGACCGAGATGTAGCTGTTGTTACGGTTCTGCCCTCTGATTCGCCACCGGTTCGCTATCGCGGTCGAATTCAAATACGCATCGGCCCTCGTCGTGGTATTGCTACTGCGCAGGATGAGCGGATTCTCAACGAACGTCGTCGTTACGGAGACCGGCCCTTCGATCTACAGCCGGTTCCGACGGCGGAATTGCGCGATTTGAACTTGGTCGTGTTTGAGAACGAATATCTGCCCCAAGCCTTTTCCGACGACGTACTCGCGGCTAACGATCGCACTCTCGAAGAGCGGCTAGCCGCTACGAAAATGATTGCGGAGGTGGATAATCCGGTTGCTACGGTGCTGGGAATACTGACGCTCGGCAAAAGTCCGCAGGATTTTCTGCCGGGCGCATACGTGCAGTTTCTCCGAGTTGACGGCATAGACTTGTCCGACGCTATCATCGATAACGAGGAAATACGCGGGTCCGTCTCGGATATATTGCGTCGTGTTGACGAGAAACTGCGTGCGCATAACCTAAGTTCGATAGACTTTGTTTCCTCTCTAATTGAGCGAAGGGAGAATCTATATCCGATCCCAGCCGTTGAACAAATCGTTAACAATGCCATTATGCACCGTACTTATGAATCCACCAATGCACCGGTAAAAGTCCACTGGTTCAATGACCGCATTGAGATTATCAGCCCTGGTGGACCCTACGGAACGATAAGCCCCGAGACTTTCGGCCAACCGGGTCTGACTGACTATCGGAACCTCAATCTGGCCGATGCCATGAAAACCCTCGGTTTGGTGCAACGGTTTGGATTTGGCATACCGGCGGCGAGACGTATGTTACGGGAATCCGGACATCCCGAACCGGAATTCAGCATTCAAGGAAACCATGTTATAGCCACGATAAGGGCAAGATTTGCCGGAGCGCGAGAGTGAGATGGCTATTCCGGTGCTGACCTTCTTTAACAACAAAGGCGGGGTGGGAAAAACCTCGCTGGTTTATCATCTGGCGTGGATGTTGTCGGATTTGGGCTACAACGTGCTGGCCTGCGACCTGGATCCGCAGGCCAATCTTACCGCCGCGTTTCTGGACGAAGACAGACTGGAAGCGCTATGGGACGACGTTGTAGAGGCGGCGGTACCCAACGCAACCGTTTTTGAATGCATTAAACCGTTGATGCAGGTGGGCGATTTGGGATACCCCACTCTCCAACGGGTCAATCCACAGCTCATGCTTGACGGAAATATCTATCTGATACCGGGTGACTTGTCGTTAGCAGGATTCGAAGATACGTTGGCTACCGAATGGCCAAATGCGCTAGGCTCTGTCAACCTATACCGACCATTCAGAATTTTGACTGCATTTTCTACCATTATGCAACACGCCGCAGACGAAACGGACTCCGACATCATCCTCGCTGACATCGGTCCAAACTTGGGCGCAATTAATCGCTCTGCGCTTATTGCGACCGACTACGTTGTTGTTCCATTGGGAGCAGACCTGTTTTCGCTTCAAGGTTTGCGCAACCTGGGTCCCACCTTACGTCGATGGCGACAGGATTGGGGTCGTCGTCGAGAGAACTGGTCGCCTCCTGAATTCCGACTCCCACACGGCGACATGAAGCCCATAGGGTACGTAGTGCAGCAACACAGCGTGAGGCTGAACCGTCCCGTGAGAGCCTACGACAAGTGGGTAAATCGGATGCCGAAAGAGTATGCGAGTAATCTTTTGGAAGACGCCGACGGTCCTTATGCCGCTACACCTGAGCAGGACGCAGTAAACGCACTAGCCACTATGAAACATTACCGAAGTTTAGTGCCGATGGCTCAGGAACATCGTAAGCCAATGTTTAAGCTAACGCCCGCCGACGGCGCTTTTGGGAGTCATGCCGCCGCAGTGACGGATGCCCGATCCGATTTCAGAGCGTTGGCAGAAAGAATAATTGAGCGGATCGATTTGTCCACACGAAATCAGGAATAGGGCGCTAGGAGTTTGCCATGCCTCCTGCACGCAAATGGGAACGGATTGAAGACCTGGCGGTGCTGCACCTGTATCGCGGCAAGGTGGCGCGCGACAGCCGCGAGTTGGCGGCGCTGGCGGCCGCGTTGGAGCGTAGCCCGCAGTCCATAGGGGCGCGGATGCAGGCGTTTGCGGGGCTGGATCCGGCCAATCCCTACAAACCGTCGAGCAAGGCTACGGCGTTGACACAATCGGTGTGGGCCGAGTACCTGGCCGACCGCACGGCGATTGCCGTGGAGGGCCAGCGGGCGTACCTGGGGATACTGAACCGCTACTCCATGGGGCGGCCGTAGTTGCTATCTCATCTTTTGCGATCGAGTACAGCATAATTATGATCTCAAAAGGAGGCGATGTTGTGGCAGAATTGACTGGTGACCCCAAGATTGACGCCCTGCTGATCAAGCATGCGGACGAGATCGCACAGTTGGAGGCGTTCGGCAAGGCAAAAGCCGAGGAAATCGATCGCCTAATCGCGAAATTCCACGAAAGCCGCGCCAAACGCGTTGGAAGGGAATCGGGCATACTTGGGGATGCTTAATCGGTACTGCATGGGGCGACCGTAAGTTCATCTTCGTAATGGTCTAGTCTCGAAGCCTGTCGTTGAATAGCACCACCGATTGTGATTTACCTCCGCCTCTGACTGCTTCCTCGTTTGCTTTTTCCCAGGTGATGCCCTCCCGCCATTCCTTACCACCCTGGACTTCCTTGTAGTTTTTGTTTTCGAGCAGTTTCTTTTCGACCGCCGTTGCCTGGGTACGTTCGGCGAAACGCCATAATCCCGTTAGCATCAGCTTGCGCGGGTTACCCCGTTGGGCTTTTTTGGGACCCACAGTCCCCACCCGCGACGCAACACCTATCTTGAAACAGTCGCTGTTCCCATTCTCTTCGGTGATTAGGTAAAGGCAATGGCTAGTATCTGCTCTGACGGAGGATTCGTCTAACCCCGCTTTGAATGCGGCTTGATACTGCGCATGGGCGGTCCCGACCGTTAGACGTCCATCTAGCACCGCTCGTCGCAGGTCACGCATACCTGACCGGAGTATGTCACCGGCGTTTGTTGCGGTCTCATATCCTACCCTGCAATGCTTTGCTGATTCCATCAACGTCCATCCCTGACGTTCCGCCATCTGTGCTGCTCGTATGGCCCTCCGGCCTATGCTGTCGGAAAGAGTGGTCATGTTTGCGCTCCGGTGTGGCGACCCGACGTTGTACTAGCATCGCATCATTCGACCGGACCAAAGAGGACGCAAAAACATAGGGGCGAATGATCATTCGCCCCTACAAGTTTGCCCATGTCGGTCGGCTATACCAGCACTCCGAAGCCGGACTTGGTGCAGATTTCCAGGCGGTTGTGGTCGGGGTCGTGGAAGTAGAAGGCCTGCTGGCCGTCGTGGCGGGTCTGGATGTCGGTGCACTCGACGCCGATGTTCTGCAACTCGTCGCGGGCGGCGGAGATGTCGTCCACCTCGAATGCGGTGTGATGGGACGGCGCCGACGGAGCGTCGGGGTTCTCGATGATGTGGACCATGGCGCCGCTGGGCAACTGGAGCCAGTACAGGTTGTCGTTGTCCACCATCTTCGGAATCTGCTTGACGCCCAGGACTTCCTCGTACCATTTGAGGGCGATGTCCTTGTCGCGGACGTTGTAGGTGATGTGGTTGATGGCCTTGAGGCGGATGTTGTCGGCGATGAGTCCCATGATTAGTTTTCCTCCGTGTGAGTGAATACTGTTGTTGAAGTGTTAATCCGTCATTCCACCCTTTCAACCGTCATTCCCGCTTTTGCGGGAATCCAGGACATCCTTGTGGCAAGAGATTCTGGATTCCGGCTTTCGCCGGAATGACGAGAGCGGGGCGGAAATGACGTTCCAATTCCGGCTAGATGTTGAGCAGTCGCTCGAGGTTGCCGAACAGGATTGACTCCTTTTCCTCGCGGGAGAGGCTTTCGAGGCCCAACAGCCAGGAGACTGGCCAGTCGGCGCACATATCGAAGGGCCAGTCGGTGCCGAAGACGACCTGCTCGATACCCACCATGTCGATGAGCATACGCAGGCCCTCCTCGCTGTGGGTCAGGCAGTCGTAGTAGAAACGGCTGAGGTAGGCGCTGGGCGGCTGGTCGATGTTGGCGCGGGCCTCCGGGCGAACCTGCCAACCCCGATCCATGCGTCCGATGCCGTAGCAGGCGTAGCCGCCGCCGTGGCAAAGGCATATTTTGAGGTTGGGGTAGCGATCCATGACGCCGCCGAAGACGAAGGAGGCGAAGGTAACGGCGCGGTCGGCCAGGTTGCCGATGGTATTGGGCAGGTGGTATCGATCCAGGCGCAGGGAGACTACCGTATCGCCGCCCTGGTGGATGAGGAACATGGCCCCCAGGCGTTCGGCGGTGGCCCACAGCGGATTGAAATACGGATCGTCGAAGGTGCGCCCGTTGACCTGGTCGCCGATCATTGCGCCCTTGAGTCCCAGCTGTTCGACGGAGCGGGTGAGTTCCTCGATAGCGGCGCCGACATCCTGCATCGGCAGGTGGGCGAGGCCGGCGAACCGGTCGGGGTATTCCTCTGAGAGCTGCGCCACGTAGTCGTTGCACTCGCGGTGTATGGCCATGGTCTGGTCGGTATCCAAGTCGTAAAAGTATAAACTAGCGTTGCTCGACAGCACGTGCACATCCACGCCGAGGGACTGCATGTCGGCGATGCGCTGCTCGGGCGTCCAGAAGGTACGGGGGTTGTACCGATGCTGATTGTAGAGAGCGGGCGCGGTGATGCCGAACCAGTTGTCGCC
>VXOG01000065.1:0-17420 GCA_009840165.1 Chloroflexota bacterium
ACCGGCGGATCAGCGAGACCTACGTAGCGGCCAGCACGGCGCAGAAGACCAAGCAGTACGACATGTACAAGCGGTTCATCCGCTGGGCGTCCGACAGGCTGGCCGACGACGGGATCATAGGGTTTGTCAGCAACAGCGCGTTCCTGGAGGCCCGGCAGGACGACGGATTCCGCAAAGTCGTAGCTGAAGAATTCAACGAACTGTGGGCCATCGACCTGAAAGGCAACGCGCGCACCAGCGGGGAACGCCGACGGCGGGAAGGCGGGAACGTCTTCGACGACAAAATCCGCGTCGGTATCGCCGTCTATTTCCTGGTCCGCCGGAAAGGGCTGGACGGCTTCAGGGTCTTTTACAATGCGGTTGACGATTATGCCAAAGCCTTCGACAAGGTTGTCTACGTCAAGGACAAAACCATTGGCGGATTGGAGTTCGCCGAGGTCATTCCCGATACGAAGGCCAACTGGCTCAACCAGTCCAACAGCGACTTTGAGAAACTGCTGCCGTTGGCGAACCGGGAAACCAAGTTGGCGAAGCGGGTTGAGGATGAAGGGGCGGTGTTCGGCATATATTCGCTCGGAATCGCCACGAACAGGGATGAATGGACGTTCGATTTTGACGAAGACCTCGTTGCTGACAAAGTAAGCTTGTTTTGCAGAGTGTACCGCGACGAAATTAGACGGTACCTTGCCGAGAACCCCGATATTGGTTCGATTAGCGATTGGGTTGACCGGTCCATAAAGTGGACTGCCGAATTAGAACGGCATCTGATTAAGGGTGACCCGATTGTATTCACAACGGCCAATATCGTGCCAGCATTGTACAGGCCATACACCCTTAAGCATTGTTACTACGCACCAATTATCACTCATCGTAGGTATCAACAACCAAGGATCTTCCCCCACGGTGCCGACGCGCAAAACCAGGTAATTTGCTTTTCTGGTGTAGGATCCAGCAAGGCGTTCTCGGTGCTGGCAACGGACAAACTATATTCGCTTGACCTGCTTGAAAAGACCCAATGTCTTCCCCTCTACCGCTACACCGACGACGGGGAGCGGGTCTGCAACATCACCCAGTGGGGTATCCGGCAGTTCAACGACCACTACCGGCAGGAGTGGGGCGATGCTTTCGACGAACTGGCCGGGCCGGAGGGTATCACCGCCGAGGACATCTTCGCCTATACCTACGCCGTGCTGCACGACCCGGTGTACCGCCACAACTACCGGGCGGACCTGCTGCGGGAGTTTCCCCGCCTGCCCTTCTACCACGACTTCTACGTCTGGCGGGACATGGGCCGGGAACTGCTGGATCTGCACCTCGGGTTCGAGCGGGCGGAACCATATCCCCTGGAGCGGGTTGACCTGGAGGGCGAACCCAGGCGGGTGATCCTGCGGGCCGATAAAGAGAAGGGCGCCATCGTGCTGGACGACAAGACCAGGCTTAGGGGAGTGCCGCCGGAGGCGTGGGAGTACCAACTGGGCAGCCGCTCGGCCCTGGAGTGGGTGCTGGACCAGTACAAGGAACGCAAGCCCCGCGACCCCACTATCGCCCAGAGGTTCAGCGCCTACCGCTTTGCCGACCACAAGGAACGGGTGATAGACCTGCTGCGTCGGGTGTGCGCGGTGAGCATGAAGACGGTGGAGATCGTGGGGCGGATGGCGTACTGGGACGGGGAGTACCTGGTGGTGTCAGGAGACCGGGATAAGCGGGAGTGGACGAACATGGCCCTGGCTGCCATGTTCAGCCGTTATGACGCGTCCGATGACGACCCGGAGTACCAAGCATGGTTGGCGTCCTTGCCGGACATCCGGGATGGCGACCATTAGCCGATGGTGGGCGACATTGCGCTGGTGCTCTTTCCCTTCACCAACTTGCGGGATGCCAAAATCAGGCCCGTGCTGGTGGTGGCAGACGTGACGTATCCCGGCGAACAGGACTGGATGGTCTGCGAGGTCACCAGCCAGCCCCGTGCCGATGTTTTGAAACTGCCGATTGCCGACGATGATTTAGCCTCTGGCCGCTTGCTGCGTTCCAGCTGGGTTCGTCCCGACCGTGTAATGACCTTGAACGAGGAGGTATTCAGACGGACCATCGCCCGGCTGACCGACTCCAAAACCGTGGAGATTCTGGCATCGGTCAGGTCCTTGTTCTAGCCGGTATTCCTCACGACGTTCACCGGAGTCCGGTCCAGTCCTTACTTGGTCGCCTCCGCCTTCTTCAACATAGCGGAGCAGCCCCGCTCATCCACGACATGGTTCACTGACACCCGGCCGTGGCGGTCATAGCCGCTGGTGTAGGCGAATTCCACCTCGGCGCCCCAGGGAACCCTGCCCCCGACCCGGATGGTCCCGTCGCCGGGCTTGCCGCCGCTGCGTGGCCCGCCGGCGCCCTTGATCACCATCCCGTTGCGCCCGCCCTTTTTCCAGGCCATCACCTTGAGCTCTACCGGGGCAATCAGTTCCGCTGGCGACGGCGCGAACAGTACCTCGTGGAGCCGCCGCAGCAGGTCCCCCGACGGCGTGCGCCTGCCGTTCATCACCTGGGAGAACATCCCGGTGCTGATGCCGGCCCGCCGCGCCGTCTCGTTCTGGGACCAGCCGTGGGCGTCCATGCGTTCCCACAGGGCGTTGGGGTCAATGGTGGGACACTGAGCGGCCTCGATCTTCACCGGAGCTTCCAGCACCGACTCCATCCGGGCCTGGGCGGACGGGCTGAGATTGCGCTGGCCCCGGCTGACCTGGGTAACATACCCATAGGTCAGGCCCGCCCGGTCCGCCACCTGCCGCAGGGTCATGCCACGCTCCCTGGCCCGCTCCCGGAGGTAGGTGCTCTCTCCGCCTTTGACCACGCCGCCCTGGCGGTGGACGACGCCCTGGGGAGGGACCCAGCCCAGGACGGCCTCGATCTTACCGCGCATGAAGGGTGTCAGGGTCTTCTTGCCCCGGGCGACCTGGGAAAGATGGGAGGGACCGACGTCCATCAGTACGGCCAGTTCCTTGATGTTGAGGCCGCGCTGCCTGGCGGCCACGGACAGGTGGGACTCGGGACGGCCGGTGGCGGCGCTGGGTTCGATTACCGAGGTGTCGGTTTCGCCGGTGTAGTTCACGGAGCTGGCCTTGTGGTTGCCGTTGGTCTGGACGCTGGACTCAATGGTGTAGCTGACGGTGTTCGTGGTGTTGGTGTTGGCCTTCATGTCGTTTCCTCCAAAACGCAGAAAGCGGGGCCGGCCCCATTCCTTTCGGTTCAGGGCCGACCCCGCCTGGATTCAGGTATTCGGTTGTGATGTGGTCCAGGAGCCGCTCCGGCGACTTCCCGGGTAATGGCTGCCATCGCCCGGCACGGGAGCGCCGGCGATGGCATGAGCGTTTACGGTTCGGTCATGGACGTTCCTCCGTAGTTGTCGTTATGGTTGACACGTTTGCGGTGGCAGTAGTCGCTGCCCATGGCGGCACCAAGCGCTTCATCCAGGGTTTTCCAGACGTCCACGGGTTCCGGCCCTCGGGCAGTTGATAGCGTTCGCAATGCGCTGGAACGGAACAGACGCACGTCGCCCCGGGGAACGGATGTCGCCGAGGAAGCTGGCGCGGTGAGGGATGGAAACAGCAGGTGAGAAAGGAAGAGGGGTTGCGCCGCGCGGTGACGCCGGGAATGGGCGAGGGCAAGGCACAGAGCACAACCAAGAGCGCCGCCGGTCCCGACAGGGATTGCGGCGGCGACAATGAGAGGGGTAGCAGCTACGCCAAAGCGTCGCAGCGGAAATCAGCGCCAGCGGAGACTTGGCGATAGCCGTGAGTGAGGGGTAGAGGGCTACGCGGTGGACGAACGCGGCGTCAACGGCGACGGCGCAACCGCGAGAAACGTCCGGGCTGGCAACGGCGTCCAACCGGAGATGGTCAAGACCGCCGCGACGCTGCTGCTTTTGAGTAACGGCGCCAGCACGTGAGGACGCGGCCGGAGGTGAAGCCGTTCCAGCCGCAGCGTGAGGGGTGAGCGCGGTGTCCTGTGCGCTCGGTAAGAGTTTGACCGAAGGGTCAGGTCCAGGGCTTGCGAGTTGGTTCGGTGTTCACCTCCTGGACGACATTGGCGATGCCGACGACTGCTTTACGAAACGGCGCCAGCGTGGTTTGGTGTCCCGCATCGACGTGAACGCCGGAGGAGCAGGGCTCGACTCCATGATCCCCATCACGCAGCGGGTGGCGCTTGTCCCCGTTGAGACCGTCGCGGGGAGAGCGGGGCTCGATCCCAGGCAATCGGTTCCGGGTCGGGGACGGACCCGCCAGCTTTCGTTCGGGAAAGGCTGGAAAAACCGTAAACTGCATTGATTATCGCCCGCGCTGCCGTCGCAGAAAACGGATTTTGCAAGCGCCTGAGCCGTCCCGCCGGTGATCGCTTGCCCGGCGCTTGCTGGTTGCTCGCCGCCGCCATCTCTAACGTAAAATGAGCCACCACCGCGTGCGACCAGGCCCGGCCTTGGCCACGTTAATGCCTACGTAGATCCCTTCAAGCCCCATGATCACCTCCTGTTGATTGCCGGCCCGTCCTTGCACGATGCGGGCTTGGTTAGCCCAGGCAACTGTTCGGGCTCCATTGCGAGACGGATGCGGCGACCCTCGCTATTGGACGGCCTTCCAAGACCTTGAGAGCTTCGGTCTGCCGCACCCAATGGGAAGGATTATTCCCACACAACCAAGATACAAGGGAGGCTGTCCGGTAGGCGGGAATACGGCCAGGTCAACGTGCCGCTCGCTGCGATGCGGCTGGACGTTTACTGGACAAAAGGGAATATGGCCGGAACCCGCCCTTTCACCCAACCGCTCGCAAGACCGCCCCCAATTCCCTCGCTTTCCGCCGGTTTCAGGTTCAAAACACCCCCGACTTCCCAAAAGAGCATTACTCTCAATCTCTGTACGCGGGTATGCCGTCACACCGGGCCCCGGCACGTCCCACGGCGCAAGAAGTACAATGCATCCGGCGTCATAAACCCGACACCAAGACGCGAAAAAGTCGTTGACCCAAACGCCGTGGCAGGCGCCGTTACAGGTCGATGCAGCTTTGGAATCCCGCCGGCGGCCTTCCATCAAAGGGTTTGGATCTCCTTACAGGGCTGCCACTGTGAATGCGGTTACGCAGCGATTGGACTCCGATGCGCCGGACACGAGACGAAACGGCGGCTCCAGACGGAGGTGATCGCCGTGGACGTTGCGCCCGGTGTCGTCATTCACGGTCATGGCGGAGCGGCCGCCGCACCCGCCAGGAGGCCCGCCGTGAATTGCAGCCGGGGGTCAAGGTGCGGTAGTTCACCCCTCAAGCGCCTCGGCGACGGCACCCGTCCCCGCACCTCCACCAAGGCGCCCGGCAGGTCCAATAGGACAACCTCCGATAGGACAGAGTTCGGCGCAATCTCCGGGTCGTGGTCCACCTCCAGGGTGGCGTCGTCATCGTCGTTCAAGGTTTTCACCACGGGTCAAAACTACAATCTACGGACTGCAATCTCTGCAATAAAGTGATTATGGAGCCGCAGTAAATTGCTCGCCCGGCAATCCCCCAAAAGCGGTCCCCAACAGCCCATTTCCCGTAGGAAATGCCCTTGGATTGTATTCTGCAATCCTTTCATTTCTCCTTTCAGGGCGCCCACTGCGAAAATCCGGTCCGGCGATTGCAGTTTGACGTGTCCGGCTCCCGGCAGTGTCAACGCGCTGCCGGTATCACGGACGGGTTTCTTGGGCGACGACCGCCGTGGTGGACGGGGGGAGGGGACAGCATCCGGCGGCGACCGGACGGGCAAGCTATCTCCGGCTCCGGGCGAGCCTTGCGCGTCCCGCATTCCCATGGATACGATGGGGCGGCGCGGTGGATGCCGCCGTGTCCACCCACAGCATGGCAGGTGAGGAATTGAAAGGAATAGGCCGCTGGCTATCGATGTCGGTACTGGCCGGTTGCGTGTGCCTGCTGTTGGCCGCCGGGTGCGGCAATAGGGCGGCGTCGCCCGACGCGGAAGCAGGAGACGTGATGGTGGGGTTGATCACCAAGACCGGCGGGAACCCGTTCTTCGTTGCGATGGCGGAGGGGGCGCGGCAGCGGGCGCATGAGCTGGACGTGGAGCTCCGCGCCTACGCGAGGGAAGGCGACGGCGACTGGGAGAGCCAGGCGCGGGCCGTGGCGGAGTTGGTGGAGGATGGCGCGGATGGCATCCCGATCACGCCTTCGGACCCCATGGCCTTGGGCGACGCCGTGCGAGAAGCGCGGGAGGCCGGAGCGCTGGTGATTGCGCTGGACACGCCCTTCGAGCAAGGGGACACGGTGGACGGGACCTTCGCCACGGACAACTTCAAGGCCGGCGAGTTGATCGGCCGGTGGGCCAGGGCGAGGCTGGAGGCGGAAGGCAGGGAGGCCAGGATCGCAACGCTGGACGGATATCCGACGCCGGTGTCGGTGGACGTGCTGCGCAACCAGGGGTTTCTGAAGGGCTACGGCATCGACGTGCGGGACGCTGGGAAGATCGGCGACGAGGATGATGCCCGCATCGTGGGCCGCGGGGTGACCCTGGGCACCAAGGAGGGAGGGCGCAACGCGGGAATTATTACCCTGTCTAGCCCATCCCACCCGTGAATGGAACGGGTAAATCTTTGTCGTAGTCTATCATGGCTTGCCCTCTGGTGTGCCTGCTGCTGGCGAGGATAAACGCGGGCGCGCCATGCTTGTCAACGGGTGGGATTATTTGTTCAGCTTGGGGAAATGGACGGCGAATTCGGCGCGGACTTGTTGCCAGAGGGAATCGTCCAACACGCCGCCTCGTCTGGCGCTGTTGATCACCTGATATCCGGCTTCCGTCATATCCTTGCAAAGTCGCCGTTCCAATTCGCGTATTGCGTCTTTTCGCGTGTCGAATTCATTCCTATCGCTCGTCTCCGCGAAAATAGGTCCTACGGCAACCATCCGGATGTCTCCGCATTCTCTGGGTTCAATTCCGTTTGCACGAGGCCGTTCAAATAGCGATGACGTGTTGCCTGACTTGACCAAGTGAGTGGCTAGACGGTTGAACACGGATTGAGAATGTGGGAAGTTGGTGTCTCCCGTCTGTCCAACATACACCAATTCGCCATCCGGGGATTCCACCCGACATATATATAGCCAGAATCCGCGGGTAACCGACGCGCCTGGAATGGACAAAATGTGAGTACGCAGTGGCATGGTTTCCTCCGTTGTTTAGCGATTTGCGTGATTGACGGATTCAGTACATGAGTGCTACAATAGGAGCGTGGAGACCTCCGTGACGCTAGAGCGAAAGCAGGGGCAGGTACCACCCCAACAAGCGGAGCGCTCTCGAAGCCAGCAAACGGCCCAATGAGGATGTGTAAGCGGTCTCCACGACCTTAGACCCCGGGCGGTTTTCTCTCTTATTCCCAGCATCCTCTCGGCAGTTGCTGCAACCGCATTCGGTATTGCTCCAAACCAGCCAAACTGAACCGGTACGACTTGTCCTCAAGCACGCGGTCAACGCGCACGGTTAGATATTCCGGCCGGTCCGGGTTCACCATCATGGCAAGTAGTTCCCTCGCCTTGGCCTCGGGCAACAACTCGCGGTAGTTCTCGCCCGTGAACTTGGGGTCGTCCTTGAGTAGGACCCACTCTCCGCCCGGGCCGCGCCCAACCGATCCCATGTGGGCGTTCCATTGCCCGGCGTGTGCCCGATCGCTTCTCAAGACCATCCGCAGGGTTGCCGAGTCCTCGGCGACGACGCAGTCAACGATGAGCTTGGGATTCTCACTGTCATACAGGCTGTCGTCCAAGACCAGCAAGTAATTCACGGGCGCGGAGGGAGGAGGGGCACAAGCGACCGAAACCAGCAAGGCAAGCGCGGAGAAGGCCAGAACGTAGCGCACAATTCACCCCCATAATCTCAATTCGGGGGTGCGCGCGTGGGCAGCCCCTGTTGCTCGGATGGGCGCATTGCCACACACGCTGGCATCACGACGGCGAAAGCCTGCGCAACAGGGACCATGAGAGGCTCCATCGCTTAGACAGGCTGTTCGCCCGATACGAGCGTCGTAATTGCTCGCGTGTGTGGCAACGTCATTGAATCACAGGGAGTGCCGGGGGTCAACAGCGTTGCACGGGGTGCCAATTTTTGGTAAAATTAGGCACATAAATTTACGGGCCGGACGCCTTCAAGGCGTCCGGCCCGTTCTAATTTGCCACCAAAAAGAATTATGGGGAAATTATGCTTGCTGTCGTGCTCTTTATACTGGCCGGTGTTTTATTCGCTAGCGCGATAAACTTCCTGAGGAAGGACTTTTTTAGTCGGAGGGGTTGGATTCTTCTGGTTTCTGCTGTTGTTCTTGCCTTGCTCGGAGCCATCGAAGTAAGCCGTATGTCGTGACCCCGTAAGCAACCATGCTAGCCATTGCGACGAGTCCCCACGTATAAGACATGACTGCGAATTCCACTGTTACACCCCCTGTACCACCCGAAGATAAACGTCCCCTCTGCTCTCCCGTAATTGAGTGTAGTTAGGCAAGGTTAGTCAATTTCAGGTACGTATAACACAACATAAGGAGACGAATGCCCAAAAATCCGGTCCGCAAACAAGACAAATGCAATTTAGCAACCATGGAAGTCCTCGTGCCGGATAACCGAACCGGCGACGGAGACACACTTCAATACTTGACGGAGTATCACTATGCCTGGTGGTCTGAAACAGAAGACCCAGACAGGATAGACAACGTCAAGATGGTTACATTCTCAATTGACTCAAAAGGTAATATCTTTGAACGGGATGGAAGCCCAGAGGCTGACATTCTTGCCAGAAGGAAAAGCAAGAAGAAGTTAGGTTCCAAGAAAGAGCGCGACATCATTAGTCTTGCTGAATTTGATAGGCTATTTCCCGACGAGGAAGCCGCGATCACGTTTATAGAGGACACAATATGGCAGGGCGTGCCGGTCTGCCCCAAGTGCGAGGCCACCAACGCCTACATGCCCAAGAGCGGCAAGCCGATGCGTTGGCGCTGTCGAGCGTGCAAACGGTATTTCTCGGTGTTTGTGAACACACCCATGGAAAAGAGTCCAATACCGGCGAAGACGTGGCTGAAAGCGATACACCTGATGCACACCGGACGCAAGGGTATTTCCGCCCTGCAACTCCACAAGATGTTGGGCATCGCATACCAACACACCTGGCATTTGGAAATGCGCATCCGTAAGGCGATGGAGCCCGACGACATTGTACTCGCCGGCATCGTGGAAATTGATGAAACCAATATGGGGGGCGATGAACGTTGGAAGCACGCCAACAAGAAATTGCATGAGCGTTGGCGAGAGGGCAAGGTCTTAGTCATGGGCTTCCGAGATCACACCGGCAAGACCATATTGTTCCCGATACCTAACAATGACCGGGAAACATTGGAGCGCGCTATCATGGCCAAAGTTGAGCCTGGCTCCACTATCTACACCGACGGACACACCGGCTACGCGCACCTATCACAACTCGGTTACAACCACGAATGGGTGAATCATTCGGTGGGTGAATTCGTGAACGGGATGGCCACCACCAACGGAATTGAATCCTGTTGGGCCTTGCTCAAGAAAGGTTACGTGGGCACGTTTCACTGGATGTCAGCCAAGCACTTGTATCGGTATTGTGCCGAGTTCATGTACCGGCTCAATTCTGGCCCCGGCAACGGCCCCAAAATCATGGGCGCAACCCTACGGAGCATGGTAGGGAAGCGCTTAACCTGGGACGACTTGGTTTACGGCCCAGAGGACGGGACGCCACTAGAAACTGAGGCAATGGCGGCGTGAAATCAATAGGTGAAATAAATCCACATTTGTTGACCTGTGCTACAATCGCGTCGTGGTGGAGACTACGGGAATCGAACCCGTCTCTTCCTGGGTCTCAACAGATGCTTTCCCACTAAGCTAAGTCCCCACCACCCCATTGTTCCATGAAATCACAGGCTACGTAAGTGACAGGCCGGCAGCCCCAATACGTAGAAGGTTCACCTGTCCCATTCACGGGTGGGATGGGCTAGACAGGGTAATAATTCCCGCAACGCGATGGAGGAACTCATGGGCCAGCACCCCTCCATCAACCTGGCGTACGCCATCAACGAGCCGGCGGCGACGGGGGCATACGCGGCGCTAGCAGACTTGGGGTTGGACGAGGACGTGCTGATCGTAACCATTGACGGCGGCTGCGCCGGAGTGAGGCGGGTGGCGGCGGGCGAGTTCGGGGCCACGGTGATGCAGTACCCGCTGGAGATGGCGCGGCTGGGAGTGGAGGCAGTGGCGGAGCGCGCCAGGACCAGCGAGAAGCCAGAGAACACGCCGGGGCTGGACTTTCACGACACCGGAGCGGCGCTGGTGACCGGGGTTCCGGTGGCCGGAGTCCCGTCCATCGGCGTGGCGGAGGGTCTGCGGGAGTGCTGGGGGTAGCGCCCACCGGGCGCTACCTCGTGGCAACAATGGGCCCTCTGCAACTGTGCTCCATCATGTCCCGTCCGGTAGGGGCCGGTCGCCGGCGTCCCGGACGCGCCGGGCCGGTGGCGGCCTCGCCAAGGGAAGCGCCGGCTGCGACGGGAGGACAGACGACCCCGGGGCCACTTCTATTTTCAAAACTTCGCCGGAACCGTCCCTTTCACCCAAGCGCTCGCGGAACCGGCCTGGAAGCTCTGATTTTTGGCCCGTTTCAAGTACAGACCGGCCTCTGACTTTTGGAAACAAAAGTCACGCCAATCTCTGTACGCGGGTATGGCATCGCAGCGGGCCTAATTTTGCCCATTACCCGTAGAGGCGGAGGCCGTAACGCGTGGCCGATTGACGGGCCGGAGAAATGTCGGGAGCGCCCGAAGCAGGACACCCGTGAAGGGCCGGTCCTGCAACGCTTGACGACCGTCGGCGACGGGCTATAGTGGGGTCGGAGGAGACGCCGCCCGGGATGCTGATACTGCACGCCGCACAATGTGAAGGCCGTCTGGTCCTGTGGGGGGAGGATTCCGACGCGACGGGAGACGGGCACGGAGATGGCCGGCACCCGCGCTGCGCCGCCGGCGACCTGCTGCTCGGGGTCATGGGTCTGGACATGGGCGAGGAGATGGCGAGCGAGGCGGTGGTCTGGCTGCCCAGCAGGGGCAGCGAGCCGCTGCCGTCGAGTCCGCTGGCCGGCGAAGCGCCCCGGTCCCGTGCCAAGCCGCGCATACTGCCCTTTCGGGCGCCCGCGCTGTGGCTGGACGGGGCCGATGCGGGAGAGTTCCTGGAGAGGTGCGGGGACCGCCCGGTATTGCAGCCCGGGGTGGCCCTGGGGCCGGAAATAACCTACTGGCGCCGGGCGCGGCAATTCGGGATGGCGCTGGTGGCGCGGCAGCGATACCTGCCCACGGCGACCGGACACGGAGACGGGATGACGGCGGCGTGGAAAGCGGTATTCGTCGGCGATGACGCCGACAGGCTGGCCGACTTGGCGGGGTTGATGCCGGCGGCGGCGCGGTCGGCGACCGGGGATGCGGCCACTGGTCCGCCGGCCCAGGCGTCCTCGACGGTGCTGCGGGCCTTCCTGGACGGCGTAGTGGACCATCTGGCGCGGAAAGCGGCGGAGGGCCGGCCGGAGGGGAACGGGTTTGATTCGGCCCACGACGCCTGGCTGCACGCCCTGGGCGCCGCCGACGGAACCATCCGCGTTGGGCCGGCCCAGGCGAAGCAGTTGGGCCGACAGGTGTCGGAGTGGCAGAGGCCCATCGCCGTTGCCGCCAACGCGCCCTACCGTCTCTGCCTGCGGCTGGAGGAGCCGCCGGAGACCGAGGATGGGGACGGGAACGTGGCGGCCCTGGATCAGGGAGATTGGCACCTGCGGTACCTGTTGCAACCCCACGACGACCGCAGCCTGCTGTTGCCCGCCGAGACGGTTTGGAAGGGTGGGGGCAAGGACGCGCGCAACCCCGATTACAACCCCAGGGAGTTCCTGCTGGCGGCGCTGTCCCAGGCGGGGAACCTGTGCCCGCCCGTCGCCGAGAGCCTGGGGGTGGAGGGTCCCGCCGGCGGGACGCTGTCCGCTGGGGAGGCGCACCGGTTCCTGAACGCGGAGGCGCCGGCGTTGCGGCAGGCGGGATTCGGAGTGCTGCTGCCGGCGTGGTGGACCGGACGGGGGACCAAGGCCAGGCCAACCATACGGGCCCGGGTGAGGACGCCGGCCATGACGGGAGGCGGAGGGGTCAGCCTGAGCACCATGCTGGACCTGGAGGTGTCGGTGGCGTTGGGAGGGCAGGAGATCACGCCGGCGGAACTGGCCGAATTGGCGGAGTTGAAGGCGCCGCTGGTGCGGCTGCGGGGTCAGTGGGTGGAGATCAACGCCGAGGAGATACGCCAGGCCGCCGATTACTGGCGCGACCGGGAGCGGGTGAGCCTGCGGGAGGCGGTGCGCATCGGGTTGGGGGCGGAGGAGCGGGCGGCGGAGGACAACGTCAGCCTGGAGGGCGACGATTGGGTCGGCCGGTTGCTGGAGCGGCTGGGCCGGGAGGCGGAGGTGGAGACGCCGGCGCCGCCGCGGTCCTTCCTGGGTTCGCTGCGGCCCTACCAGGAGCGGGGCTACGCGTGGCTGACCTTCCTGCGCCGCTGGGGGCTGGGAGCGTGCCTGGCGGACGACATGGGATTGGGGAAGACGGTGCAGACGCTGGCGACGCTGGAGTTGGACCGGCAGGAGGGCAACGACCGGCCCAGCCTGCTGGTGTGTCCCACGTCGCTGATGTACAACTGGCAGCGGGAGGCGGGGAAGTTCACGCCGGAGCTGGGGGTGATGCTGCATCATGGACCTGGTCGGAAGCGGGGCGATGAGTTCCGCCAGGCGGCGGCGGAGCGGCAGGTGGTGGTGACCAGCTACGGCACCATGTTGCGGGATGCCGAGACGTTGCAGGGGGTGCCGTGGCGGGCGGTGATCCTGGACGAGGCCCAGAACGTGAAGAACCCGATGGCCCGGCAGTCGCGGGCGGCGCGGGAGTTGCCGTCCGACTACCGGGTGGCGCTGACGGGAACGCCGGTGGAGAACCACGTGGGGGACCTGTGGTCCATCATGGAGTTCCTGAACCCGGGTCTGCTGGGCACCCAGGCCCGGTTCAAGCGCGACTACTTCGTGCCCATCCAGGCCAACCGGGACGAGGCGGCGGCGAGCCTGCTGAAGAAGGCCGCCGGGCCGTTTATCCTGCGGCGGGTGAAGACGGACCCTGCGGTGATCGACGACCTGCCGGACAAGCGGGAGACGAAGCAGTATTGCGGGCTGACCCGGGAGCAGGCGACGCTGTACCAGGCGGTGCTGCGGGAGGCGGAGACCCGAATGGAGGAAGCGGAGGGGATCAGTCGGCGGGGGATGATCCTGGACACGCTGACCAAGCTGAAGCAGGCGTGCAACCATCCCCGGCAGTTGCTGAGGGACAACTCCGCGGTCGCGGGGCGCTCCGGGAAGCTGGAGCGGCTGGACCAACTGCTGGAGGAGATCGTGGAGAGTGGGGACCGGGCGCTGGTGTTCAGCCAGTTCGCGGAGATGGGCGAGATCATCCGGGGGCACGTGCAGGAGAACTTCGGGATTGAGGCGCCCTTCCTGCACGGCGGGGTGTCGCGGCAAGGTCGGGACGCCATGGTGGAGCGGTTCCAGAACGACCCTGATGGGCCCCGGGTGTTCGTGCTGTCCCTGAAGGCGGGGGGTTCGGGCCTGAACCTGCCCCGGGCGAACCACGTGATCCACTACGACCGGTGGTGGAACCCGGCGGTGGAGAACCAGGCCACGGACCGGGCCTTTCGCATCGGCCAGACCCGGGACGTGCAGGTCCACAAGCTGATCTGCGCCGGCACCCTGGAGGACCACATCGACGCCATGATCGAGGCCAAGGCCGAGACCGCCCAGCGGGTGGTGGGCGGCGGGTCCGAGCGGTGGCTGACCGAGTTGTCCAACGCCGAACTGCGCGACGTGCTGGCCCTCAGCCTGGATCACCAGGACGGCTGACCCACGGAAAGACGCCGGAGGAAACGAGACGCCATGGCCTACCATGATTACCGGCCCGCCATCAGAGCCCGGGGAGGCATCAAGGCCCAGTCCCGGAAGGGGGACTTCGGCGCCAGCTGGTGGGCCCGGCGGTGGCTGCAAACCCTGGAGGATTTCCGGATCGGGGCGCGGCTCGGCCGGGGACGTTCCTATGCCCGAAGGGGACAGGTGCTGTCCATCGACGTGGAGCGGGGCGAGGTGCTGGCCCTGGTGCAGGGGTCCCGTCCGGAACCCTACCGCGTTGCCGTGCACGTGAAGACCATCAGTCCACCGGACTGGGAGGAGCTCCGGGAGGAGTTCGCCCGGCAGCCGGCAATAGCGGCCAGCCTGCTTTCGGGGTGGATGCCCGACGCCATCGAGGAGTGCTTCAGGGCCCGGGGACTCTCCATGTTCCCGGAGAGCGAAGCGGACCTGGAGACGGAGTGCAGTTGCCCCGACTGGTCCAATCCGTGCAAGCACGTGGCGGCGGTGTACCTGCTGCTGGGGGAGGAGTTCGACCGGGACCCGTTCCTGATCTTCCGGCTGAGGGGAATGGAGCGGGAGGAATTGCTGGGCGGGGATTTTGTCCGGTCCGCCCAGACCCTGGATGGGCCTCCGGCAGCCCCGGAGCCGTTGCCGGCGGACCCGTCCGAGTTTTGGGCCAACCCGGGGCGGCAATTTGACGAGGGAGAGGCATTCGGCGCCATCACCGTGCCCGACATTCACGCCGCGCTGCCCCGTCAGTTGGGCCGGTTTCCGTTCTGGCAGGGCGAGGAGGAATTCTCCGCCGCGATGGAACGCATCTACCGGGCGGCGTCGCAGAGCGCCTTGGACGCCCACGCCGGTCAAACGGACGAGGAGGAGAATTAGTCCGACGTCTGATGCCGTTCGCGAGACAATCGGCGAGATGACGGCGCTGACCAGTCATTGAAGCGGACTCTCGCAGCCGGAGTTCGCTTTCCTGCTGCTTGCTCGGTGGTTGCTAGGCAATCGCTTCCCTTTCGGGAAGTCGGCCCGACAATTCCGGAACCCGCGCTAACCCCAGAGTGCTTGCAAACGCGGGATTTGGGCCCGATTTCTTCCATACGTTTTGAGTTCAAAGAGGGCCGTAAAATTCCCGAAAGGGGACTCGCCCGAGCTTCTGTACACGGGTATAACATGGTATTCGGTCCGGCCAGCGTCCCGGAGCGGCGATTTGGCCGTCAAAAGCGATGCTGTCGGTTGCGGTCCGCCAGTAGTGGTCGGCTGCGGCGATGGAGCGATTGACGCGCCAGGTTTGACCCATGATGACGTTACCGAAGGCACACCGGGTCGCATCGGGCCTCGTTGGCGGCTTCTGCAACTGGGTGATCATTTAGAATGGATGGGACGGCGACCCCGGTGCCGACGGGGAGACGTTCCATCGCTCAATCCGCCACGGGAACGGGAGCTGGAGAATGAGGCCAGCGCCGCCGCCCTGTCGCAACCGCGCCATGGATACCTCTCGGCCGCGACCGCCAGGACCGGAACCGACCAATGCTGTGGTGATTTCGAGAATGCCCTGGGTCCATTGTTCCGCTTGCCAACCGGGTGGACTTTTCTATCGGCGCATTGTATGCTGTATCATGAAACATACACATACGGAGGACGTATGCGCATCGGTATCAATGTCCCAGACAAGGCTATCAGGCTGATCAAAAAACTTGACCCAGAGGCCAACATCTCCCAGATCTGCCGCGAAGCGCTAAATTCCTACACCACCGCCCTGGAACGTGCCAGAACGGAGATAACCAATGAAGACATGGACGACATTATCGAACACCTCGAACACTCAGCCCCTTATCCACAAATTGAGCCGGATTGGGCGGACTATGCCTGGCAGGATGCCCAAGACTGGATAAGGACGATAACTCCACGTGACTGGCATTATTTCCTCTATGGTTACGACCGCCACAAGGACAACAGTCGGGAGCTATACCTGCACGCCCAGTTCTATGGGATCCGTAGCCGGGGAGAGGTCAAGAACTTCACTGACCGAAGCATGGAAAACGAGGACTGGTTCTGGCGTGAGGCGGTCATAGGCGGCAATTCGGCCAGACAAAAGGCCTTTGAGAAAGCGGAGAACGATTACATAGGGACATGGCTCGCCTATGTGAACGAAGTTCGGAGGAAGTGCCTGCAACACCGCGGGGAAAAGAACATGGAGGTATTGGCCGACCGTCAGAATGCATGGCTTTCCCGCCCTGAACCGGAACTGCCGTTCCAACTGCATGACCGACCAGGGACCGAGAGGAAGTAGCCGCCGATTGCGGGCGCAAATGAGAGGGGAGCACTACCAGTTGGAGGAGGTGTTGGTCCGGGAGCAGAATGCCCACCGCAGGACCGGGAAGCTCGGCAAAGCGCCGGGCATCGCCGCTGTGTTGTTGGTGTTTCTCTTGACAATCCGTATTCTGGTGACGTGGCTGCTGCTCCAGTGAGAATCAGGCTTGATTTTGACATTGTTGACCGGGGCACAAGCCATCACTATAATGCCTCACGTTGCATCATGGTATGACTCACAGAGGGGATCGCCAAATGAACCAGTTGACCGTCAGGGGGTTCGACGACGACCTCAGCTCTATTCTGAACCACCTCGCCAAGCAGGAGGGTATCTCGCTGAATCAGGCTGCCCTGAGGTTGCTCAGAAAAGGAGCTGGCCTGTCGGACGGTAGCCGTGGAAACCCGAATGCGATAAGCGCCGCGCTGGATGACCTGTTCGGCGCATGGAGCCGGGATGAAGCCGAGGGTTTCGATGCGGCTCTTGAGGTTTTCGGCACGGTGGACGAGGCGGCGTGGTCATGAGGATTCTGCTGGATTCCAACGCCTACTCCGCGTTCATGCGGGGCAGCCACGAGGTGAGAGATTTGATAGTGGTAGCCGAGGAAGTGCTGTTCTCCGCTGTTGTAGTCGGCGAGCAGCTGTACGGCTTCCGGCAGGGGGCGCATTTCGAGCGGAACCTGGCGGAACTTCGGTCCTTCCTCGAACGTCCCTACGTGTCCTTCGTTCCCGTGGGCCCGGTGACTGCGGACCGGTACTCGCGGGTAATGACGGCGCTGCGGGCCAAGGGGCGGCCAATTCCGACCAACGACGTCTGGATTGCGGCCCACGCCATGGAAACGGGCGCCGACCTGGTATCCGCCGACAGCCACTTCGAGCACGTTGACGGGATTGCGTGGGTCCGGGTGTCGGGTGGCTGAAACCTGTTACACCGAACGACAAATGGAGTGCCTGGACGTGTGATCACCTCCAACGCCGAGGCCCCGGCGGAACACGGCATGTCAATTTACAGGAACATTAGGCCAGTAAAGGGCGAAATTTACAGAGTCTTTAGGCCAGGAGATTTACAGGGTCTTTAGGCCAGGAGATTTACAGGGTCTTTAGGCCAGGAGATTTACAGGGTCTT
>VXOG01000065.1:17430-20851 GCA_009840165.1 Chloroflexota bacterium
GTCTTTAGGCCAGGAGATTTACAGGGTCTTTAGGCCAGGAGATTTACAGGGTCTTTAGGCCACCCTGGGAGCCACACCGACGACCATTTCCGCACTTCGAGTGGAGGTGCAGCGATGGCGTACCGGGAGGTTCCCCGAATGGAAATAGGAGAATTGATCCGCCGCTGGCAGGCGGGACAGAGCCGCCGGCAGATTGCGGAGAGCACCGGGCTGTCGCGGGACACGGTGGCCAAGTATCTGGCGACGGCGGAGTCGGAGGGCATCGCCCGGGATGGGCCGGTTCCCAGCGAGGAGCAGTTGAGCCGTCTGGCGGCCATTGGGCAAGTGGGCCCGCGCCGGGTGGTTACACCCACCGACGATCTGCTGAAACCGTGGGCGGACCAGGTCTACCAGTGGCTCACCGGGGACCGGTTGCAGCTGACCCGCATCCACGAGTTGCTGGCGGCTCGCGGCTGCCAGGTGTCCTACCAGTCCCTGCGGCGATTCATCATCAGGCGCAACTGGACCAGGCTGGGCAGTACCACGGTGCGCATGGAGGACACCCCGCCGGGGGAGGTGGCCGAGGTGGACTTCGGGCGCCTGGGCCTGGTGCCGGACCCGGCCACGGGAAAGCGCAAGCTGGTCTGGGCCATGATCGTCGTGCTGTGCCATTCCCGCCACTGCTTCCTCTGGCCCATGCACCAGCAGACGCTCCCCGAAGTCATCGCCGGACTGGAGGCGGCCTGGGCCTTCTTCGGCGGCGTGCCCCGCTACCTGGTCCTCGACAACTTCCCCGCCGCCGTGGTGGGGCCGGACTCGCTGAATCCCGCGCTGACCAGGAGCTTCCTGGAATACGCCCAGCGCCGGGGCTTCTTCGCCGACCCAGCCCGGGTGAGGCACCCCAAGGACAAGCCCAAGGTGGAGCGGGGCGTGCCCTACGCCCGGGAGCGCTTCTTCAAGGGCGCCAGCTTCGACAGCCTGGCCCACATCAGGGCCGAGGCCCCCGGGTGGTGCCGGGAGGTGGCCGGAACCCGCGTTCACGGCACCACCCGCCGCCAGCCTCTCCAGGTCTTCCAGGATGAGGAGCGCCACACCCTACTCCCCTGGGATGGGGAACCCTACGAGATCGCCCACTGGCGCACCCTCAAGGTGCATCCCGACCACCACGTCCAGTGCCAGCAGGCCCTCTACTCGGTGCCCTCGGACCTCTGCCCGCCGGGGCAACGGGTGGAGGTCCGCGCCGACAGCAAGCTGGTGCACGTCTATTACAAGGGCCGCCTGATCAAGGTCCACCTGCGCCAGCCCCGTGGCGGACGGGCCACCGATCCAAAGGACTATCCCGCCCGAATCGGTCCCTACACCACCCGGGCGCCGGACCAGCTCAAGCGGGAGGCGGCCAGGCTGGGGCCGGCGGTGGCTGAATTCGCCCAGCGTCTCCTGGCCGACCCCCTGCCCTGGGCCAAGCTCCGCCAGGGGCACAAGCTGCTGCGCCTGGCCGAGCGCTACTCCGGCCCGCGCCTGGACGCCGCCTGCCGGAGGGCGTTGGACGTGGACCTCGTCGACGTCCGCCGCCTGGAACGCATCCTGGTGCAGGCCCTGGAAGAGGAGACCTCGCCCCAACTGCCACTGCCCGCGCCCGCCGGACGCTTCGCCCGGCCAGGCTCCGTATTCGCCCATTCCGCAAATCGCCAATTTCATCCAAAGGAGGTGATCACCCATGTCCAAGACCACTGACCTCACGCCCCTGCTCAAGTCCCTCAAGCTGGGCGCCATGGCCGCCACCCTGCCCGAGCGCATCGCCCTGGCCCGCCGGGAGCAACTGGACTACGCTTCCTTCCTGGAGATCATCCTCTCCGACGAGGTGAACCGCCGCGACCACCGCCGCGTCGAGACCCGCCTGCACCGGGCCGGCTTCCAGGAAATCTGCCGCCTGGAGGACTTCGACTGGACCGCCGACATCACCCTGGATCGAAGGCTCCTGGACGCCGCCTTCTCCCTGGAATTCCTGGACAAGCGCGAACACGTCCTCTTGGTGGGTCCCGCCGGCGTCGGCAAGAGCTTCCTGGCCCAGGCCATAGGCCATGCCGCCGTCCGGGCCGGACATAGCGTCCGCTTCATCCACGCCGACGACTTCTTCAAGGCCATGAACCAGGCTAGGGCCGACAACTCCACCGACAAGACCTTCCGCTCCTTCCTCACCCCGGACCTGCTCATACTGGACGACCTGGGACTCCACCGCTTCTCCGCCCAGCAGTCCGCCGACCTCTATCAGCTGATCATCGACAAGCACCGGGCCTCCAGCTTCGTCGTCACCAGCAACCGGGCCGTGGAAGAGTGGCTCAGCCTCTTCGACGACCCCATCCTGGGGAACAGCGCCCTGGACCGCCTGGCCAACACCAGCTACCAGATCGTCATCGAGGGCCAGAGCTACCGGGAGCGCCTGTCGCCCCACCGCACCCTGCTGGGCAGGGTGGCCAAGATCCTGGGCAAAGGAGGTGATTGACCCGCCGTCCATAACCTTATATTCATTCATTGACCACGTCCCAGGGTGGCCTAATGTCCGTGTAAATCACTGGCCTAAAGATCTTGTAAATTGACACACGGCATCCTAGGCAAGGCCTGGACCTTTCCTCCGCCCCGCTCGCGGGGCCGGGTGCCTCTGGCCGCATTGTACTGAGTTCCCAAAGTACAATCTTTCTGCGCCGGACATTTCCTGTAGGCGGCCTACCACCGCCACGATTGGACAATTCGCCAACCACCTGCCGCAATCCTGTCCCGTTACGTCCCCGCCACTGCAATCCGTTGCAGAGGAGACACGTCAGGCCGTCATTTATGACCAGCCATAAGCCGCCCACAAAGTATGAAATCCAAGTACGAATACCAGCGCCAGACTACCAGGCACAAACGCTGACCGATAGAAACAAGATGCCGCGAACCATGTCCAACGGAACCGGCGGAACCGTTCCCGGGGTTTCCAACAATGCCCAAAAGGGCAGTCCTTATCATTCCCTTGTCTGCGTGCAACAGGCGGCAAGGTTGCGAAATGTTGCAGGTCCTGGACCCGGAGGACGCCGACGCTGCCGTCGCCGCCGGAGGGCGAGAGGCGGATGCCCGCTGTTAGAGTGTAAGACAACGTGGTATAATGGTCGGTGCAAGGAGCAATCATGGCCCCCATAATATCCCGGAACACCGAGACCGTCACGTTCTCATTGCCCCCGGCGCAGGCCCAGCGCCTGCGCCAGGCGGCGAAGGAGGAGGAGCGCACCGTGAGCGAGCTGCTGCGGGAGGCCATCCGCCTCTACATGGAGGAACGGGAGTGGCGAGCCAAGGAGCGGATGAAGCGGCGTTCCCGCCAGGCAAACACGGACGAAACGGAGGCAGGATGAAAAAGCGCGAGTTTGTACCCCTGACCCCGGCGGCCCTCTACGCCCGGGTCTCCAGC
>VXOG01000003.1 GCA_009840165.1 Chloroflexota bacterium
TGAACCGGTAAAACTAATCGACGGCAATTCGGCAAGTCTAGTTGACGCGGGACACTCGCCGATTTCTGTACAACACGGCTACGGTTCCGAAGGCGGGAACCTCAGGCGTGGGATGGCCTGCTGAGGCTCCAAAGGCAAGTCGAAAAGTAAATCACTATGGCTACTGCAAGACGTAAACGAAACGACGCCAAGGCCGAGACCGCATCATCCGTCAGCGACGCCGTGACGGACTACCGCGCGGAGCTTTGGCGGATGGCCGACGCCCTGCGGGGCAGCATGGACGCCGCCGAGTACAAGCACGTGGTGCTGCCGCTCATTTTCCTGAAGTACATCTCCGATGCTTTCGAGGAAGCCTACGCCAGGCTGGATGCCGAGCGGGACCAGGGCGCGGACCCGGAGGACCCGGACGAGTACCGCGCCCAGAGCATCTTCTGGGTGCCTCCCGAAGCCCGGTGGACTGTACTGCAAGCCCAGGCCCGCCAACCCGCCATCGGCCGCCTGGTGGACGACGCCATGACCGCCATTGAGCGGGACAACCCGGCGCTCAAGGACGTGTTGCCCAAGGAATACGGCCGGGACGCCCTGGACAAGCAAAGGCTGGGCCAAGTGGTGGACCTGGTCAGCAACATCAAGGTCGGCGGAGCCGAAGCCCAGGCCAACGACGTGCTGGGACAGGTGTACGAGTACTTCCTGGAGCAGTTCGCGTTGGCTGAGGGGCGCAAGGGCGGCGAGTTCTACACGCCCCGCTCGGTGGTGCGGCTGCTGGTGGAGATGCTGGAACCGTACCAGGGACGGGTCTATGATCCCTGCTGCGGCTCCTCCGGGATGTTCGTCCAGTCAGTGGACTTCATCCGCGCCCACGCCACGGGCAACGGCAACGGCGGCCGGGCCGGGGGAGACATCTCCATCTACGGCCAGGAGTCTAACTACACCACCTGGCGACTGGCACGGATGAACCTGGCCATCCGGGGCATCGAGGGACAGATAGCCCAGGGCGACAGCTTCCACAACGACCGGCACCCGGACCTGCGGGCCGACTACATCCTGGCCAACCCGCCCTTCAACGTCTCCGACTGGGGAGGAGAGCGGCTGCGGGAAGACAAACGTTGGGAGTACGGAGCGCCGCCGGTGGGCAACGCCAACTTCGCCTGGGTGCAGCACTTCCTCTACCATCTGGCGCCCCGGGGAGTGGCGGGTTTCGTGCTGGCCAACGGCTCCATGTCTTCCAGCCAGTCGGGGGAGGGGGAAATCCGCAAGGGCATTGTCGAGGCGGGACTGGTGGACTGCATCATCGCCCTGCCGGGGCAGTTGTTCCGCTCCACCCAGATACCGGCCTGCCTGTGGTTTCTCCGCAAGGGCCGCGTCGCGGGGGAAACACGCACCAGGGAGACGCTGTTCATCGACGCCCGCAAGCTGGGTTACATGACCGACCGCACCCACCGGAACCTGTCCGCCGAGGACATCGCCCGCATTGCGGATACCTACCATGCCTGGCGGGGCGACACAGAAGACGGCGACTATGCCGACGTACCCGGCTTTTGCAAGAGCGCATCGCCGGAGGAAATCCGCCGGCACGGCCATATGCTCACGCCGGGCCGCTACGTGGGAACAGAGCCGCAGCCCGACGACGTCGAACCCTTTGAGGAAAAGATGGCGCGCCTGACCGCCCAATGGCGGGAGCAGCAGGCCGATGGCCGGCGGCTGGATGCGGCCATCGAGGAGAACCTGACGCGACTGGGTTTGGTGCGAATCGGGGAGATTCATGGACTTAGAGATGAACATGAGCTGGATTGAGTGGTTGAATGCCAACCATGGGCTCATCTCGGCGGTCGCAACGGTCGTCATTGCAGTGTTTGCCATCATCACAGCATGGCTAACAAAAACCCTGGCGAACGAAAATCGTCTGATGCGAGAGTCAGGCAGCGAGCCCAAGGTCGTTGCGTATCTGGCAACCGACTCTCAACAGCCGCACACCATCAATTTTGTACTGGCGAATGTGGGGCGTGGGCCAGCAAAGAATGTTGAATTCACGATTGAAGGGGATATGAATGACTTTTCGGCTCATGATGTGTCGTCAACATTCACGAATCAATCAGGCGGAAGAGGAACAGACTTGCTTCCTCAAGGTGAGCGTATTCAATCGTTCTTCGGTATTGGACCGTCACTGTTGGCGTCTCCGCCGCTCCGTAGTTTCACTGTGCATATCACCTATGAAGATCTGAGTGGCAAAACAAATGAGAGTAGCCATGAATTGGATGTAGCCCAACTTGATTGGATCAATTGGCTGGAACGTGACCACTAGCAACGGAGAAGATCATGCCGCTCGAACTGGATAGCTTGCGAAACTCCATAAAGGCGCTAACAGACCTGCTGGCGGTGAGCGAGAACGACGCTCGTATGGGGCAGTTGAGCGATGTCGAGCGGAACGGAATCCGCTCAGGGGTCATCCAGAACTTCGAGGTCACTTACGAACTTTGCTGGAAGCTGATGGCTCGGTGGCTGAGCACCTACGTCAACCCTGAAGTTGCAGACGGCGTTACCAGACGTCAGCTGTTTCGCCTTGCCGCCGAAAACCGCCTCATTCCCGACGTGGACCTGTGGATGCAGCACCATGAAGCGAGGAACGCCACCACCCACATTTACGACGAAGAGAGGGCCATGATGGTCTACAGGGCCACGAGGGAGTTTGCACACGACGCGCAACGGTTCCTACTGGCATTGGAAGCTCGCAATGATTGACCTGAACCCGAATCATCTCGCGACGGTTGAGCGCATCCTAGACGGGCATGTGCCGGAATGCGAGGTGCGAGCCTTCGGCTCCCGCGCGACATGGACGGCGAAGGATTACTCGGACCTCGACCTCGCCATTGTCGGAAGTGGACCATTGGACCGGAGGACGCTCGGTCGCCTAAAGGAAGCCTTCGAGGACTCCGAACTGCCCATACGAGTAGACGTGCTCGACTGGCACTCCATATCCGAGAGCTTCCGAGAGGTGGTAAAGCGGGACTACGTGATTGTGCAGGACGGAGCGAATGGCCGGCGAGTGGCGTTCACCGTTACTTCGGGCGCGTGGAGCGAAACGCCATTCAGCCAAGCGGTAGAAGTCAATCCGACGGTCCGGCTGAGACGTGGCGCGGTTTATCCCTTTGTAGATATGGCATCCGTGAACCCCGAATCGAGAATCACTCTCTCTGCTGAGGAGCGAGAGTTCAAGGGTAGCGGCTCCAGATTCCAGAGCGGCGACACGCTGATGGCTCGCATTACTCCATGCTTGGAGAACGGGAAAATCGCCCGCTATCAGGCCATCGGAGACAATCTAGAAGCGCACGGCTCAACTGAATTCATAGTCATTCGTGGTCGTTTAGGCGTTACGGATAACGACTTTGCCTATTACCTAACCCAATGGAAGGAAGTCCGCAACTACGCTATCGGCCAAATGACAGGCACTTCGGGACGCCAAAGGGTACCAGTGGATTGTCTGGACCATCTGCAAATCCTCCTTCCACCCATATCGGAGCAGCGAGCCATCGCCCACGTCCTGGGCGCGCTGGACGACAAGATTGAGTTGAACCGGCGGATGAACCAGACGCTGGAACAGATGGCGCGCGCCGTCTTCCAGGATTGGTTCGTGGACTTCGGCCCGGTCCGCGCCAAGCTGGAGGGCCGGGAACCCTACCTGCCGCCGGAGCTATGGGACCTGTTCCCTGACCGCCTGGTGGATTCGGAGTTGGGCGAGATACCGGAGGGGTGGGGAATTGGCAAGATTGGAGATGTAGCGACCCAGCGTAAGCGGGCGGTGAAGTCAAGGGACATTGAGCCAGACACACCTTATATCGCCCTCGACCATATGCCCAAAAAGTGCATTGCTTTATCGGAGTGGGACAGAGCGGAAGGGTTGGCGAGCGGCAAGTTCGAGTTCAAGCATGGCGACATATTATTTGGGAAGCTGCGGCCGTACTTCCACAAAGTTGGTGTTGCTCCTCTGGATGGCGTCTGTTCGACTGACATCGCAGTCGTGTCCCCGAAGACGGAGGAGTGGCGTAGCTTCACTCTGGGACATTTGTCCAGTTCTGAATTCGTCGATTACACGGATGCCATGTCCACCGGGACAAGAATGCCGCGCACTAGCTGGGCTGATATGGCTTCATATGGGATTCCCCTGCCCAACCGAGACTTGGCATATGCCTTCACAACCTCGGTTCAGCCTTGGGTTGATAGAATGGTTTCGGCGATACATGAATCCCAAGCCTTGGCCGGCCAGCGGGACGTGCTGCTGCCGAAGCTGGTGTCGGGGGGGTTGCGGGTGAATGCTGTCGGGTTCGACTTTGTGGGTGAAGCTAATGTGGTTCCGTGACAAGAAAGAGAGACCGGTCAAATGCCAGGATTGTGGATTCCTGGCGATCCGAGACCCTGATAATTCGGAATCCGTGGCACCATCTGTACATTACCGGATGGAAGGTTTCCAAGGGTCTCCGAAGCACCTGTGGCCGCACCCTCAACCCATGCCCAATTGTTTTGTGCGTGCGTATACCATCCAGAATGAACCTCTCACTGTGGAAGGTCGTGTTGTCGGCAAGATGACCGGTGATGCTCCTGGTGACATCAGAATCGGCGATGGAAACGGAGGCGATGGCACTGAGGCAGCTATCTTGTCCATTATCCAAAAGGAGCGGATGTGCAAGGAGTTCTATCCTTGGGTCGAAGGATTTTCACCGAGAGAGCATTACGAATTCAGACAAAGTGACCAGAGGAGGCGAAGCGACCGCAAATGACGTGTTTTTGAACTGGGCGCCGCTCTTTTCACAGGTGCTCTCATCGCGCTTGTTGCAAAACTTGCGGATCGTGTGCTTTCGTCCGGAAATGGTGGTATGCCTATTCCCTGAAATCACAGCGGTAGATACAAGAACCTCAAAGACAGGACGCCCGGCCCATCCAAATCAGCATGGCAGCCGCGGTCCTGAGCCGATGGGCAGTCTCGAATCTCCTTAATCCTCTCCCGGGAGTAAAAGTCAATGAACTGGCGCGATTACATATCAACTGATCCCATGATTTGCCACGGGAAAGCGTGCATCACCGAAACACGGGTCATGGTAACGGTCATTCTGGACTGCCTAGCGGACGGCCTGAGCGCTCAAGAAATCGTCGCGCACTACCCTTCGGTTTCTGAGGAAGCGGTGCAGGCGTCCCTGCTCTACGCCGCGGAGTTGGCCAAGGAGCGCATTTTGCCGCTCGGCGTATAGGCATTCCAATGCGGTTCAAGCTGGATGAGAATCTATCGCCGACGATTGCCAGGTTGTTGAGAGAAGCCGGACACGACGCATCCACCGTTGCGGAGCAGGGATTGGCCGGAGCCGAGGACCCTGACGTTGCTTCAGTATGCCTGGACGAAGGCAGAATCTTGCTTACCCTCGACTTGGACTTCTCCGATGTCAGAGCCTACCCGCCACATCTCTATCCTGGGTTGATTGTCCTGCGGCTCAGTAGCCAGGCTCCCAGGCGTCAGCTGGAAGTAGTTTCTCGGATGTTGCCGAGTTTGTCCGGCAGTTCTCTTCAGGGGCAACTTTGGATCGTTGACGATTCTCGTATCCGCATTCGGGAATAGCCCATGACCACCCTCACCGAAACCGACGTCGAACAAGCCGCCATGGAATGGCTTGCCGCTCTGGGCTGGCAGGTGGCCCATGGCGCGGAGCGGGCCGACTACGGGCAGGCGGTCCTGGAACGACGACTGCGGGATGCTCTGGCCCGGCTGAACCCTGAATTGCCCGGCTCGGCTGTTGACGATGCTCTCCGCAAGCTGACCCGGCCCGAAGGGGCCGCCCTGGAGACCCGCAACCGGGAGTTCCACCGGATGCTGGTCAACGGCGTCAACGTAGAGTACCGGGCCGGCGACGGCGGTATCCGGGGCCAGCCGGCGCAGGTTATAGACTTCGACAATCCGGCCAACAACGACTGGCTAGCCGTCAACCAGTTCACGGTCACGGAAACAGCGGGCGGGAACCGAAACACCCGCCGCCCCGACATCGTTCTGTTCCTCAACGGCCTGCCCCTGGGCGTCATCGAACTGAAGAACCCCGCCGACGCGGACGCCACCATCTGGACCGCCTGGCAGCAGCTCCAGACCTACCAGGCCGAACTTTCCACCTTGTTCTCCATGAACGAAGTCCTGATGGTGTCCGATGGCCTGGCCGCCCGCGTCGGCGCCCTGGGCGCAGGGCAGGAGTGGTTCAAGCCCTGGCGCACCACCACCGGGGAAACGCTGGCGGATTCCAGCCTGACCGAGTTGCAGGTGATGCTGGAAGGCGTGTGCCAACCGGAACGCTTCCTGGCCCTGCTGCGGGACTTCATCGTGTTTGACGACGACGGCAGCGGCAAGCCGGTCAAGAAGCTGGCCGGCTATCACCAGTTCCACGCGGTCTGCGCCGCCGTGGGTGAAACCCTGCGGGCGGCTGAGTTGCAGCGCACTGAACGGGCCGTCGGAGAGGAAGGCGGTCGTTACGAGTCGGGAAGAAGGCCCGGCGGCGAACCTGGCGACCGACGCATCGGGGTAGTCTGGCACACCCAGGGTTCCGGCAAGAGCCTGACCATGGCCTTCTACGCCGGGTCCATTGTCCGGGAGCCGGCCATGCAGAACCCCACCATCGTAGTGCTCACGGACCGCAACGACCTGGACGACCAGATCTTCGGCACCTTCTCCCGCTGTCAGGACCTGCTGCGCCAGCCGCCTATACAGGCCGAAAGCCGGGCCGACCTGCGGCAGAAGTTATCGGTGGCGGCCGGCGGCGTGGTGTTCACCACCATCCAGAAGTTCTTTCCCGAGGAGCGGGGCGACAGTCATCCCACCCTATCGGAACGGCGCAACATCGTGGTCATCGCCGACGAGGCTCACCGCAGCCAGTACGACTTCATCGACGGCTACGCCCGGCACATGCGCGACGCCTTGCCCAACGCCTCCTTCGTCGGCTTCACCGGCACGCCCATTGAGCTGGAGGACGCCAACACCCGGGCGGTGTTCGGCGACTACATCAGCATCTACGACATTCGGCGCTCCGTGGAGGACGGGGCCACGGTACCCATCCACTACGAAAGCCGCCTGGCCCGGCTGGAACTGGACGACGCCCAGCGGCCCACCATTGACCCGGATTTCGAGGAGGCCACCGAGGGCGAAGAAATCGAGCGGAAGGAGCGGTTGAAGACCAAGTGGGCGCAGTTGGAAGCGATTGTCGGCGCTCCCAACCGGGTAAGGCAGATAGCCGCGGACATCGTTGACCACTTCGAGCAGCGGTTGGCAGCGCTGGACGGCAAGGCCATGGTGGTGTGCATGAGCCGGCGCATCTGCGTTGACCTGTACGAGGAACTGGTCCGCCTGCGTCCTGAGTGGCGCGACGACGATGACGCCAGGGGCGCCATCAAGGTGGTGATGACCGGCTCCGCCTCGGACCCGCCGGAGTGGCAGCGGCACGTGAGGAACAAGGCCCGCCGGGAGGCGCTGGCCAATCGCTTTCGGGACCCCGAAGACCCTTTCCGCATTGTGCTGGTGCGGGACATGTGGCTGACCGGCTTCGACGCGCCCAGCCTGCACACCATGTACCTGGACAAACCGATGCGGGGCCACGGGCTGATGCAGGCCATCGCCCGGGTGAACCGGGTGTTCCGGGACAAGCCCGGCGGGTTGGTGGTGGACTACCTGGGTTTGGCCAACGACCTGCGGCGGGCATTGGCCACGTACACGGAGAGCGGAGGAACCGGGCGCGCCGCCATCGACAAGGAAGAGGCGGTGGCGGTGATGCTGGAAAAGCACGAAGTGTGCTGCGCCCTGTTCCACGGCTTTGACAGGTCGAAGTGGACGTCCGGCGGGCCTGCGGATCGGTTGGGGTTGCTTCCGGCCGCTCAGGAACACATTCTGGGCCAAGAAAACGGCAAAGACCGCTGCGTGGCGGCGTCCGCGAGCTCTCACAAGCCTTTGCCCTGGCCGTGCCCCACGAGGATGCCAATCGCATCCGTGACGACGTGGGGTTCTTCCAGACGGTGCGGGCGGCGTTGTCCAAGTCGTCGCCTTCGGATACGCAATCGGACGAGGAAATGAACCTGGCGATACGCCAGATCGTTTCCCGGGCCGTGGCTTCGGAAGGGGTCCTGGACATCTTCGCCGCAGCGGGGTTGAACAAGCCGGACATCTCGGTGCTGTCCGATGACTTCCTGGCCGAGGTGCAGGGGATGCCCCAGCGCAACCTGGCGGTGGAGTTGCTGCAAAAGCTGCTCCGGGGTGAAGTGGCAGTTCGCCGGCGCACCAACGTCGTGCAGGCACGGTCCTTCGCCGAGATGCTGGAGCAGACCCTCCGCCGCTACCAGAACCGGGCGGTTGAGGCGGCGCATGTGATAGAGGAGCTGATCCAACTGGCCCGCGAGATGCGGGAAGCCGCCGCCAGGGGCAAGAGGCTCGGCCTGACGGATGACGAACTGGCCTTCTACGACGCCCTGGAGACCAACGACAGCGCCGTACAGGTGTTGGGCGACGAAACGCTCCGCGCCATCGCCCGCGAGTTGGTGGATACGGTGCGGCGCAACTTGACCATTGACTGGACGCTTCGGGAGAACGTGCGGGCACAACTGCGGGTTCTCGTCCGTCGTATCCTGCGCAAGCACGGGTATCCGCCCGACAAGCAGGAAAAGGCGACGCGGACGGTATTGGAACAGGCGGAAGTGCTATCCGAAGGTTGGTCGTTGATTTGCCCTGACCCAGCTTGACTTTGTACTTGAGCGGTAAACCCTAGCCCGACAAGGGCAACCGAGCCGTTGAGTAATAGGGGAGACTGGTGTTCACCGCTGACGACGCCCGCTTCCAATTGAAATCCCTTTATCTTTCCATTGGAACTGGCAAGCTACGAATTTGTGATTTCCGATGATGTCCGAGGACGCCATGAATACTGGGCAAAACACGGGAGACAAGGTTGCCATCGGTTGCGCTTGGTGCGGGGCTGACCAAAGAGAATTTCTGAGAAGTGGGGAAAGGTATGAGACCGGACCTGACGGAGAGATATATGTGACGGGACGTGACCAGGAAAGCCACCAGTACTTCGACGCCCGTTGCAGCAAATGTGGTTGGCAACCACTGCATATGTCGAATGTACCGGCGCCTTGGGTTCGCCAGGAGGATAGCAAGGAACTCTACCTGGATGGCGTGGACCGGGGCAAGGTTTTGGCCTACATCAACATGCTGCACGGGCTGATTGCCGACCAAGACCCGGAATGTGAGTGTCGCATATGCGAAGGGATACGGAACATCCCGCCCTATCCGGAGTCGGAGCGTCTGATGCCGCTTCCTGAATATCTCTGAGCTGGCGACAATCCAGCAAATCTGTCATCGCGAATGGCGGTCCGTGTGCTTGGGATGGCCTTTGGCCTCTTTTGAGTGCGAGATGACTGTTGGACAGTCCAGCCTTACAAAGACGACATTCGTCAGTTTATGTGGTGAGACGTAAGCCCAGACTACCGGATTGGCCTATTTCAAAGCCAACGAGTCTAAATCGGCGCAATACCATACCGGCATGTGGTAGCTGACCCTCAAGTCGTTCCAACTCTTGGAGCCGATTGAACCAGAAATAAGAGGACGTGAATGGACCCCGGACCAACTATTTTCCGACCCATAGCTTTTGTTTTAGCCGCCATCCTGTTGGCAGGCGCGATTTTGAGTTGCAGAAGCGACCCGGAACCGGGCCCCACGCCGGATGTCTAGGCCACCATAGACGCGGCGGTAGAAGCAGCGACGCCAACGGACGCTCCCACGATTGAATTGACTGCTACAATTGCGCCAACGATTACCGCCAGCCAATCCGCGCTCGCATCAGGAGATTCCACGGGCCCGGTCTTCTGGGAACTAGACAGCGCCTCCACGGGACGGGACTTCGCCGCTCTGCTCACATCCGACGAAACCACGTGCCTGGAGACCCGGCTGGGCGAAGACTATCAAGTATTCCTGGATGCTCCTCTTGCCGGAGGCGCGGGCGACCTGTTGGCGGACGATGACGGAGCCTTGTCCCCGGCCGAGAGCTGTCTTTCGGGAAACCGTCTGGCGGCTGTGAGAATCTCGATGTTGTCGATAGCCGCCGGCGGCTTCAGCGTCGAAACCCAGCAGTGCATGGTTGAACTCCTGGAGACAGACCCGGTACTGACCCAAGCATTTGCCCAGCCGGGTGATGCGGCGAGCGGACCACCGGCATTACGACTAATGTCTTGCCTGACGCCCGAGGAGGCTGCCAAGCTGACTCCAGCCGGTGAAGGCCCCGCTCCCAACCCTGACGAAATCGCGTGCCTGATAGGTGAGTTGGAAGGGACTCCATCCGGCGAGCGCATCATTGCCGTCTTTTCGGGAACGGACGCGACAGGAGAGGGGTTGACGATGGAAGAGAGCGCGGCGCTGGGCGAGGCGGTAAGGGCATGCGGCATTGAGACCGAGTTCGGCTTTCCCGCGCCTGAAGGCGCCGAGAGCCAGGGGTTGCCGCCGGACGATCTGCGCCCGGTGGAACTGGGCGACCCGCAGCAGTTCTTCGCCGAACTTTCACCCGGGGAACGCTCCTGCCTTGGCGACAAGGGCATGGGACCCCGCGAGTTGGGGATGCTGTCGGACCCGCCGCCCGGAGGCTCTCCGGAGGTCACGGTAGGCATCGTCAACTGCCTCCAGGACGATACGGTGTTGCGGCTGTTCCTGACCCAACTGGTCGGGCAGGTGGGTCCCTTCGAGATGGAAACCGCCGCGCGCATTCGTCAGGGATTCGTACCCCTGGACCTGCGGGTGCTGCTGGCGCCCTCCGTTGCCGGACAGGCTCCCGCCAACTCCCTGGCCCTGAGCATGGCTGCCCTGGGCGTTTCCGTGGCCTGCTTGAACGACGCCGAATGGGAGAACTACGCGCCGCGATTGGGGATGACCCCTGGGGATCGTGCCGGGTTCGTCTGCCTGTTGGAAGCGCTGGGCGGACCGGCGGAACTGGTGGCGGCCATGCAGAGCGCCAGCCTGGGGGAGACTCCGGCGAAATTCATCCGGGCCAGCCAAGTTTGCGGGTTGGAGGACTTGGGTCCTTCGGACCAGGGAGGCGCCGGCCAATCGAGGCAAGGCCAACGGGTCATCATAGACCCGGGCCCCGGTACGACGCACATAGACCCGTATTTGTGGGGTCTGTTGCAAAGTCAGGCTGAGGGCCTTTCCGTACCGGACAGGATAACCGTCTCCATCGGTTCCTACCCTGAATTTGACATCAACCTGGGCCTTGAAGAGTTCATCGCGTCTCTGGGTGGAGAGCAAGTGGCGCCCCACACGTGGGACCTGCCCTCTAACCAGGTGTTGGCGGTGGTGCAACGGCCCGACGTGTTTGAGGTGGATATAGAGCCGGAACCCGTTTCGGAAGAACCGTTCATCAATACTCGACCTTACGACTCGCTGCGCATGGTGGTTGCGGCATTTGCCAACGGCGTTCCCGCCGAGAGCGCCGCGCAGTACGCCATGTTCGCTAGGGACGACAGCGTGGCGGTGGGCATGAACGCTCCCGACGCTGGCACCATCTCGTCCATCCGCGCCTGGCTGAAGAAAAAGAACGTTTACGTGGTGCCCGCTTCCGAGGATAGCGGTGTTGCTCCCAACCACCTGGCCGTGTTGCTGCCGGTCAGGTACATCAAGGAGTTGGCGGATGCCTTTCCCGAGACCCATCTTTCGTCAGCCACGCACCGCGGCCAGGGGTTGACCCTATCCCGGGCGTACTGGCAGCAGGAGACCAGGGACCTGGAAGACGAAATCGTGGCCCAGTACCTGCCGTACTGATGGGTCTGGTGGAGGTGGCACGCAAGCCATGAGCGGTCATTTGCCCGCTGTCGAGGGGGAGGTTATGCTTTCCGTAGGGAATCAGGCCGCCGCCGGAAACAAGTCCAACGTCTGCGAGGCATCAAATGGAACGGGATCGGTCGGACATGCCGGAGGGTGGGTGGTTCAGCTACAGTGCAATGGGGCAGGGGCCGGCTGAACCTCTCGACGACGCCTACTCGCGTTTCTCCAACCAAGAACGATTCAAGCCATTGCACGACTGGGCGCTGGAGGCCGTAAGGTGCCTGCAATCGGACTATGAAGTAACCCTTGAGGAGGGATTCGGACTGGACGACGAGCTGGAACGCGCTCCGCTTTCCAGGCCGACGGTGAGGCTGACGCCGTTGCAGGAATCTTGCGCCCCGGTTGCCATCGCCTTTACTGATTCCCCGGGTTTGGAGGTTCGGGTCGGCCGTTGGGTAACCAAGGGATTCCCATCCTGCCATTGCGACGCCTGCGACGAAATGCCGGAAGAGGAATTCGAGAGGCTGACAGATCTGCTGGACGACGTGGTGGCGGGAAAGTTTCGAGAATCAATGCGCCGGCAATGGGATGGCTCCGGTTGGAGCAGTCATGAGTTCTGGAATGACGACGGTACCAGTAGCAGGTCGGGAGGATCACTGGTGTCGAGGGGGAAGGCGGATCGAATCCTGGGCGACAGGGGGGAGGTCGTGGTCGAATGGATGCCTTGGCAGCCCAGGGTGTCAGATATTTCCGCCGGGCATCCGGTCCAAGGATGATTGGATTCAGCGGCATATCGCCTACCGGTGGTGCGAACATCAACGCGTGGCGCTCTCGTTAGAGCAAGCGGCAAGCATCATTCCGAGTGCCCACCCAATTGCGCTGCCGATCCAGATGTGCGGTTCTGGAAAACTTGCCATGTTTGTGGTGATCATGACCCATCCACTCAGGATCGCGAATGCAGCTAACGCTATTCCGAAATATGCCAACGACATTTCCTTATCTCCCAAGGAACACACGATGACATGATTCACTCGACCTTCCAACCTATCCTGATTTTTGTGGCCGCCGGATTGCTGTTGACGGCCGTTGCAAGTTGTGATGGCGGGTCTGAGCTAGGACCCACCGCTGATGACCGAGCTACTATCGACACCGCCGCCGAGTGGGCGACTGCAACTAACGTACCAACAAAAAAACCGACGGCGACCCTCGTTCCCTCTGAGTCTGCCGCCCCCGAAATTCCGGCGGCAGAGCGATCGGCTGAGGTAGGCTGGACCATCGCCGGTAGCTTTCAGGTACCGGCCCTGAGCGTAGGTACCTATCACACGTGCGGCCTACGGGAAGACGGCACGGCGGTATGCTGGGGTTGGAACAGTTATGGGCAACTGAGCCCCCCTGAGGGTGTAGCCTTCGTTGCAATCAGTAGCGGCCACTATCACACGTGCGGCTTGCAGGAGGACGGGATGGCGGTGTGCTGGGGATATGGCAAGCACGGACGAACCAGTCCGCCCGATGGTGAAAAGTTCCTAGCGGTAAACGCCGGCGGCGAACACACCTGTGGTATGCGGGTAGACGGCACGACCGTGTGTTGGGGAAGGAGAGTAGATCATGCGCTGTATGTGCCAGATGGTGAAAGGTTCGTTGGCATAAGCGCCGGGTCCTACTACGCCTGCGGGTTGAGAAAAGATGGGACGGTCAGGTGCTGGGGGGTTGCAGACATCTATAATCGTCGGTTGACTCCTCCAGATGGCGAGAGGTTCACGGCGATCAGCGGTGGATATAACCACACCTGCGGGTTGCGAGATGACGGGACCACCATGTGTTGGGGAGACAACGATCATGGGCAGAGCAACCCACCTGAAGGCGAGAGATTCGCAGGCGTGAGCGTCGGCGACTATCACACCTGCGGATTGCGAGGGGACGCCACAGCAGTGTGCTGGGGCAGGGACGACTCGGGGCAGGCCAGTCCTCCTGCGGGGGAGAGGTTTGCGGCCATTAGTAGCGGGCACGAGCACACCTGCGGGATTCGGGAGGACGGCACTGTCGTGTGTTGGGGTGGGACCTATAAGGTTCGGGCTGGTCAACCGAGTGATGACGTTCCGGCTTATTTGCCGGGTGTCCCACGGCGCCCAGCCAGCAAAGCAGGAGGCCAGTTCAGGGCTCTGAGCAGCGGGGAAAACCACACTTGTGCGTTGCGGGATGACGGCAGCGCAGTGTGCTGGGGTTATAACTACTCTGGGGTTTACACCCTGCCGGTCGCCGACTGCGAGTTTGAACGGCCGAGAACGAGGTCCATGTTTGGAACTGGCATTCACGTGCACGTACCTTGCGAGCCTGAAGATGAGAAGTTCGTTGTCCTCGACGATGGGACCAATCCCAACTGCGGGTTGCGTGAAGATGGCACCGCGGTGTGCTGGGGGCATAGCGGTCTGCGTAAGGATGACGTACCGGAAGGCGAGAAACTGGTAGCCATCAGCAGCGGATTGATCCACACGTGTGGTCTGCGGGAGGACGGCTCTGCCGTGTGCTGGGGCAGCAACGAGTATGAACAGGCGAGCCCGCCGGAGAATGACAAGTTCGTTGCAATCAGCAGCGGCCGCCTTTTCACCTGCGGATTGCGAGAATCTGGCGCGGCAATATGTTGGGGCGCCTTCACGTTGGAGGATGAATCAAGTTTCCCTGAAGGCGAGGCTCTTACCACCATCAGCAGCGGCTCATACCACCTTTGTGGCTTGTGGCAAGACGGCTCGGCCGTTTGCTGGGGTTACAACGAATACGGCCAAGCGGACCCCCCTGAGGACGTGACGTTCGTTGCGATCAGCGCTGGCCGTGAGCACACCTGCGGTTTACGGGAAGACGGCTCGGTTGTATGCTGGGGAGAGAACTATGAAGGTCAATCCAGTCCGCCTGAGAATGAGACATTCTCCAGTATCAGCAGCCGAGGGAGACACACGTGTGGTTTACGGGAAGATGGCGTAGCTATGTGCTGGGGCGATAATAAGTATTGGCAGATCGAAATTCCCGCCGACTGAGGTCGCCCTGCTGTCTATAATCTCGACACATCGAGGACGGTGCGGCCCCCGGCCTACATCGCCCTCCCAGACTCTACAGCAGTCAATTGGAGGAAACGCTTCGTGCGCCACTCGATGTATCGGGAATAAGCCGAAACCGCCGCCTGAATGGGAGAGCAGGGGTGCAACAAAGGGGTGTGACGCCGGCCGTTCTAGCCACAGATACGTTTACGGAAAGTCCATCCACATATCGAAGATGGTACTGTCTACCGTCAAGTCAGGCCCACCAAGCTGGACAAAATCAAGAACCTTTCACATCAGGTTCGATCTTTGCTTCTAGGGACGCTGGTATTCAGAGTATTCCCGTCCCCGCGCTTGTCGAAGATGGAGCGGATCGGGACCGGATTGACCACTCCCTGACCGGCGTTGATCAGAATCAGCCCCACGATTCCCGCCACCTGAAGCCAGTAGGGCATGCAGGCGGCCGCCGCTCTGATTGCCAAACTACTTTTGGATGCAGCCATCCTGCCTCCAGGGACGGCGTCACGCAGATCTGCGGGGACGAGTTTCCAGGTTTGGTCCGGCGCGAGGTCTGTATAATGGGATAAGTCTAGAAGAGTTAGAGGACCTCGCCAATGCCGAGAGCCGACCGAGCCAATGTCCGCAACGCGCCCGGTCCCTGGTACGTGGACACCCGCTGCGTGAGGTGCGACGCCGCGCGGCACTGGGCGCCGGGCCTGATCGGGATGGATGACGCGGGTCGTTCCTTCGTGGCCCGCCAGCCGGTGGGAGAGGAGCAGGAGGCTGCGCTGTGGCGCGCTGCCGGGGCTTGCCCCACCAAGTCGATAGGCCAGCGGGAACAGCCCCGGGAACCGGAGGGGGTGTTTCCCTACCAAATGACCGAGGGGGTCCTGGCCCTGGGCAACAACGCCCTGTCGTCCTTCGGCGGCCACTCGTACCTGGCACTGCGGCCGGAGGGCAACTTGATGATCGATTCTCCCCGGTTCAGCCGGCCGCTGGCCGCCAGCATTGACCGGCTCGGAGGCATCGCCCACGTGTTGCTGAGCCACCGGGACGACGTGGCCGACGCCGAGCGGTGGGCGGAGCGTTACGGAGCCCGGGTTTGGATCGGCGAGGCCGACGCAGACGCCGCGCCCTACGCCACCGACCTGCTGGACGGCTCCACTACGGCCCTCATATCCCCGGGCGTTGACGCAATTCCAGCCCCGGGGCACACCCGGGGGCACGTCCTGTATCACGTGGACGAACGGTGCCTGTTCACCGGAGACACCCTGCTTTGGAATCAGCGGCGGCGCGAGTTCGACGTAACCCCCAACCAGACCTTCCACTCGTGGGAGGAGCTGGCCGATTCCATGGACCGCATGGCGGCGTTGCCCGTGGGGTGGGTGTTCCCCGGCCACGGAATGTGGCGGCACACCGACGCCGAGGAGTGGACACGGCTGATGTCGGCGTTGGGGCCGGCGATGCGGGAACTGGGTCGGTCGGCCTGGGCGCGGCGTCCCGGCACTCCCTATGACTGGTACTGATCCCACCGCCGGCTTGGCCAACGCATTATTAAGCTAAGTCCAATTGTAACGTGGCACTACCAGCGCCTGCACCAAGCTGGATAAAATCAAGAACCTTCAACATCAGGTTCAAGCTTACGGTGTAACCCGAGGGTAAATCCACCGTCGTGGTGCGACAGCGACTTTCCTCGGCAGTAGAGTATTGGTCTTGCCGCCGACTCGGTTTTGCCCTAGCAGAGTCTCCGGTACCGGCCCGGTCGGGGTTTTCAAAGGGCAGGGCCGCCCGGTACGCTCGCGGTAGGAGGCGTGTCTCTGGCTGGGCGTTGCACCTCAGTCTGTAGGCGGTTGACGTCGCTGGCGCGGCAGACTCCACGCTGGTATTGCGACCCGCCCGGACTTTGAGAGCTTCCAGGAAGAGGGCGCCCAGGTTCCAACCGTGAAGGGTGTACCGTAGCCCCCTACCGGGCGGGGCCGATGCGCAGGATTAGATCGCCTTCGGGCGGGCACTCGCCCCGGTTGTCGCAGTTGCTGGTCATCACGTAGAGCCGCTCTTCGGCGTCGCTGACGATGGTCCGCAGGCGTCCGTAGGCGTCCTGTAGGTACACCTCGTGAGCCAGGACGGTGTAGGGGTCATTCTCGCCGAACACCACCCGGTGCAGGTGCCGGCCGTATCCCGGCCGGTCGCTGAGTCCCACGGTGGTGAACAGGAAACTGCCGGTCCACTCGGGGATCAGGCCGCCCCGGTAGAACATCCCTCCCGTGGGCGGCACCGGGTTCTCCCAGGTCAGCACCGGGCTGACCAGTCCCTCCTGCTCGTCGCAGCCCCAGATGCGGGGCCAGCCCAGGTTGTCGCCGGCGGTCACCACGCTCACCTCGTCGTATCCCCGCAAGTCCTGCCGGCCCAGCTCAATGCCGGACGGCCCGTGCTCGACCATCACGATGTGCCGGTCGTCGAACCAGTCGTAGCCCTGGGTGTTGCGGATCCCGCTGGCGAAGATGTAGCTGTCCGGGTCCGGGTTGTCGCCGGGGATGCCGCCCTCCAGGTCCATCCGGAGCAGCTTTCCCGCCAGGGTGTCGGGATCCTGCGCGTCATGGGGTTCGTAGGCGCCGACGCCCACGTAGAGCATCCCGTCCGGCCCCACCCGCATCCGGCCGCCCTGGTGATGGAGTCCGGCGGGCAGATTGTCCAGGATCACCCGGTCCAACGCCGCCGAGCGGCCGTCGCCGGACAGTGTGTAGCGCTCGATGCGGCCGGTCTGCACGCCGTCTTCGTTGTCGATGTTGTAGAAGAGGTAGAACAGGCGGTTGGCGGCGAACTCCGGGTGCAGGAGCACGCCCAGCAGCCCGCCTTCGGACCCCAGCAGGTCCAGGCCGTACAGGGGCGGCGGCATGGACACGCCGAACTCCAGCACCGGTTGGGGGACAACCTCCCCGTCCCGGACCAGGCGCAACCGGCCGGGGCGCTCGGTAACCAGCAGGTCCCCGGAGGGCAGTATCGCCAGTCCCCAAGGAATCTCTAGCCCGTCAACCACTACCTCTACGTGCAACTCCACCTCGCCCGGCGGTCCTGGCGCGTCCCGCACCAACTGGCAAGACGCGGTTTCGGACGCCGCCAGTGTTGGCCCGGTCGCTGTCGGAGTCGGTTCGCTGACGGCAGCCGTTTCCGGCTGCCGGGCCGGGGTCGCCGGGTCGGCAGCTGCCGCGGACCCCGTCGGCGCGGTTTCGGGAGTTTCTCGAACCTCAGACCTGCTGACCGGGGAGGGCGCCGGCTCGGCGTTAGGTTCGGCACTGCCACCACCACAGGCAAGCGCCAGAAGCGCAACCACAGCTAGAGCCAACAGCAGGAGACGGGGGACTGTCATTTGGCACTCCTCGATTTCGTCGGGCACAGACTAGGGAGCGAAAGCGGCGGTGTCAATCGGCTTCGAACCTGATGTGCGCCCGGTTTGTCTTCGACCGCCGCCGAAGTTCGCAGCCAGGACGTGGCCGGCGTGATAGAATCAGCAGAGTCGCAAGGGCAGCGAGCGCCGAACCTCGGCGGGATCGTGTTTCGCGGATGCAGACCGGCGGAGGCTGGAGTTTGGATGGGAGGGGAATCATGGACGACCTGTACATCATGGGTTATTCCGAGGCGGTGCTGCGCATTCTCTCCTCGCGTACCGTCGAGAGTTCGTGCGCCTCGCTGACGCCATACCTGAAGCCCGGTCTCCGGGTGCTGGACGTGGGCTGCGGGCCGGGATCCATATCGGTGGGACTGGCCCAGGCGACGGCGCCGGGCGAACTGCGCGGCATCGACATCGAGCCGCCGCAGGTGGAGCTGGCTGTGCAGGCGCCTGCGGAGCGGGGGCTGGGCAACGCGGAGTTCAGCGTTGCCGACGTGCAGGCCATGCCCTTTGAGGACGGCTGGTTCGACGTGGTTCATTGCGGCGACCTTCTGGCCTTCGTTCCGGAAACCGGGGCCGCTCTGAGGGAAATCAGGCGGGTGCTGAAGCCCGGCGGCGTCCTGTTCTGCCGGGAGATCATCATGGACTCTTTCCTGATCCATCCGGACCCGCACCCACAGCTGTTGGCCCGGGGCTATGCCGTCTTCGCCGACCTCCTCGAGGCTGACGACGGGCATCCGCAGATGGGCAAGGAGCTGGGTGGGCATCTTGAACTGGCAGGATTCGCCGACATCCGGGTGTCTGCCGCCTTCGACGTCTTCTCCGGTCCCGAAAGGCTGAAACTGATGTATGACCTGGGCAATCAGTGGTACTTTACGCCCGATGTCGCAGCTCCAGCCGCCCAGTACGGGGTAGCCACCAACGCCATGATCGATGAAATCAGGCAGGCCCGAAATATATGGTACCGCTCTCCCGGAGCGTTGGCCGCCTTCGCCTACGGGGAGGCGCTGGCCGTGCGGCCCTAGTCTCCCGGGGCGGCGAGCAGGGTTTCGACGGTTTCACGGAGGTAGCGTTCCTCGTCTTTTCCCAGGCGTCCCAGGAACCGGGCTGCGGCCTGATCGAGGAGAGGCAGGCATTCTTCCAGCGAAGCCCGCCCGCCGGCGGTAACGCGGAGCCTCACCTCCCGCCGGTCGGTTTGGGAACGGCGCCGGGACAGCAGCCCTCGTTGAACCAGCGGTTGCACCACTCGGCTGACGGTGGGCGGCTCCACCAGGAGAGCGCGTGAAACCTCGACGGCGGTAATTCCGGGACAGGCCGCGCAGACGGACAGTACCCGCAGTTCCGGGAGGGATATTTCCCGGCCGGCCAGCGCTGCCTCGAGGAGGCGCTCCACCACCCTGGCCAGGTCCATGACCTTCAGCAGCGGGAGGTCCGGCATTCTCCCGGAGTCGACCGCCCTTGACCCCGTGGTTTCCGCCTGTTCCACAGATGCTCCTCCAGGGTCCCCTTCACATCGGGGGGGGCGTTCTTCATCTCAATGCTGCCTCATTGCCAGCGGACGCCGGCGTCCGTTCCCTCACCGCAGCGCGGGTTCCCGGCGCAGCCTTCCGGATGATTCGCCTCAAATCGCTGCAACCATTGCGTGGGGAACCATGGGGGCGTGGCCCGCCTGTCAGCCCGGGCGATTTGCCTTCAGCATAGTACCACGAAGGACGGAGTTCGGAAGGACCCGCTCCAGCGATTACTTGACAAACCGCGTCAGTACGAGTAATTTACGCTCTATTCATTGCATTTGCAATGATGATTGTCATAATGGTTAATGCCATTGTGTCGTGCCATCCCTGGAAGCTGGCTTCCCCGGCGTGGTCAAGACCGCCGCCAGGAAGAGAGATTTTTCGGGCGGCGGGCTCCGCTAAGAAGAGGATAACGCATCGATAGCCCGGCTAGCCGCGCCCGCAACCTGGACCGCATTGGCGAACCGGGGAAGCAGAAACCGGCAGCGATGCAACCCAGGATGGCTCTTCCTGTATCTGAGGACCGTTCGCCGTCAGTGCTACAGGGCGCCATTACGCTGGCGGATGGCGCCGTTACAGGCTAAGCCAACTGGCCTGCGATCTATAGTTTTTGTACCAGATGTACCCAACTGTTGCTAAGTTCGAAAGGAGAATGATCATGGCCACTGGTAGAAATTCAGCCCCCACCCCCCGACTTTGAGCCTGTCTCAAAAGTCGGGATGCCGGTTGGGGTGTAGACTGTGAGCAAGT
>VXOG01000009.1 GCA_009840165.1 Chloroflexota bacterium
CCCCCGACAACAACCCGCCAAACCCCCCCGGCCCCCTCCGCTGCCGAACCGCGACCGGGCGCCACGGGGGCGGATTAGGTCAGTCTTGGGGGCGATAATGGTGATTTTGGCGAGCCGATGGGAGGATTTGAGGGTCGCGCACAGTCACTTAGATCGGGCGGCAGGATGGAGTTGGGTGGTTGGATTAGTTAAATGGTACGGATGGATGGAGGGTTAGGGCAAGGGGGAGGTGTCATTGGGTAGCGTTCCCATCGATTCATTGACATCGCACGGGTCGGTTGGTAGGATTTTCGCATACGCCAACCGCCGCCGGAGATACGTCAACGTGCCGAAACAGATTGAGAATGCCCAACAAGGAACCTCACGCCGCCGCTTTTTGGGCGTGCTCGGCATCGGCATTGCCGGCGCCGCCGTAGTCGCCGGACTGATGCCCTTCGGCCGACGCAACCAGACCGCCGAGGCCGCTAACGAATTCCCCGCCCCGGGCTCCATGTTCCACCCGGCGCAGGACCCCCGTACCGACCCCCGGCGATAGGGGAACTGGTCATTCGCAAGAGCAAGGGGCGGGTTTGAAACCCGCCCCTACGCGCTGGTAGATGTCTAACGCCGGCCGAATTCCCTCTCCAACTGGTACTCCGTAAAGTGGATCACTGTGGGCCGCCCGTGCGGGCAGTGGTGCGGGTTCTCCGTCGTTTCCAGTTGGCGTAGCAGCGCGTCCATTTCGTCCGCGCCCAGCGTGTCTCCGGCCCGCACCGAGCCGTGACACGCGATGGTCGCGGCCAGCGCGTCCTCCCGTTCCATCACCACCTGCTCCACGGATACCGCGTCCAGCAGGTTGACCAGGGCCGTCGCCGGGTCGGGATTGTTTCGCATGGTCAGCGTCGCCGGAATCGCCCTTACCAGCCATGCGTCCCCGCCGAACGGTTCCAACTGAAAGCCGTATTCAGCAAGCATATCGCCGTACTCTTGCAGGGTGCCGGCTTGCGCTAAATTCAATTCCACCGGCGTCGGCCCCAGCAACGGTTGCGCCATCCCCGCCCATCGGTCTCCGTCCTGCCTGATCAGGTCGTACACCACCCGCTCATGGGCCGCGTGCTGGTCAACCAAGTACATCCCCCCATTCCCCTCCGCCACGATGTACGTTTGCCGAATCTGCCCCACCACTCGCAACCCCGTGAGCACGTCGCGCAGCGACCCACCGGCCGGCGCCAGCCCGGTGGTCGGCAACGCCAGGCCACCCGAGCTGGGATCTCCCGTTCCGGTCATCGGCGCCGGCCCGGAGCGGTTGGTCGAAACGCCGCTCGCGTCCACCGGCCTTTCCACTGGCAAACTGAAAGAACGGGCCACCTGCCGCACCGGCGCGTGGGCCACCAGCGCGTCGCTGACGGCTCGCTGAACCGCCGAAAATACCCGGTTCTCATTGCGGAACCGCACCTCTCGCTTGGTGGGGTGCGAGTTGACGTCAACATCTTCCGGGGGCAGGTCAACGTTGACCACCGCCAGCGGATAACGACGGTCCGGCAGAGTACCCTGGTAAGCCTGCTCGATGGCATACATTATCGAACGGTGATAGACCCAGCGCCGGTTCACCAGAAGAGTGATGTACGAACGGTTATGCCGGTGGAGATCTGGAGCGCTGGTGTACCCGTGTATCGAAAGCCCGGCATCGGTTCCCGATACCGGCAGCATCCGGGAGGCCACCTCCCTGCCGTACAAGGACAGTATGACATCCTGAGGATTACCGCTGCCGGTCGTGTTGACTTGCTCACGTCCGTCCGTGGTCAACACGAACCGGACATCGGGACAGGCCAGGGCATACCGGGTCACCACCTCCTGAATGCGCGCCGACTCTGCGGGAGCCGACCTCAGAAACCTGCGGCGTGCCGGCACGTTGCTGAAAAGCTCCACCACCTGCACCGTCGTTCCTACCGGGCAGCCGGCCGGCCCGTCGCCGATCAGTTCGCCATACCGGAATTCGATCCGGTACCCGGTATCCGAGTCGGGGGGCCTAGTGGTGCAGGTTACCCTGCTCACCGCCGCGATGCTGGGCAGCGCTTCGCCACGGAACCCCAGCGTCGCCACGGTTTCCAGGTCGGCCGCCGTGCTGAGTTTGCTGGTAGCGTGATGGCGAAACGCCAGGGCCAGTTCATCCGCAGCGATGCCGCAGCCGTCGTCCGTAACGCGGATTTCGGAGACGCCGCCGCCGCTGATCGATACGGCAATGCGAGTCGCCCCGGCGTCCAGCGAGTTCTCCACCAGCTCCTTGACCACCGAGGCGGGACGCTCCACCACCTCGCCGGCAGCGATCTGCGCGGCCACGTTGGGGGGCAATTGGCGTATGGGCATATCCAGGTCAGTTGCGAATCAGGCCCAGGCGGATGAGATCGGCTTCGGTCCACTGGGCCTGATCTTCAATGATCATGCGCAGAGTCTTTATGACGAAGGTCTGCCCTGCACCATGCCATGCAATAGTAACCCGTCGTCCGGTAGGTTCATGGCGATAATTGCGGTGGCCGCTCTTGGATTTTCTCACCAGAAACCCGTCCCGAACCAGCGCGTTTTCCAACTCTCGCGCTGTTATGTTTCTGATTTGCTGATAATTGATAGGCATACCATCAATCACCGTTGTTGGTTGTGTGGGTAACGATAGTGTAGGACGGTTCCGATTTCCAACCCGAGGCATCCCAAAACCCGGTTGCCGAGGAAGGAAACATTAGCGGCGCCATATTGACGACATGACTACCTCTCGGCGCCAAGACCGAAAATGTGGAAGGCGCGATATGGTATTGCACAGCGGCGGGATCAGGCCAGACCGCGCGCCAGGGATTCTGGTTAACTACCAGGTATATCAACCTGTAGCAGCCATCATCAGCTATCCTGGATGCGTCATCAGACACCGGCAACCCCCCGTGGGAAGCAACCACGTCGGCATGTTCGAACGCGCAATTGAACTGGACGAATTCCGGCGCGTCTTGAATGCTGGGCTTGCTAGTTTCCGGATTAGGGGTGTAAGGTTCTACGGGCCACTCAATCTGCCCTTCCTCGATCTCCTCGATGAGCATTTCGAGGACTTCTTTGATGTTAGCCGCCGCTTGCTCCTGGGTTTCGCCCCAAGTCGCAGCGCCCAGATTTATCCATGCCGGATAATACGAAGCCCAAGCGTCTTCGTCCGGTTCGATGACTACTTTGAAAGCCAGCAAGTCCATGGCTTCACCTCCAGCGTTTTCAGTCTATCACTCCGAAAGCGATGTGCTGTTGGTTAAAACAGCGGAATCTTGGTGCCCTTGGCCCGGTACTGGCGATCCTCCGAATCCCCGGTTTCCGCGAAGTCGCAGATGATCCGGTAGATCCGGTCCATCTCGTGGTCAACGCTGCGGGAGAAGAAGTACGGCGGCACCCAGACGCCGCCGAACGCGGCGACGATCTCCGGATAGTCGTCGATCACGAATTCCGGCTCAAAAGGTACTTTCAGTTCCTCGAGGCGTTCGTGGTAGTGGTGGGTTGGCTTTTCGTACACCCCGCTCACGAATCTCCCCAGTTCGTGCTTTTCAATGACCTCCCACCGTTCCCCCATCCCGGACCAGATGTAAATTTCATGGCCGTCATCCAGCAACTTCTGGAAGGTATCAATCGTGCCCGGACGTAGAGTATCGTCCAGCCCCAGGATGGTGTAGTCAACGTCAAAGAATATCTTCATGGCAGGTCGTCGCTCTCGCAGTTCGTTCGTGTCGGGTCCGTCCGTCGCTCAGTCGGCGAGGGCCTCGGTAATCGCTTTGACGCTGGCGCCGATCAGTAGCCGGTCTCCCAGCCGGACGATGGGCCGGCGCACCAGCCGGGGCTCCTCCAGCATCAGGGCCAGCTTGCGTTCGTCGGATAGCTCCGCCGCGTTGAGGCCCATCTTTTTCAGCGACGGGCTGCGGCTGGCGAACATCGCGCTTACGCCCGGCTCTCCCACCTCAGCTACCAGATCGCTGAGCTCCTGTTCCGTGAACGGTTCCTTGAAATAATCCCGCTCTGCTACGTTCACTCCGTTTTGTACGAGCAACTCCCGCACCTTGCGGCAGCTGCTTCAACGTGGCCACCAATACATCGTTGCCGTATTGCTCATCTTACCGTCTCCCCGAGATTAGAAATTTCCGTATTCTACCCAGCCTTATTTTACCCGGTTGGTTAGTATAAACGGAAATTTCGCTGATTTCGGGCACTGGACACCGGCTTTCGCCGGTATGACGGTTTTGGTGTAGGACGGGTCGGTCAAGCTTGGCCCGCCTGTTCCTGCAACTCGTACAGCTTGTTGATGGCTTCCAGCGGGGTGAGGTTACCAATGTCCAAACTGAGGATGGACTCGGCAAGCTCGTTATCGTCCGAATCGAATAGAGGCAATGGCAACTGGGGTGCGGGAGATTTGCCCCGGCGCTTGGACCGCCCGACCGGTTGCTCCCGCTCCAACTCCGTCAGCAGTTCCTGGGCACGGCTCACTACGGAGGGCGGCATCCCGGCCAGCATAGCAACATGCACCCCGTATGACCGGTCGGCGCCGCCGGGCACTATTCGATGCAGGAACGCTATCTTCCCATCCTCCTCGGACACGGCGACCCGGTAGTTCCGCACGCCCGGTAGCGTGGCGGCAAGCTCGGTAAGTTCGTGGTAGTGCGTGGCGAACATGGTCTTGCAACTGACCCGGGGGTTGTTGTGGAGGTACTCCACGACGGCCCTGGCTATGGACAATCCGTCGTAGGTGCTGGTTCCCCGGCCGATCTCGTCCAGAATCACCAGCGAGCGCCAGGTAGCCTGGTTGAGTATGGCGGCGGTTTCCACCATCTCGACCATGAAGGTGGACTGCCCCGTGGCCAGGTCGTCCTGCAAACCGACGCGGGTGAAGATCCGGTCCACCAGGCCAATAGACGCCGACGCGGCGGGAACGAAGCTGCCGATCTGGGCCATCAAAACGATGATGGCGACCTGGCGGATGTACGTGGACTTGCCCGCCATGTTGGGGCCGGTGATCAGCATGATCTGGGCATCGTCAGAATCCAGGGCCGCATCGTTGGGCACGAACCCGCCGCCGCCACCGGTCAAGGGATCGAGGACCCGTTCCACTACCGGGTGCCGGCCGCCGACGATGTTGATTGCATTGCCGTCGTCCAGGATGGGACGCACGTAGCCGTGACGCGCCGCAACGTCGGCCAACCCCGCAAATACGTCAACCCGCGCAATCGCCGCCGCCAGGCGGGAGATGCTTTCGGCGTGATCGCCAATCTGCTGACACACCTGCCGGTACAGGGTGCGTTCCAGCTGCTCCAGGCGGTCGCGGGCATCGAGCGCCTGGCTCTCGTATTCCTTCAGCTCCGGCGTGATGTAGCGTTCCCCGCCCGTGAGGGTTTGGCGGCGCTGGTAATCCTCCGGCACCGACTCCAGATTGGAGCGGCTCACCTCAATGTAGTAGCCAAATACCTGGTTGAACCCCACCTTGAGGTTGCGGATGCCGGTGCGCTCGCGCTCTTTGGCTTCCAGGCTCGCGATAAAGCCTCGGGCGTCGCTGGCCATGGCGCGGATCCGGTCCAGTTCGGGAGAGAAGCCGGCCCTGATGACGCCGCCGTCGCCGGGCTGGGCCGACGGTTCATCGGCGATGGCCGCGTCAATCAGGTTGCTGACATCGGGCAGCGGGCGCAGGTCGCCGGACAGCCAGGCCATGGCAGCGGCGTGGTCGCCGGACAGGACGGGCTCCAGTCGCCCGGTGGCCGCCAGGCTCTGCCGCAACGCCAGCAAATCTCGGGGCGGAGAGTTCTGAGTCCGTATCCGCGTGAGAATGCGCTCCAGATCGGCGACGTCGGACAGCGCGGCAGCTGCGTCGTTCCGACGGAATGCGTCATCGAAGAAAAACTGCACGGCATCCAGCCGGCGCTCCAGCCGCTCCAGGTCCAGCAGCGGCATCCCCAGCCATCTTCTCAGCAGGCGGGCGCCCATTGCGGTGCGCGTGCCGTCCAACGCGGCCAGCAATGAGTAGTCGTGGGAATCCTGCCGGCCGGCCCGGAAAAGCTCGAGGTTCCGGCGAGTTTGCGGGTCCAGGACCATGTGGGAGCCTTGGTCCCACACTCTTGGCGAGGCCAGCGGGGGGCGTTCGCCCTGCCAGGTGTAGCGCAGGTAGTCAACGATGGCGCCGGCGGCGCGCACCGTCAGCGGCCCGGAGCCCACGCCGAACGAATCCGCTCCGGGAGCCTCCAGGCCATAAGCCTCCAGCGAAAGTACCCCGTAGTAGTCCAGCAGGGTACGCCGGGCAACGTCCGGGTTGAAAGCGGAGGCGTCCAGCGTGGTAATCGCCGCTTCGCCACCGTTGCCGGGCGGAATCGCGGGTAGTTCATAGCCGGGCGGAACCAGTATTTCCGAAGCCTCCAACCGCGCCAGTTCCAGCGACAGTTCTTCAACCGGAATCTCCGCAACCGCACATTCGCCGGTGGTGACGTCAACATAAGCCAGGCCGGCCTTATCGTCCGTGGAACAGACGGCGGCAAGGTAGTTGTTCGCGCCCTGATCCAGCAGCGCGGATTCCAGAACGGTGCCTGGAGTCACCACCCGCACCACCCCGCGCTCGACGATGCCCTTCGACGCCGCCGGATCGCTGAGCTGCTCGCAAATCGCCACCTTGTACCCCTGGCGAATGAGGCGGGCCAGATTGGTCTCCAGGGAAACCGCCGGCACGCCGGCCATGGGGATGCGGGTGTCCTTGCCCATGGACCGGGAGGTCAGCGCGATTTCCAGGGCCTCGGAAAGCGTTTTGGCGTCGTCGTCAAAGCACTCGTAGAAATCGCCCATCCGGAACAGCAGGATGGCGTCCGGGTAGGAGTGCTTGATGGTGAGGTATTGACGGCGGACGGGGGTAAGGCGGGCGCCGGCCTTAGTGGTGGTCATGGGATGATTTTACCCCGTGTCGGGAGGCGGGCCACCGTTGGTTTCAGAGACAGTTCCGGGAATGTTGCCGGGTTCTACGTTTCTTGCTCCAGAATCGCTTCCAGTTGGGCGATTAGTGGCGGCAGTTCATCTTGGACGATACTCCACAGAGTGTCGTAATTGATATCGTCAAACCGATGTATCAAAACGTTGCGCAAATCCGCAGCTTCCTGCCAAGCGAATTCGGGATACGTCTTCCGGAAATCTTCAGGCACACGCGCAGACGCCTCACCGAAAATCTCCATCAAGTGAGTCACCAACATGGCTAATTCCCAGTCGGTATCCATATCGACGCGCAGACGACCGGCAACCATTGTTCGAGCCTCAAGAGCATGGCTAATCATATGATGGATGGACTCCAGCGGGTTATGCGGCATATATTTCCTCGGCTTCTGCCAACGCCTGTGGCCAGAAACTCGAGCGCATCCCGCCCGGGCTATGCAAGTCCACGCTATGCCCCAGAATTTCCCCCAGCTCACGCTGCATCCGGAAGAACGCCAAGCCTGGAATGTGCTCCGGGTCGAACTCCACAAATACCTTGACGCGAGTTTCGCCGGGGTAATAATCCGGCACAGTATCCCCCAGCAGAGCCAGGCGGGTGATGTGATTGCTGCGGCAGAATTTCGTAATTTGCGCTTTGGGGATGCTGATGTCGGCGTCCATTTTGCCGCTCCCATAGCTGAGGATTGTCGCCATTATAGCAACGCTTATAGCGTAACAACTCTGATGCCGGCCGGTGCAAGGTACGCAAATGGGGCGAATGATTATTCGCCCCTTGCCGGTTTTTGTGAAGGTGAGGGAAAGATTACTCTTTCCAGAAGCGTTCTTCAGTCCAGCGCCAGCCGGCGGCGGTGACGATTTCCCGGCTGGATTCGATCATTCCGGGGTGGCCGCAGGCGTAGATCAGGGTGTCGTCCCGGTTAAGGTCAAATTTCTCCAGGTAGTCCGCGACGATGTTGTTCAGGCGGCCGGTTTCACCTTCCCACGCAGAGTTGCGGGCTTCGGTGGGCCGGCTGACGGCCGGCACAAACGTAACGATTGCCGGATACTCGGCGGCCAGCCCGGACAACTCAGCATCATAGACGAACTCGTCCAGGTAGGAGGCCCCTTCGAGGATGTAGAAGCGATGACCGGCGTGTCCCCGGTGAAGGTAGTCCCGCACGATGCTGACGTATGGAGCAACGCCGGTGACCGTGCCCAGCATCAGGTGCTGCGTGGCAGACCGGTCCATGAGAAAGATGCCCTTCGCCCGCGGCCGGATGGACATGGTATCTCCGATGTCCATGCGCCACATGCGAGGGGTGAGTTCGCCCTCGGGAACCAGTTCCACGAAGATTTCCAGCAGGGGTTCGTGGGGAGCCGACACGATGGAATATGCCCGCTCGATGCCGTCCAGGCCCAGCGTGCAGTATTGGCCGGGCTTGAAGTTGAACTCGAAACCCTCCGGTTCCAGCTTGATGACCATGAGGTCATCGGTGTAGTCGATGCGCTCAACCAGGCGGGCCCGGGGGAGGTTGACGGTACGGTCGCGACTTGCGGCGGCAGATTGGAGGGTAGTCATTTCTACTCCGTCATTAATTTGGGGTATGACTGACTCATCGTACCCCTTAATTGTTACGCCAGTGTTGCGGGTTTCGTTACCGGTTCAGCAGTTCCACACGGCAAGGTTCAACCAGCAAGCCCGGCACCCGCGCCATGGGGTTCACGTCTTCGGACACCTGCAACTCCACGGCAAGTTCACCGAACAGCGTGGTGATGGCAACGACGCCCTGCGGCGCCAAAGCGTCGATTCTGGCGACGCCGGTGATCCTATTGGCGGCGGTGGCAACGGCGACCGGAACGCCGTCCGGGATGTTCCAAACGGCAGCATCGTCTGGATTAAGCCGCACCTCCTCATCTCGGACAATTCGATTGAGTTCACCGCGGTCGAGATCGCCGGACTCAATTACCGTGTCTCGCTCCCGTTGCAGCAGGACCCGACCGGGAGCCAGCAGCGCGGGGAAATCGGGGTCGGTGGGCCAATCAACCACCCGGAAGCGGGGCGCGCCCGGCTCCGCTTTTCCGTTGGGAAACCCGTCCGCGTAGAGAACCGGCGAAGACGGGCTATCGTTGGCAGGGCACGGCCACTGAACGCCGCGCTCCTCCCGAGTCGTGTAGAGTATTTGCGTGGGCCGGGGCGATTCTACGCCGGTTTGCATCACCAGGGCCGATTCCCTGGACAGCCGGGCGTAGCTGACGCCGCCATAGTTCTGGGTCACTGAGGCGATCTCATCCATCAGCGCCGATGGGTCGTTGTAGCTGATTCCGGTGATGCCCAACCGTTCGGCCAATTGCTCGAACACCCAGCCCTCGGGTTTGGCGTCGCTGTTCTTGACGGTTACCGCCGGACGGATGCGCTGGATACGGCGTTCCAGATTGGTGAACGTCCCGTCCTTTTCGGCAAAAGTAACGCGGGGCAACACGACATCCGCCACTTGGGCGGCGGGGGTGAGGAACGTGTCCATGACCACCAGGAAATCCAGCCGCTCAAAGGCGGATAAGCTATCACCGAGCAAGCCGTTGGTGAAGTTCGGACTGTCCCCAACCACGAACATAGACTGAATCTCGCCGTTGGACGCCGCCGACAGCATTTCGGCCACGCCCATACTGTGCTGCGGCGATGGGAGGGTCGCGCCCCAAACTTCTTCGACGCGGGCGCGGTTTTCATCATCAAAAAGCGGGCCGCCACCCGGCAGGCGATAGGGTATGCAGCCGATGTCGGTCGCCCCCTGGGTATTGGCGCCCTGCCGCATGGGGAAGAGCCCGCCGGCCGGCTTGCCGACGTTATGGGTGAACAGAGCCAGGTCGCACAGCGCAACCACACAGTCGCGGGTGATGGCCGACGGTATGTTGTCCAGCCCGTACACGATGGCCGCGTTAGCGGCGTTAGCATAAAGACGGGCGGCCTGGAGGATGTTGTCGCGCGGCACCCCGGTGGAGACCATGGCGGCTTCGTCGATCTGTTCGAGTTCGTAGAGCAGAGTGTCGTGGTCTTCCACGTTTTCGGCCATCCACTCGGCGTCAATCAGGCCCTCATCCAGCACGGTTTTCAGTATTGCGCCGATGAGGAGCAACTCAGCGCCGGGCAAGGGCCGCAGCCAAAGGTTGGCATACCGCGTCAGTTCCACCTCGCGGGTATCAATCACGATGAGGGAAGCGCCCTCCCGGGCAGCCTGCTTGATGGGAACCCCGACCACGTTGTGGCTCTCGGTGAGATTGGTGTTGAAAACCAGGATGCAATCCGAGTTTTTGAGGTCCCAGATGGAGTTGGTCGCCCCGGGGTAACCGAATACATCCTCCAGGCCCCGGGTCAAATCGGGCTGGACGTTGCCGGAGTGGTCCAGGTTGTGGGTGTTCATCCCGATGTGGGCGAATTTCTGGGCCAGATAAAACTCTTCGTTGGTGCTGTCGGCTGCGGTCACCAGACCGAACCCTTCGCCCGACTGGTGGGGCCGCAACCGTTCCGCGATCAGGTCCAGAGCCTCGTCCCAGGTGGCAGACTCCAGAATTCCATTACGCCGGATGAGCGGACGGCGCAAGCGTTGGCTGCTGGTGAGATGGCCCAGGCCAAACTTGCCCTTGTAACACGCTTGCCCACGATTAGCCGGAGAGTTGTACTCAGGGATGGCGCGGATCACCCGGCCCTGCTGGTTGATTTCCAGGTTCATCTGGCAGCCCACCGGGCAGTGGGTGCAGATGGTACGTTGCACGCTGGCGGCCTTTTCCCACTTGTTCTCCCGCTCGGTGAGGGCACCCACGGGGCAAACGTCAAGGCAGGCACCGCAAAATTCGCAGCCCGATTCGAGGAGGGAAGTGCCGAAGGACGTGCCAACCAGGGCGTTGCCGGAGCGTTCGGTGAAGCAGATCGCGCTGTCGCCACGTACTTCTTCACACACCCGGACGCACCGGCCGCAGGTGATGCACAGGTTGTAATCGCGGTCGTAGAAGGGATCGCTGACCTCCAGGGGAATGTCCCGGTACATGTAGGTCATCGGGGATTCCAACTCCATCCCCAGATACCGTACCGTGTCCTTAAACTCGCAGCGCTCGTTCTTGGGACAGGTCACGCAGCGGTCGTTGACGGAAACGTGGCGCAGGCACACGTCGGAGGGGCCGCAGATGTCCACCCGGTGACAGGTGAGGCAGCCGTTGGGGTGCTCGGCAATGAGCATCTGCATCACGGAGCGGCGCAACTCGTTGACGTCCGGGGTTTCGCTCCAGACGGTCATGCCATCGGTTGCGGCGAGGGTGCAGGCGGCCGGAAACCCCGGTATCCGGCCCCGCTCGTTTTCCGCGACCACTACGCACATGCGGCAGGCGGCGTAGGGCTTCATGCCGGAGTGGTAGCACAGGTAGGGAACATACACGCCGGCATCGATGGCGGCTTCGAGAACCATCTTGCCGGGTTGCGTACGGATTTCTACACCGTCGATTGAGATGGTGATGTCGTCAGGCATGGCGGCTCCCTGGTACAGTTTGGATTGCCTTCGGAGCAAAGGATAATCCGAAACGGAGTTTCTGGTCAGCTAAATAAATTGTCGGTACAATTAAAGCGAAATGTACGAATGGGATGAAGCGAAGAGCCAAGCCAACGTTGCAATGGGGCGAAGCGGCTTTGACGCTATGGAGCGTTTTGATTGGGACACGGCTATGATTACCCCCAGCCCCAGATCCGGTGAATTTCGGTGGGCGGCTCTCGGGTTCATAGATAACCGCTTGTACCACGTCGTATTTACCGAGCGGGGAAACAGGACGCGTATCATCAGTCTCCGTACCGCGAGCAGACTGGAGAGGAGGACGTATGACAGAGAGCGACCGTGAGATATACATCCTCACAGACGAAGAAGAAGCCGAGGCGCAACGGGAAATCGCCCTTGACCCGGACGCTCCAGAGTGGACGGATGAGGACTGGGCTAGAGCGCGGCCTGCCGGCGAGGCTCTGCCGCATTTAGTCGCAGAATATCGGCGCGCGCGCAGCAAACAGAAAGCTCCGGTCAAAGAAAAAGTCACGCTCCGACTTGATGCCGATATACTGGCGCACTTTCGCCGTGATGGGAAAGGTTGGCAGACCAGACTTAATGATGTGCTACGTAAAGCTGTCATTGGTTGATTGCTGTCTGCTCGGTATGGTTGCCAGACGGAGCGAAGTCAGCGACGGGTCAACTTGGGCGAGAAGACCTGTTCGGGACAGTCGCCGGTGTGTCGCCTATCGCGGATGTGAGCCTCGAACTCGTCGCCGAAGTAGCGCAAGGCGGACGACACCGGGTTGAAGCCCAGTTGGCCGTGGCCGCACAGGGAGCCGGCCTGCATGTTCTCGCCGATGTTTCGCATCAGGGCAAGGTCTTCTGCAGTGCCTTCAAGGTTGCTAATGCGCTCCAGGATTTCCAGCAGGTGGCTCATCCCCATGCGGCAGGGGAAGCACTTGCCGCAGGATTCGTACTGACAGAAGGCGATCAGGTTGCGGGTTAGGTCAACGGCGCAGGTGTCCTCGTCGCAGACGATGATGCCGCCGGAGCCGAGAATCGCGCCCGCCGCTCGGAACACGTCGAAATCGAGAACCAAGTCCAGGTTGGCGTCGCTGGCGGAAAGCACGCCTCCCAGGGGGCCGCCCGTTTGGAGGAGTTTCATGGTTTTGCCGTTGGGAACTCCGCCGGCCATGTCGAAAAGCACCTGCCGGAAGGTCATACCCAAGGGCACCTCAATCAGGCCGGGGTAAGTGATGTCGCCGGAGAGGCAGAGGATGGCGGTGCCGCTGCTGCCGTTGATGCGGTTGTCGGGGTCGGGCTGGGTGCCGATGCCGGCAAACCACTCTCCGCCGCGGGCGATAATTTCGGGGACATAGGCCAGGGTCTTGACGTTGTTGATGTTGGAGGGCTTGCCGAAAACGCCGACCTGAGCGGGGAAAGGCGGGCGGTAACGGGGCATGGAGCGTTTGCCTTCGATGGCCTCCATGAGCGCGGTTTCCTCGCCGGAAACGTAGGAGTCGCCGGTGAGGGCCACCTCAACATCAAAGGAGAAGTCGCTGCCCAGTATGTTCTGGCCCAACAGCCCGAGTTCGTAAGCCTGTTCAATAACGGCGCGAGTGCGGTCGATGGGCTGGTTGTGGCCGTGGCGGATGAAGATGTAGCCACGGTTGGCGTTGCAGGCGTATCCCGCGATAGTGATGCCCTCCACCACGGTGGCAGGGTCGCTTTCCAGGATGCCACGGTCATTGAACGCGCCGGGGTCGCCCTCTTCGCAGTTGCAGAGGATGTACTTGTTGGGGTCGGGGTTGCCGGCCAGGAATCCCCACTTGACGCCGGCCGGGAAGGCCGCGCCGCCGCGTCCACGGAGGCCGGACGTGAGCACCTCCTGGCGCGCTTCGTCGGGGGTCATGGCCGTGAGGGCCTGGTTCAAGGCGGAGTATCCGCCGTTGGCGATGTACTGGTGGAGGTCCGAAGGGTCAATGTGGCCGGCGTTGCGGAGGGCGATGCGCTGCTGCTGAGCCAGCATGGGATGGTCGTTGAGATCGGGGATGCCGTCGGGGGCGGCGCCGGGTTCGCCCAAATAGCCGATGGCATATCTGGGTACCGGCCTCCCAGCGACGATGTGCTCGCTGACGATTATCTCGGCGATTTGCGGCGTGACCTGCTGGTAAAACACCCGGGGGCCACCGGGCGTCTGCACATCCAGCAGCGGTTCGGCAAAGCACAGGCCCAGGGTGCCGACTTCGGAAACATTGGCTGCCACGCCGTTTGCTTGCAGGGCAGACTTCACGGCGCTCACGACTTCAAAGCCGCCGGCGGCCTCACCCGCGAGGCCGGTGCCAACCCGAATCCACGGGCGGTCGCCGTTGGTCAGAGCCTGCCACCGGCGTTCGGCCTCGGCGAGGATGGAATCGAAATCTGCGGTGGTAGGAGTGGTCACGACGAAACCGGATTCAGTGGGACGGAGCGGACTGCAGGGCGGCGGATATTTTTTCCCGAGCGGATTCAGGGGTCACTCGCCCGGCCAAGTGGTGATCGATAGCCATGACCGGCGCGTGGGCACAGGCGCCGAGGCAGGTGTTGTAACGCAACGTAGCTTTGCCGTCGGGGGTATCCCCTTCGTCGGGGAGATCCAGGGCATCCTGCACCGCTGCGATAATCCGGTCTGCGCCCATTACGTGGCACGACGGGCCCCAACACACCTCGATACGGTGTTCCATGGGCGGATCGAACCGGAAGTTGGGGTAGAACGTGGCAACGGCCCACACATCGTTGACCGTGGCATCCATGCGCGCCGCGACAGCCTCGACCGCCTCTTTGGGGATGTAGCCGATGGCATCCTCAACCGCCAGCAGCGAGGACAGGACGGTTACGGTGGATTGCGGCTGATTGTTGACTGCGTCGCTGATCAGGGACTGGGTAGCGGCGTCCATTGGTCAGTTCCGTCTAATTGTGAAATCTATTACAAAAGGGTATTCGACGCCGTCAGTCTAGCACAAGCCCCGCACGACCGACAATGACAATTAGAGGCCGTCAGTTCGTTTCGGGAGGGATAATTTGGTCAACTTGCAGGACCGCGTCCGGGAACGCTTGGGGGCTGATGGTTTCGCCGGGGCCGTAGTGCCGGACGGTGGTGTATTCATCGCCGGCGGGGTCTGCGTAGGATTCGATGCGGCGGTCGGGTCGGTTGACGATCCAGACTTCGGGGATGCCGGCGGCAGCGTAGGCGGCGAGTTTAACGCCGCGGTCATAGTCAACGGTGGTGTCGGATACCTCAATCAACAGCAGCACGTCGGCCGGCCCCGGATGTCCGCCTTCATAGAAGTCATCACGCCACCTCAGCAACATTACGTCCGGCTCCGGCTCGCTGGCGTCGTCCAGTCGGGTCGGGTCCTGGACGCTCACAATTGCCCGTCCCTGCAACGACGGGAGCATAAAATTATTGAGTCTCTTGACCCTGGAAGCGTGCCAGTCTCCGATGGGGGGCATTACGATTACGTCTCCGTCCAGCAGTTCCACGCGCTCGTCGGGGGCCAGGATGCCGGCCTCGGCCATGGCGTAGTATTCCGCCACGGTGAACCGGCGTCGGGTCGGGGCTGCCGGACGCGATGACGGCGGCGAGTCCGGCGGCGCGACGGATGGAGGGGGTGCGGCGACCGTTGGCGTGGTCATGCGTCAGTCCGTTTCAGGGGGGATGATTTGGTCAACTTGCAGAACCACGTCCGGGAACGCTTGGGGGCTGATGCTCTCGCCGGGGTCGTAGTGTCGCACCGCGGCGTATTCATCGCCGGCGGGGTCTGCGTAGGATTCGATGCGGCGGTCGGGTCGGTTGACTATCCAGACTTCGGGGATGCCGGCGGCAGCGTAGGCGGCGAGTTTTTCGTTCCGGTCGAAATCTACGGTGGTGTCGGATACCTCAATCAACAGCAGCACATCGGCCGGGCCGGGATGTCCATCTCGATAAAAATCGTCCCGCCACCGCAGCAGCATTACGTCCGGCTGAGGTTGGCTGTTGCCATCCAGCCTTACCGGGTTCTGCACGCGCACAACGGCGCGCCCATGCAGTTGAGCGGGGAAGGTATTGGTGAACAAGTCAACGTTCGAAGCGTGCCAGTTACCGATTGGGGGCATTACGATTACGTCTCCGTCCAGCAGTTCCACGCGCTCGTCGGGGGCCAGGATGCCGGCCTCGGCCATGGCGTAGTATTCCGCCACGGTGAACCGGCGGCGGGTCGGGGCTGCGGGACGCGATGATGGCGGCGAGTCCGGAGGCGCGACGGATGGAGGCGGAGCGGCGACGGTTGGCGTGGTCATGGCGATCTCACGTTTGGGCGGACTCCCGGTTTTCCAGGGCTTTGTCCATCACCCGCTGGAAAACCTCGTAGGGCTGGGCGCCGGTGAACAGGAGGTTGTCGAACACGAACGTGGGGATGCCCCGTATGCCGTAGCCCAGGGCCTCGTGGTACTGATCAACCACACGTTGAGCGTAATGGCCGGATTCGACCCGTTCCTGCAATTCCGCGCCGTCGAGTCCCACACTGCTTCCGATGTCGGCAAGCACCGAGGGATCTCCCAGATTTTCCCTGCGATCCCAGTAGGCTTCGTAGGCGGCATGGTGGTATTCGAGGAACTTGCCGTGCTCCTGAGCGTATTCAGTGGCCTGAAGGGAGTTGATGCTGTTAGGAGTGTAGCGGGGCGGGCGCATGACGATGTTGGCTTCCCGCGCCTGGGTGCGCAGCGGGTCCGAAAGCTCGTCGTCGGATTCGCCGGGACGGGGTTCCCGGACGCGGCCTTCCACCGGCGTATCGGGACGCAGCAGGTAGGCCCGCCCCTCCACGGTGATGTCATACTCTTCCGAAAGTTTGTCGACGCGTTCCAGGCCGACGTAGCACCAGGGTCAAACGTAGTCGTACCAGACGATGACGTGTACCGGATTGGGGTCGTCAGGGTGACTGTGGGCGGGTGGTTGTTGCGCGGTGGTCATTACGGCACCTCGGCAGGGCTGGATTCCCGCTTTCGCGGGAATGACGGTAAAGATAGGCGGGAATGACGGTCAGATAGGGAATGACGGTCAGATGGGGGAATGGGGGTTAGATTAGAATGGTTTGGTCAACACATGGCGAGACGGTCGAGGAGGGGATACAGGCCCTCCAGGCTGTCGATGTGATCGCAATCGGCCACGTCGGCGTGGAATCCGCCGCGGTCGATGAGGACGGGATGGAGGCCGGCGTCGCGGGCGCCCTGGACGTCGGAACGGGGCTGGTCGCCGACGTGCATGGCCTGGTGGGGAGGCACCGCCATGCGTTTCAGTCCGGCTTCGAAGATGGCAGTGGCCGGCTTCTCACCTACCTCGCGACCGGTGATGCAAAACTCCAGGTATTCGTGGATGCCGATTTGTCGGGTGAGCTCTTCCATGTCCCGCCGCAGATTGGTGAGCACCGCCATGCGGTAACCGCGCTCTTTGAGTTCCGCCAGCACGGGGCGGGTCTCCTCGAACTCGACCAGTTCCTTGGGAACCGAAATGGCCATATCCCAGATCTGCTTGGCCATGCGGAGGGAAACGGCGACTCCGGATTCCTCCAGTATGATCTGCTCATAGCGAGCGAAGAACGCATCCCTGCTGGCGGCGTCCCGCTCTCCCAAAGGCATCCGGTGGTTCTCCTCGTTGAAATAGAGGTCGGCGATAGCGTAGCCGCGGGCCAGGTTTTCGGGGGGAACCCGTATGCCGAGGTTCTGGCAAGCGGCGTGTTGAATCTGGGGCAGGGGCGGCCAGAATCGCACCAGCGTGTTGTAGAAATCGAAAAATATCGCGTTGATCATGGAGTCAAAAGCGCGCCGCGACTAGAGAGTGGCACAACGGCCCGTGCGGACGCCGCCAATGATAGCACAACTGGGTTGAACCGCTTTTCACCTTTACCTTAATCACCCTCACCCATCAAGGGAGAGGGGATTTTTCGGAGGCCAGTTCCGCAAGCGCGTCGGTGACCGCCGCCGGGGAATCCAAGCGGTATCCGGCGCGGGTGGCGGAGTCGGACGGGCCGACGAAGATGCCGAAGCCTCCGGCAGCCTGCGCCGCCCCAAAAGCGTCTTCATCCGTGGCGTCATCGCCGATGTAGATGGGGAAGGCGTCGGGAGCGAGCCGAGAACGTATCAGCTCCAGGGCGCGGCCCTTGTTCCAGTCTATGGACGGGCGCAACTCGATGGCCGCTTTAGCGGTGGTTATCCGGGCTGTCCCGGCTGCGATTGCGGGCTCCGCCGCATCATTGACGATGGCCCCGACCCGCGCGTGATGCTCGGCTGGGGTTTGGCGGTAGTGCACGGTCAGCGTCAGGGTCTTGTTTTCAACGCGCGCTCCGGGTATTGCAGCGAGGGACGCATCGAGCAGGGCCGCGAGTTCCGCGAACTGCGCTATCGCGGCGGCGGCGTGGGGATGCCGGTATTGCAGGTGGGGGCCGGCAATCTCCAGTCCGTGATTGCCTCCGTACTCCAGGCCGGGGACGCCGACGCGCCGGCGCACGTCATCCAGGGAACGCCCGCTGAGGATGCCGACGGTAGATCCGGGTTTTCGGTTCAGGGATTCCAGCAGATCGGCGTTGCCGGGGCGCAGGGTTGCGTCTTCAGGGCGGGGAGCGATATCCGACAGGGTGCCGTCGAAATCGAGGAGGAGAAGAGTGCCAGATTGACCTGCATCCCAGGGGAGGAGGTCGGACCAGCCGGGGAATGCCGTTGGTTGGGTTAAGTCGGGCAAGGAGCTTCGTGGTCAGGCGGTTGAGACGAGGCGGGAGTGATCGGAGGCGCTGGCCTTCATAAGGGGCTGCATGATGCTGCCAGCCCATTTATAGATATTGTTTTCCCGCACGATGTCGCGCATTTTCCGCATCCGCCGGCGCCGTTCTGCAACGTCCATGTTCAGAGCCTGGTGGATGGCGTCGGCGAACTGTTTGGTAGCGTATGGGTTGACGATCAGGGAATCGGCAAGCTCGTGGGCCGCTCCGGCGAACTCACTGAGGATGAGCACCCCATCTTCATCGACCCGGGAAGCGACGTATTCCTTGGCCACAAGGTTCATGCCGTCATGGAGACTGCTGACGACGCAGAAATCGGCGAGCCGACGCAGGGCGGAGAAGGTAGGGGACGGCAGGGTGGTCGGCCAATGTAGGATAGGCTGCCAATCTTCGCGCCCGAAACGTTCGTTGATGCGGTTGACGGTGTTCTCGATGTCGATATTGTGCTGCCGGAACGCGTCGATGTCGGTACGACTGGGAGCGCCGACCTGAAGGAAAACGAGCCGGCCGTGGTACTCCGGCCATTGCTCCAGGAGGCGTTCAACGGCCCTCAGCCGGTGGGGGATGCCTTTGATGTAGTCCTGTCGGTCAATGCCCAGCCCCAGGATACGGCCGCGGTTCAGGCCCAGTTGCCGGGAGAGGCGAAGCATTTCCGCTTCGACTTCCGGAGTGCGGGCTTCGGCGTCGATGCTGTCGAAATCAATGCTGATTGGGATGGAACGAACCAGCGTGGTCTCGTCGCCATAGTCCACCCGCCCGCGGTCAGGGTGAACCTGGGCGTCAAGATAGGTATCGACACAGTCGAGGAAATTCCGGCAATAGCTCGGGATATGAAAACCGAGCAGGTCGTTAGCCAGCATCCCGTCCAGGATGTCATCTTGCCAGGGGCAGATGCGGAAGATGTCCGGGTTGGGCCAGGGGATGTGCCAGAACTGGCCGATGACGGCGTCCTGATTGGCTTCGCGGATGTAACGGGGGAGCAGGGCCAGATGGTAGTCCTGGATGAGGACAATGGCCGGGTCGTCGTCGATTTCGTCGAGCACCAGGTCGGCGAAGCGCCGGTTGACGGTTTGGTAGCAGTCGTAATGCTCAGAGTCGAATATCGGCTCAGTGTGGGCGATATGACAGAGCGGCCAAAGCCCCTCGTTAGCGAACCCGCTGTAGTAACCCCGGTTCTCATACTCACTGATGTTGAGCAAGCGCATGGTGTAAGCCGGGGACTCGTAAGGGACTGGAATGCGTCCCCTGGGGTCCATTACCTCCCGGTCGGCCGCGCTGCTGCTCTGGGCGATCCAGGCGCCGCCGCTGGCGCGCATCAGCGGGTCAATGGCGGCAGTGAGACCGCCGGGGGGCATTTCGCTGTGCAGATTGCCGTACTGGTCAATGTTGAAAACGTAGGGCTGACGGTTGGAAACTACGATGAGTCGATAGTCGCTCAGATCCCTTTTGACCAGACTTTCTAAATCGTCGCTGGTCCACATATTGGGTGACCTTCCTTATCAAGCCTTATCGAGCGGCGAAGTGTACGCTGCTAAATTATGGCGTATTAGCATAGTTATTATGCGATATTTGAATTATGCCACAGTTCAGGCTCCGGGTCAACGTGAGCGAGGCGGCGCTGGCATTTTTGCCGGCGCGGCGGGAGCGGTCTGGATTATGAGCTGCTCCAGGGTAGGGACGTTGGGCTGGCCGGCCATGGCCGAGGCGATGGCGGCGATCATGCGGGACACCAGCAGTCGGAAGCGGCGCAGCAGCCGGCGGGCAACCTCCGGCGTTGACGCGGCAGTGCGCTGCGGCAGTTGGTACACGTCGCGGAACGTGCGCAAGTGGGTGTGGGCGAGGCGCCCCTCAAAGACCAGTTCGGACAGGACGGTGGTCAGTCGCCGGCGGCTGTGATGGCCGTGACGCCAATGCACGGCCGCCGCGGTGGCAACGTGGCCGGCCGCCCGGGTCAGGGCCTTTGCGGCCCGGTTGTAGTCGCCGGCGGAGATGTTGCCGGGGACGAAGTTGAGGTAATGTCGGCTGCGTTCCAAGTGGTGGGTTGGGTTCACGGGCGTTGGCTCCTTGGTCAGGGTATTTTTACATCGATAGACAGGATTTGCTGATTTTTGGTGTCTGCCAGAGGTGATGTTTTCCGGTGGTCGTTGTCAGCCCCACGGCCGAG
>VXOG01000017.1:0-15840 GCA_009840165.1 Chloroflexota bacterium
AACCGGTAAAACTAATCGACGGCAATTCGGCAAGTCTAGTTGACGCGGGACACCAGGACCTTCCAGAATTCGTCGCCGTAGGGGTCCACCTTCCAGAGCTCCGCCCGGGTGCCCGGCGCCACCTTTTCCTCCCCGGTTGCCGGCCGGTTGTGACCCTTTCTCTCCCGGCGGGCCACGACTGATTTCCAGACCGGGTCCTTGGCCAGCGCTTGCTCGAACTGCTTATCGCTACCGGGCGCGGGGGACACTCCCGCGTTGGATTTGGTCCCAGGCACCTCGGCCTGCCTGTTGGCCTCCCGGCTGGCCTGGGTCTGTTTCCGGCGCTATTCCCTGAGGACGCAGGTCCAGACGCGCGATTTGTCGCCGGCGGGGATCGTGTGGAGCGTATTCGGCCGGTCCGCAGAGAAGTCCTCGACATCGAAGGTGGTTTCGCGGGCGGCGCCTTGCTCGTAGTGGCCTAGCCCCGCCACGCGTGGCCCCAACGGCCTGAAGCCCTGCTCATTGTTGGCCACGCGCTCCGGTATCTCTTGCCTGACGTTCCTGCGGCTCCAGTTGGGAAGCACTCCCTGGTGCACCACGCGGTAGTTGTCGGTGAGGCAACGGGGAGTAATTCCTTATTGTCGTTAATCACCCAATTCCAGACACCACGACAACCGCCACCCCCAGCGCTCACAGATCGACCATAGAAGGTACAAATTCGGCCTGTGACGGCACTTTAAACGAAAACCCTGGTTTTCACACACGGGAAGAGAAAAATGCCGCGAGAGGGGCGATTTTCGCAATCTCGGGCCGGCCCAAGCCGGTGATTTCGCTACTCGAGTAGGCAAAGGATGAAACCGATCACCAGCAAGCCACCGCAAGACGACACCATCTGCTTTACGACTGCGCACCATCCAGAATAAAATCACCGCAACGGCCAGACTCCGGCCATTCGGGAGACCACGAACGATGACATCAACCGCAGGCAAAACGCGGATAGATCAACAGCCAAGCGGCAGGTTCTTGGCACCGAACACGCTCCCGGCCGAACGCATCGACCAACTGGTTCTGGTAGAACCAGAGCAGCAACACCTCCTGCCCGGCCGAACCAGCCAAGCTGAATGGCTGAAACAGGTACTGGCGCTTCACTGGAAAACCGACTTCCCGCAGCCTTTCATAGGGTACGACGCCGACGAAGGTGCCTTTGTCGCCGAATGGCAGTGCGAGACAGAATGCAACACGCTGACCATCGACGCGGAGAATCACCGGGGATGGTACGACCCTTGGCCCAGTCACGAAGCCGCAGAGCTGCCCGAAGAGCTGGGCCTGGACACGGAGGACGCATGGCTGCTCCTGAGCAATGCCCTCAAGATCACCAGACTGTAACCAACGGCGGCTCTTATTGCCGCCAAGTCCATCCCAATAATTTCCAAGACGGCCGGGCACTATCCCCGGCCTTTGTTTTGAAGGACACCGACTGCCACTTCACGCTGTCTCTCAACGACGGTTCACGCACCACGGCAGAACGCTGTTACCGAGAGTACATCCAACAGAGCGGGCGCCAATCAGCAGCAGTGCCGGAGGTGGCTGGAAGAGACCGACGACGAACTGGCAGCGTCCGGTGCGCAGCGAACGGTCGTTTCCGCCAATGAACAAGCCCATGCCCACGTGGGCACCATGTACAAAAAGCCGATGAGCCGACGTCAGCAAAGAAACGCGGCGCAATCGTTGGCCGCCGCGGCTAATCGGTGAGGTCCAGCATATCTTCCCGCACACGGATAGGGAGCATTGAGTGCCCACACCAAGACACCAACAATCGTCAGTAGCGACATTTCCTCCATCGTATCCCTTGACACGGTATCGCCCTCGCAGTAGAGTACAAATGTGCCCCGCGTATGCGGGGATGGGTCAGCGAGACCGAGACCGTCGATCTGGTTTCATGATTTGCCCCGCGTATGCGGGGATATATGAAAAAAACCGGCGCATCAGCGTCGGTTCTTTCTTTTGATGATGAGCCCCAACTTGGTGCAGCTCGCAACCCCAGTGCTGGTCGCCGCCTTGCGACCACGGTTGGCCAATGAGTTACCCGATGTAGATGTAACGGATGTTGTGCGAACCAAACTGAATTTCGGTACGTCTGCACGCAGCGTGATGATCATAAACGACCGCTGCTGGTATGCTTTTACGGGGAACAGCCACGCTCAGAGTCAGATGCTAAACTCCCTGAGCCAACCAACATAGAGCCCTCGCCAGGGGTGGCCGGTTTCCTTGAACGCTCGTTTGAGCGCAGCTACTGCGGGCATCGGCCGGAGTTGCAACCGTACGCCGTTGGTATAGGAACCTACGATTAGATCAGCCAAACCCTGCATCGCGTGCGGGCTGTCGTCCCACCGCGTGGGGGCATACCAGTAGTCGTCCCCGGGTAACGGCGTGCCGCTTGCGTCCAGGCATCTCACGTAGATTGCGTCCTCCGGCGCACCCAAGTGGACCACCTGCCTATTACCCATGGAGCCGTCGGTGTTCCGATCTTGGACTTCCATCACCAGATCGTGGCCTTCCGGCGTTGATGTACGCACAGGCTTCCTGTCCAAGTTCGGCGAGCTGATTCTGATATCACCATCCGGAGCACGCTGGTCAATCCAAACTCGGACACTGGCGGGATCGCCCGGCTCTCCATACAGATATTCACCGTGTATCCACTGGGAAACCTCTTCGCCGAAATTTTCTATTGTGTTGGCCAGTTCCGAGTCCGGCAGGTCTGCACGCCGGTTTCCGAACACGCCAATGGAATCGGCCAGAGCCTGGGCAACTCCGGCGCGGCGGTCGGCGTCGCCGAAATGGAGGTCAAGGATCTCGTTGTTCAGAGAAACCATATGGGGTTCCACCGCACCCCACCGGTTGTTGCTGAATTCAGCAAGGGCCCAGTCAATGAACTCGTGCGGCACGGCAGCGGCTGTATCGGGATCGCAGCTGGCCGCGAAGGATCGGGTATGCTGCGTTTTTGACATTTCCAAAAAGCGTTGCGCTAACTGCTGATACTCCGGGGAACGGTCGTGGTCGGTCATCATGTTTCTCCTGTGTCTTTGGATGCTGCACGTACGAAACTCCGCTTGCCGCTGCTACGCAGGAACCTTCATAGTGGGACGTTCGAAGCGGACGAATCCACTGGCAAGGAGCTGGAATCCGACGTGTACTCCCCGTTTTTCCTCTAGGTCCTGTTCATCTTGCCTTAGCTGATCTTCGAGGTTCCTGATACGCGCTTGATACATACGAACCAGCCGGTCATCGGCAGGCTTGGAGTCCGTCAGTATGTTGTTCAAAGTCTGTCGAACCCTGCTGATCTTCGTCGAATACGACTGGTTGATCGCCTCCTTTCTCGTGTTGACCAACGTGTCGTTGCTTTTGAGAAGACTCGCCTCCTCGTCTTCCTTCATCATGGCGATGTATGCATCCGCCAACGTGGCGCACTGGTCAACATCCTCGTCGCGGTAGAGATCCTCCACACATGATTCGATCTCCGCCGCACCAGGCGTCAGTCCTATGAATTGGTCGCTAAGCGAATCAGCAACACGGACGTCGTTATGGTCATTGAGATTGACCAGCAGCGGCACCAGCTTGAGCGTCTTCTTGAGCGAGAACTCTTCCAGCATATAGATGAAGTACAAGTACTCGCCCGGGTCGGCAACGGGAGACTCGATGCGGAGGGCGGCCGTCGGCTTGAGACCCGTATCCTCCGCGGACAAATACTTGACGATGCTCCTGATGATCGGGTGGTGGATGGTGAGGAACATCAGCTGACGGTCGGTGCTGGCCTCAGCCGCTTCAAAAGTAACCGGCGTGCCCCCTTCCTTCTCCAGTTCTCTGATTACCTCTTCCCTGCCGTTCATACCATCAGAAAAAGCCCTGAAGAATCGGCGGAATGCTTCGTCAGCCCTCAGGATGTAGACGTTCTCGCGGCCCCTTCTGGGCGAGCGCAGGGTTGTTGACGTATCTACCATGGGCATGTCCAAGAACGAAGTGAGCAGCAACCGCACTTCCTGGGAGGTGATGAACCTCTTGGTCTCTTTGATGGCCGAAATCTCCGCATCAAAGAAATCGTCCTGTCCCAGAAACCTGTCACTCTGGGACTCGAACTCTTCGAGCTCCCTGATCTGGTTCTCTATTGCGAGCGCGGTTTGTTCCGCCTGGGCTGCTTTTTGTTCCGCGTTGAGACGCGGGTCAAACATCCCTCGGGTCAGGTTTGCGATTTGGTCACCCAATATCACTTCCAGGTCGCCGATGTAACGTTCGAAGAGGTTGATCCTGTGGTATAGACGCTCCAAGATGATGTCGTCGATGGTGTTTTTCGTCGAGAAGCTGTAGATGAGAATCTTGTCGCTTTTCTGTCCGTACCGGTCCAGGCGACCGATACGTTGCTCCACCCTCATCGGGTTCCAGGGCAGATCGTAATTGAACATCACGTTGCAGAACTGGAAGTCCAACCCTTCACTGCCAACCTCTGATGACAGCAGGATTTTTATCCCCGGGTTGTCGCGGAATTTCTCCACGGTGCGCTCTCTGATCTTGGGGTTGATATCACCGTGGATCATCACGCACTGCTTGGCATACCCCGAGTCCGCAAGCCTGTGGTTGAGGTAATCCAGAGTACGTTTGAAGTACGAAAAAACGATAATCTTGGGCACCACCCCCTGCCCCGAAAACTCCACCTCCAGCTCCCTCAGGGCGTCCAGGAACTGGTCGCATTTGGTATCCCGGCCACCGAGTTTGTCCATTGACCTCAGAAGCCGTTCAGCGGCCTCGCGTTCGCTGTTCCCAATCTTCGAGCGGCTATTGGTGCGCTCACCGATGTCGTCGCCTTCCCAATCCCGGAGCCTCAGAAGTGTATTTGCGGCAGCTTGGTCCTTCAGGTATGACCGCATAGCCGGGATGCAACTGGCAACCTGGCGCTGGGGCATGATCCGTGCGAACGAAATTCCTTGTGCGGAGTCCCAATCGGCCGTGAATCTCGTTTCAACGAATTTGGTGACGGCGTTGTAAAATTCCATCTCCTCCGGGGAGTACTCCACGTTCACCGTGCGCGCCTCCCTAGTCGTAAACGCCTCTTCAACATCCCTCTTTTTTGTGCGGGTGAAGACATGGGAAAGTGAATTCAACTCGACCAACCGCCTCTTGACGTGCACGACCTCCTTGGCAGCCAAGTCCTGCTTTTGTGAAAGCAGGTCAACGCATTCTCGATAATAGGGATTGTTCAGGAATCGGGTTCTTTGAGAAGTTCCTTCTACCTTCCTGAGTTCCTTCAAAGCGTCGGCGGGTCGAGAAAGGCGTTCACTCGCAGCGTTGATATGCTGATTAGGCTTGACCAAATTCTGAAAGACATCGAAGTCGCCAAACTGCTGTGGAAGCATGATCCTGAACAGATTGAACAGGTTCTCACTGCCAAGGTGCAGGGGCGTAGCCGTTAGCATCAGGAGCGAATCTGAATACTCGGAAAGGATCTCCCCAAGTTCGCTCAGGCGAGTACCTGGGTTCCGCCAGTGATGTGCTTCGTCAACCACCACGAGATCGAAGTGAACCCTGTGTTCGTTCAGTTCATCCGTAAACCTTCTGAGCGTTTCCTGTGAACAAATACCCCTCAGCTGCTCGGCGTTGCCGTACGTCGCGTATCTGTCCAGAAAATGTGCCACGTCCGCACTCCGCAGAATCCGAAATTCCTCGCTGAAGCGTGAACGGAGTTCGCCTTGCCACTTTTGAACCAGCGTTGCGGGGCACACTATCAGGACACGTGACAGCCCCTTCAATCTGGCATCAAGTTCCTCCAAGATGATGCCGGCCTCGATGGTCTTGCCCAGTCCAACCTCATCAGCGATCAGTAGTCGTTGATCGACCGAGTTGAGGAACTTGAGAACCGGCTTGAACTGGTAGGCCTCAAACTGGGTCCTCGAGTTATAGAACGTGTACAGGTTGTCCGATAACGGCGTTTCCAGCTTTTTCACGATGAGAAACGTAGCGAACTCGGACGGGGTGGCAAACTCCTTGCGGGACAACAGCTGTAGCGGATCGGACCCGCCCACAACGGGTTGAAGAGCATCCAACGCGTAGGTAACCGCCGAGGCACTGGGATCAAAGGAGACCTGATAATACGGTTTGTCACTGATCCACCGCGCGTCCGAGACCACGACGCCCACCCGGTCCGGAGTGCTTCGAAGGCTCACTAAGTCGCCTCTTTCCAGAGTTTGAACCGACCCGTTCCGCGCCGATGCCGGATCATTCGCAGAGAGTTGGTCGGCGGCTCTCCCTGGATCTGCAATTCCCAGACCCTCGACGAAGGAATTGCAGCTTGGGCAAGAGTTCAGGTGCTCCCGCATGATTCCTCCCTTTTCCGCCCGTGCCTGTTCGTCGTCTCCTGCCAGCCTAGCCAGCGCCAGCTTCAGGATCATCAGGCAAGTTTCCATTTCATTACCTCCGTTGCGGCCGGCGTCGACAGGTGCACCGATTACTTTCAACAGGCTGGTTTGCCTGGTTGCTGAATCCGTCGACCGTCAACGCCAGCTGCCAGTTGACCGAGGGTGGCGTGCGGGGGCAGCTCGTTAATCCAAGCTGAATAGCCGCAGGATGACCTCACGGTGCCCTTGCGAGACCATCACTAAAGCCAAGTTATCGGCGATATCTACCGCTAATCGCGTCCTCAACCTTGATTTTTGTACTGGGTTGAAGGACCCAAACAAGCCCGACCACGCTGGCTCTTCGGTCATCTCTGCGATTAGCTCTTCCAAAGTTTCCGGGGTTCTCTCAGTCAAAAACCGTTCAATGCACTCTTCTTGGAAGCGGCTCAAATTTTCTAATGAACCAAAGTCCCTTTCGAGTGACAGATGGGGAGTTCCTTCACCCATAACTTTTTTTGCGAGCAACGCCGGTACCTGTGCCAACAACTCCATGTCCTCTTCCCACAGAACTCGGCGTTCTGGGTCGACAGGTGCTGGGCCCCAGGTCCCTCGTAGCTCCTCGACGAGCTCGGTTGGAACCACTGCAAGCCTCCAGTGTTGTGAGTATCCAGCGCTTGGCTGACGATTCCAGACTACTACGCCGTGAAGCCGATATTTCACCCAATTGGGAGGTGGCAACGGCTCGATCTACCGCCCTGCCCGGACTCGGTAGAATGCTCGTATACCGTGTAGCCGGTCTGTGGCTCCACGTTCGTCAACTGGGCCAAGGCAGCGTCAGCCGGCCAGGAACCCACGACAGCACTGAAAATGGTCGCCCGGTTGTTGGATCGACAGGTTATCGGCGTGAATGGCGGTAGTTTAACCGAACGGCCGTCCCGGCGGCGGCCACGGAGGCCCTGATGATGTGGTGGCGGCCGTAATGTTGGCCGGCGATGCGGTAGTGGCTTTTCGCGTAGACCGTGTGGGGTATGCGGAAGGTCGGCGCCAGTTCTACCCTGGCGTCCATTCTAATGGGTAGGTATGGATACCATTGCAATGGACACCTATCCATCGACCAGGTCCGTAGCCCCACCAGTGACGGACTTCGTCACGTAGCGGGATCGGCGCTCCAGCCGAGCGCGGACAATAGCGATCCCTGCAATAAGCAGCTTGTCGCCTTCCCTGGTCAGGCAAACGACGGTGGTGTCATCGCCGATGTAAAAATGAGCTTAATCGCCGAAATGGAGCGGGGAGCGACAGGGATTGGATACAGCCGCAAATCGCGTACCCCCACGGCTCACAGGCGAGCCATAGAGGGCATAAATTCGGCCTGTAAGGGGCAGTTTCTCAAAAACCTAGGGTTTCACACGCCGGAGAGCAAAAAGGGCGCGAGAGGGGATTTTTCAGGGGGTCGGAAACTTCGGGATTTTCCGGCTCTGCGTCAGGAGCTGGAGCGGAGGCCACCACTGAAAGGGAAAAGTGGCGGTCAATTCGCTGGCAGGTTTTCGCTAACGTGATCTCAACACGCAGGCGACCGAGCTGACGTAGCTCCGCAACGAATGCCACGCAAAAACCGACATGCCAACTCCACTCCGCCCCCTCCCCAGGAGATCAGGGGCTTCTTGTCTGCGGTGGGCGAGGTGGTGCGCGAAATTCTTGAATCAAACCATCGGCCGCCTTCTATAATCCCGGACAATACTGACATGGAGGAGCACCAAGATGAGGGCAGCAGCGTATATCCGGGTGAGTGATGAAGATCAGGTGAATGGATTTTCCCTAGATGCCCAGCGTCGGGCCTTCTACGAATTCTGCGCCCAAAAGGGCTGGGAGGTGGTGGGCATCTACAATGAGGAGGGCCGCTCGGCGTGGGTGGAATCCGTCGCTAAGCGTCCGACCTTCCGCGAAATGCTGGAGGATTCCCAAGCGGATAAGTTTGACGTGGTGGTCACTCATACGCTGGATCGATTCACCCGGAACCTGAGGGTGATGCTGGACGCCTTCCACACCTTCTCCCAGCACAACGTAACCTACGTGTCCATTACCCAGGACATCGACTACACCACACCTGAGGGCCGGCTGTTCATGACCATGCTTGGAGCCTTCGCCCAGTATTTTTCGGACGCCCTTTCGAACCACACCAAGAAGGGTATGAAGGAGCGGGCGATGCAAGGCATGTTCAACGGAGAACCGCCCTTCGGTTATCAACGTTGTGACGCGAATTGCATAGGCATCGACGAGAACCACACCGGTTGCCACATTGACCCGGTCGCCGGCCCGGCAATGCTCGAGACATTCGAGAAATACGGGAGCGGCTCGCACTCCTATCGCACGTTGGCTGAGGAGTTGAACAAGCAGGGGTTCCGCACCAAAGGGAGACGCCGGCCCGACCCGGAAATCGAAGGAAGTCACGACGATCCGGACGACGCCAAAGGAGCCCTCTTTACTGCATGGTCGATCCGTGACCTTCTCAGTAACCGATTTTTCCTCGGTGAGGTTCGCCATAAAGGCGAATACTACCCCGGCCGCCATCAACGCCTCGTCCCCGAGGGACTGTTCAACGAAGTTCAGGAGCGCATCAAAGAGAACCGATCCCGGAAATCGGTTTCGGTGAGCCGCTCCAGCCGGAACCCACATATGCTTGCCGGGCTGTTGAGATGTCACAAGTGCGGGACCAAGCTGTGGTCGCAGAGACAGGGGCGGGGCGGCGAGACCTACTACATCGTGCCCAATAAAGGCACGGATCGAAAATGCGATCATGCCGGCCAATCGTTTGTCGGTTACGTGTTCGAGGGCCAGGTTGACCAGATCTTCGGCGGGTTCACCCTCCGGCCCGACTGGGTCGATTGGATCATCCAAAACTATGTCGAAGGAACCGACCACAACGAAAGCCTCAAAAAGCGCGAGGCCATTCAGAGGAAAATCGAGCGCGCTCAGGAACTGTACCTGGAAGGGGACCTAACCAAGGAACGCTATCTGATCATCAAAGAGAACGCAGAGGCTGAACTAACCACGATCTACGTACCGGAGCTGGACGATGCCGCCGAGGCCGTCAAGATCCTCACCGACCTGAAAGAACTCTGGAATTCAGCAGACCCCGGCCAGCGGAACCGTCTCCTGTTGGCGGTGTTCCACAGCATCTACATGGATCTGGAGCACCGGGAGGTGGTGGGTTTCCGACCTATGAAAGCCTTCAACGCCCTCCTCCATGCAATGGACTACAGAGAAGACGTCGAAGTTTGGTCCACCCCGTATGGGGAATTTACACGGGATGGTGGAGACGGGGGAGAGTCGCACTCCCCGTCCAGAAACTCCCCTGAGCGGATATGCTACAAGCTTGTTCGGCGCTTTAGTCTTGCTGCCGCCGACTCCCGCCGACGGGATTCGGCAACGGCCAGCCGATGAAGTCTGTGGCCCCGTTTATCGGCGTCGTTGGGGTAGCATCCCGGAATAATTAGACGTCCGCTTCCCGGCTTCCGGGCCTACTGGTGGCAGACGTAGCCGCGCTTAAGCGGCTAGAGCGAATTCACGTTCGCCAGTTACTTGTTCGCCACTGTTTTTAGCGAGGGCAGCAGCAACCTCGGCCTGCAATCCGTCAGAGACCGCTCCTGTCGAACCTACGCGTCCCCAACTATTCGCTTCATCGACTGCAATCGCCGACGAAGTATATAACCATCATACCACTCCATGTTCCAAAGGGCAAAACGGCATCTGACCGATTGTTGACACCACTCCAAGCGGGTGTTACGATTTTTGCGGTTATTCGCAGTGACGGGGAGTAATAGGCGGTGTATGGTCGCATAGAGAGCCGGCGGTTGGTGGAAGTCGGTGGCCTGAACCCTCGAACTCGCCCCTGAGCGCCTCGCCTGAAGTGCAATTGTAGTTATACGTGTAGGGTGAGCGGGTCGGCCCCGATATTGGCTGTGTACAAAGCGTTTCGAGCCGATGGCCTGCTACAGCGGGCTGGGCGCGGAAAAGAAGGGTGGTACCGCGGGAACCATGCCCGTCCCTTCAGGGGCGGGGTTTTTTAATGCCTCGCCAACATGAGGAACCAAGTAAAACCAGGAGAAATCAAGCATGGAAATGACCGGCGCCGAAATAATTTGCGAAAGCCTGCTGCGCGAAGGCGTGGACACGATATTCGGACTGCCCGGCGGCGCTGTATTGCCCTTCTACGGCGCGCTTTCCGGCTACCCGCAGTTGCGCCACATCCTGGTACGGCACGAACAGGCGGCAGCGATGGCCGCCGACGGATACGCCCGAGCCACCGGCAAGGTAGGCGTGTGTTCGGCGACGTCGGGACCCGGCGCGACCAACCTGGTTACCGGCCTGGCTTCGGCGCAGATGGACTCCGTGCCCATCGTCTGCATCACCGGGCAGGTTCCCCGTCCCGCCATCGGACGCGACGCGTTCCAGGAAACCGACATCACCGGGATCACGCTCCCGGTCACCAAGCACAACTATCTGGTGATGGACGTACGGGACATCGCGCCCGTGATCAAGGAGGCGTTCTACATCGCCCGCACCGGCCGCCCCGGCCCGGTACTCATCGACGTGCCGAAGGACGTCCTCGCCGGCGAGAAGATCGAATTCGAGTGGCCGGAGTCCATCGATCTGCCCGGCTACACTCCGCCGGGCGAACCATCACCGCAGCAGGTCGCGGTGGCGGCGCGCCTCATCAACGAAGCCGAGCGCCCCGTGATACTGGCGGGCCACGGCGTGCTGATCTCTCGGGCGTGGGACGAACTGCGCGAACTGGCGGAAAAAGCGCAGATCCCGGTGATCACTACGTTGCTCGGTATCGGCTCCCTGCCGACCGACCATCTGCTCAACATGGGGATGCCGGGTATGCACGGCATGGCCTACGCCAGCCTGGCCATTGACCGCTCCGATCTTGTCATCGCCCTCGGCGCCCGGTTCGACGACCGCGTCACCGGCCGGTTGTCCGACTTCGCCCCCCACGCCAAGATCATTCACTTCGACGTTGACCCCAGCGAGTTCAACAAGAACGTGGTCGCCGACGTTCCGGTTTTGGGAGACTTGAAAGCCAGTCTGCGCGCTCTGCTCGGCCAGGTAAGCTCCAACGTGCATCTGGACTGGATCAGGGAAACCGAACAACTCCGGGCAGAGCACCCTTCGCTGTTTATCCGCAAGTCGGAGGAATTGTTGCCGCAGCAGGTGCTGAAGGAACTGTCGGACATCACCAACGGGGAGAGCATCATCGTAACCGGCGTGGGCCAGCACCAGATGTGGGCCGCCCAGCACTACGGATACAAAGATCCAAATTCGCTGATAACTTCCGGTGGCAGCGGGGCCATGGGCTTTGAAGTGCCGGCTGCGCTGGGGGCCAAGGTGGGCCGTCCCGAAAAAACCGTCTGGTCAATCGCCGGCGACGGCGGGTTCCAGATGACGCTCTGCGACCTGGCCACCGCCGTGGAAAACAACATCGACGTGAAGTACGCCATCCTCAACAACGGGTCGTTGGGCATGGTGCGCCAGTGGCAGGACTTCTTCTACGACAAAGACTTTTTCTCCACCATTTACAGCAAGAACCCCGACTTCGTGAAACTCGCCGAAGCCTACGGCATTCGCGGCATCCGCGTCACCAAGCAGGATGAAGTGGCGGGCGCGATCCAGGAAGCCATGGAAACGCCCGGCCCGGTGGTCGTCGATTTCGTCGTGAAAGAGGACGAGTTCGTGTTCCCGATGATACCGGCCGGCGAGTCGGTCCACGAAATGCTGGAAGAGCCTGAGGCCGAGGGGGTCGCCATTGAAACCGCATAACTCGCAGCAGCACACCATCGTTGCGCTGGTGCACGACCGCCCCGGCGTCCTGGCCCGAATCGCCAGCCTGTTCCGCCGGCGCGGCTTCAACATCGCCAGCCTGGCCGTGGGCGCCAGCGAACAGGCGGGACTGTCCCGGCTGACCTTCGTCGTCACCGGCGATCAGTACACCGTAGAACAGGCAACCGCCCACCTGGACAAGCTCATCGACGTGGTGAAGGTCTCCAACATATCCAACGAGGACGCCGTGGCCCGGGAATTGGCTCTGATCAAGGTGCGCGCCACCCCGTCAAACCGCACCGAAATTCTGGAAATGGCCAACCTGTTCCGCGCCAAGATCGTGGACGTGGGCGCCCGTTCCCTGGTGGTGGAAATCACCGGCGAGGAGGACAAGATCGACGCGCTGTACGACCTGCTCCGACCGTTCGGAATTCTCGAACTCATGCGCACGGGCCGTGTCGCCATGGTCCGGGGCAAGACGGGCGGCCGGGTCAGCGACGACGTCGGCGCCGACACCATGATCATGGGCAGGAACGGCGTCGCGTCACAACTGGCCGGCTCCGTGCCCGGACACTACGAAGGGGTTTAACCATCACCATCATTCCGGCCTTGCACCCATAGTCGCCTTACCGGCCGTCATTCCGGCGAAAGCCGGAATCCAGATGCTCAAATCGCTAACAGAGGACAAAACAACATGGCAGTTAACATCTACACTGAGAAAGACGCCGACCTTTCCGTGCTGGACGGCAAAACCGTCGGCATGATCGGCTACGGCAGCCAGGGACACGCCCACGCCCTCAACCTCCACGATAGCGGGGTCAAGGTCATGGTCGGCCTGTACGAGGGCAGCGCCAGCCGGCAGGCCGCCCGCGACGCCGGTCTCGAAGTCGGCAGCGTGGCCGAGGTCGCTAAAGAGGCCGACGTAATGATGGTGGCGATCCCCGACCATGTGCAGAAGGACGTGTACCGGGACGAAATCGAGCCCAACCTGGGGCCGGGCAAAGCCCTGATGTTCGCCCACGGCTTCACCATCCACTACCAGTTCGTGGTGCCGCCTCCAACGGTGGACGTGATGATGATCGCGCCCAAGGCTCCAGGCCACCGGATGCGCGAGCACTTCGTGGAGCAGGGCATTGGCGTGCCGTGCCTGCTCGCCATCCACCAGGACGCCACCGGCAACGCCAAGGACATCGGGCTGGCCTACGCTGCCGGCATCGGTTGCGCTCGCGCCGGCGTGCTGGAAACCACCTTCAAGGACGAGACCGAAAGCGACCTGTTCGGCGAGCAGTCCGTGTTGTGCGGCGGCGTAACCGCCCTGATTAACCTGGCCTTCGAGACGCTGGTGGAACGGGGCTATCCGCCCGAAATCGCCTACTTCGAGTGCCTGCACGAGCTCAAGATGATCGTTGACCTGATCCAGCAGGGTGGCTTCAACTACATGCGCTACTCGGTGAGCGACACCGCCGAATACGGCGACCTGACGCGCGGGACGCGGGTGGTTGACGACCACGTCCGCGACAACATGCACCGCGTCCTAGACGACATCCAGAGCGGCTCCTTCGCCCAAGAATGGATGGCCGAGTGCGATGAGGGACGGCACAACTTCCTGCGCTTGCGCCAGGAGGCCCGCACCAGCCGCATCCACGAGGTGGGCCGGGGCCTGCGCGAAATCATGCCTTGGCTGAACCCCCGAGAAATCGAGTGATTAACACTGAGCGCCTAACCCGTAAGGGCGAATAATTATTCGTCCCTACCTACAGTTGCAGCGAACTACACGGAGGAGACGAAATGAGCATGGAGGTACTGTGCAGAGCAGTTCACCATCGCAGGCTGGTCTTGGCGGGGCTGGCTGCGGTGGACTGCGTGTGCCTGCCGCACCTTTCCTCGAATTCCGCGATGTAACGGTCAACGCCAACGCGCCCTGAAAGGCGCACTACCCCACTGAAGGAAAGGAACCAAAATGGCTGCACAAGTAAAGTTTCTGGATACCACCCTGCGCGACGGTGAACAGTCCGCCGGCATCGGCATGACGGTGGACGAAAAGATGCAAATCGCGCGGCAGCTCGCCCGCATGAAGGTTGACATCATCGAGGCCGGATTCGCCGCCAGCTCGCCCGGCGACTTCGAGGCCGTCTCTCGCATCGCCAACGAGGTGGAAGGGCCCATAATCTGCTCCCTGTCCCGGGCGGTGGCCGGCGACGTTGACGCGGCGTGGAACGCCATCAAGGGCGCCGCCAAGCCTCGTATCCACGTGTTCCTGTCGTCCTCGGAAATCCACCAGATGCACCAGCTGCGCAAGGACCGGGAAGACGTAATGACCATGGCGGTGCAGATGGTTTCCCGCGCCAAGTCCTATTGCGACGACGTTGAGTTCTCACCCATGGACGCCACCCGCACCAACCGGGAATACCTGTACCGGATGCTGGAAGAGGTCATCAAGGTGGGCGCTACCACCATCAACATTGCCGACACGGTGGGTTACGCCATCCCGTCGGACTTCCAGACCATGCTGAACGACATTCAGCAGAACGTCCCGGGCATCGAAAACGTGACCCTGTCCGTCCACTGCCACAACGACCTGGGGCTGGCAGTGTCCAATAGCCTGGCTGCCATCGAAGTTGGCGCGCGGCAGGTTGAGGGTTGCATCAACGGCATCGGGGAACGCGCCGGCAACGCCTCGCTGGAAGAAATCATCATGGCGCTGGACACCCGCAAGGATTTGTTTGGCGTCGATCTGAACGTGGACACCACGCAGATTTATCCCAGCAGCCGGCTGGTCAGCCGCATCACCGGCATGAACGTGCAGGCCAACAAGGCCATCGTGGGCGAGAACGCCTTCCGCCATGCTTCCGGCATCCACCAGGACGGCGTGCTGAAGGATCGTTCCACCTACGAGGTGATGCAGCCGGAGCGCGTCGGCCTCCCGCCGGATGTGCAGTTGGTGCTGGGCAAGCTCAGCGGCCGCGCCGGATTGCAGGCTCGCCTGGAGACCCTGGGCTACTCGCTGGACCGGGAAGAGGTAACCGGCGTGTACCAGCGGTTCCTCGAACTGGCCGACAAGAAGCCCGAAATCACCGATCGCGACCTTGAAATCCTGATGGACGAGGAGAATCGCTCCGCGTCGGAGCCTATTTCCTACTCGCTGGAGACCGTCCACTTCACCGGCGGCGACAAGGACATTCCCACCGCCACGGTGCGCCTGATCGGGCCGGACGGTGAAACCCGCACCGACGCCTCCACGGGCAACGGCCCGGTGGACGCCGTCTGCCGCGCCATCGACCGCGTGATCGGCACAACGGCCCGAATCGAGGACTTCCAGGTGCAGGCCGTAACGGAAGGCCGCGACTCGGTGGGCTCGGTTACGATGCGCGTCGAAAACGCGGGCCGCATCTTCTCCGGGCGCGGCGCCAACACCGACATCATCGTCGCCAGCGCCCAGGCGTACCTGAGCGCGATGAACCGTATGCTGGCCGCCGACGAAGAAGCGGCGCTGCCCGCCGTCGGCACCACGCCGGACTAGCCGCCAACGACGGCAACCGATTGTAGGGGGGGCGCCTGCGGCGGCCCGACCGGTTGTGGGCCCCGTACAGCCCCGGCAGTGGCAGCTCCTGGGGGCCGGGGGGGGGGGGGGTGTCCAGGGGGGGCGGCGGCGGTGCGC
>VXOG01000017.1:15850-20398 GCA_009840165.1 Chloroflexota bacterium
TATATCTCGAGTTTTCCTGCTTGGTTGGGCCGCGACGCATTCGGTGGGGCTGCACGCGTTGGCAACCACCCGGTACTGTCCTCCAAGTTTGGAAACCGATTGTAGGGGCGTCGCATGCGTCGCCCCTACGTTTTGCCACACCGTTACAGCAGCGGCATCTGCATCGCCTGGTCGCCGGGGGTAGCGTTCTTGCCCAGGTGGGTCGCCGCGTATCCCAGTGTTCGCAGATGGGCGGCCAGATCCGGGAAGCCGAAGACGGTATAAACGCGCTTGGGTTGTACTGCCTGCACGTAGGTCAGCAGGTCGTTGAAATCGGCGTGGTCACTGTAGGGCAGGCTGGAGTCGCCGGGGCGGCCCCGTCCCCACGGTTTCACGCCCTTCCCGGCGGCCCAGCCGGTGAGTTCAAGGTAACGAACGGAGCGTCTTGAGGGCAGGTGGTGTCCGATCAACTCGCGGGATTTCCTGCCCGGAGGGAAAAGCAGAACCTCCCCGTCTTTGAAATCGCCATCAAAGACTCGGTACTTTCCGACGAAACGCACGCCGGCCGATTCATACCGGCACGCAACATCGTACACGCCCTCCTCGCAGACCACCGGAAACCCGGCGGTGAGCAAGTGATGCAAAGCTTCCTGCGCTTTGCCCAGCCGCCAGCCCAGGACGACCGGAATCGCGCCCTGTTCAAGCCATTGTCCAATCACGCGCATGGCGGTGGCAATGGACTCTTCCTGCGGTGGGAATACGTAATCGGGCCGGCCGTAGGTGCTTTCGATGATGAGGGTATCGCAGGGGACAATCTCGGCAGGCTCGTTGATCGGTGACGGTTGGGTCCGCAAGTCTCCGGTGTACAGGACGCGCTCGCCGGTGGCGCGGACGGTAACGAGGGCCTGCGCGGAACCGAGACAGTGGCCCGCCGGGTGCAGGGTGATGGTGTAGTCCGACGTTTCCAGCGGCTCGCCGTACTGGAGCTCAACGGGCTCGGAACGGCTGAGGTAGTCGCCCAACAGGATGCGGGTGCCCGTGGTCAGGATGGGACGGTTGTGGCGAGCTATGTGGTCGGAATGGGCATGGGAGACAACCGACGTTTCGCGCTTACGGAGGGAATCCAGCCAGAGGTCCAATTGGGGCAGATACACGCCCCGGTCGAATGCCACGTCCACCTGTACCGCCTGGCCGCCGGTTGCGACAGCGCCGAGTATAGCATGGGGGCAGCCATCAACAGTTAATGCGATAGAATTGCATATTCGTCATTCCGGACTTAATCCGGATTCTAGAACGTCCTTGCCCCGGTTGCGACTACCTACCGGTGCGATTTCTGGATACCGGCTTTCGCCGGTATGACGACCTTAGCTCTTGACGGCCACTTCCACTCTGAGCAATCGCCACATTTGTGCCTATGGAGAATGACATGACCGACACCGCTCAAAGCATTGATTTGTTTGAACACGAGGCCCGCATGCTGCTGGACTTCCTGCAAACTCTGCCTGCGGAATCCTGGGACTTGGCCAGCGCGTGCGAAGGATGGAGCATTGGAGACGTGGTCGGGCACCTCACCAGCGTGGACCTGTCCAACCGGTTGCTGCGCGGGCTGGACGGTGACCACTCGCCGCCCGAGGGCGCGCCGCCGCCGGATCAACACGACGAGGACGCCTTTGCCCAGAGCATCTACCGCCGCGCCATCGACGCCAGCCAGAGGCTGGGCGATGGCCTGCTGGCCGACTTCACCGACCGAATCAACGAAACGGTGGAGTTGTTCCGACGGGTGCGGGCGGACCAGTGGGACAACCTGGTGTACTGGCCGCCGGGTCCGATGTCCACGAGAGTCCTGCTCACCCAGCGCATCGCGGAACTGACCATGCACGGGTGGGACATTCGATCCCGGCTTGAGGACGATTATCATCTCTCCGACGGAAGCGTATTGGCGCTGTTGGATACAGTGGATCGGGCCGCCAGGCGCGCCTTTCGCCCCGACCCCCTCCTGGCAGGCCGGCCCCTGCGCTACCGTTTCCGGATTACCCACCCCGGGCCGCGAACGCTGGACCTGATGCTGAGCGATGCCGAGGCCCAGATCACGCACTACCCCTCTGGCGACATCCTGCCGGCGGCCGACGTAACGTTTGAGTGCGACGGCGAGACTTGCGTACTGGTAATGTACGGTCGTCTCACCCCTCATGCCGCGGTTGGAGCGCGTCGCCTGTCGGTAATCGACGGAGAACCCTATCTGGCCGCCACGTTCGGCGACCGTTTCGTTGGTGGCTGATCTGATACCCTAGCTCTGGCCGATGAACTCCAGGACGATGCCGTTCCACACTTCAGGGCGTTCCCAGAAGCCGGCGTGGCCCGCATCGTCCAGAGAAGCGAAACGGCTGGTGGGTATGTGCGCCGCCAGCATACGCATCAGCAGGGGAGGCGCGAGGATGTCGGCCTGGCCCGACAGGACCAGCGTAGGCACGCGCATGGTTGCCAACCGCGCATAGGTGATCGGTTCGCGGAGCGGTTGCGCCGGCAGTCTTCCGTATGGCCGACTGGCGTGTTCAATCTCCAGCCACCGCGCCGTGCCCTCCGGGTCCGCGCCGCGATACGACGGGCCGAGCTCGCGCAGATGCTCCGGGAGGTTCTGGATTTCGGGCGGGCGCATACGGGTCTGCACCTCGATGTATTCGGCATCCTGCACGCCGCCGATGGTGTTCGCCGTCACCAGGCTGCGCACCTGTTCCGGGTGGGACAGCGCGTAGTCTATCCCGGTGATGCCGCCGGCGGCGGTGGCAACGAGGTGGAACCGCTCCAGGCCGAGATAGTCAATCAGACCATGAAGGTCGTCGCCCTGGTAGCCGGGCTGCAAGGCATCATCGGTCGGACGCGAGCGTCCCCAAGTACGTCGGTCGTAGGCGATGCAACGGTATCCGGCAGCAGTGAACGTGGGCAGCTGGTAGATCCAGCAGTCGGTGGTGCCGGTGGCCGCGTGCAGGAAAATCACCGGAATACCGTCGCCGCCGGTATCTTCATACCAGAGATCAACGCCGGGTAGATTCAGGTAAGGCATGGCTCAGTTCCTCACGAAATAATCCAGGCAGTTTTGACATTTCACCGCCATTCCCGCTTTCGCGGGAATCCAGTGGTCGAAAATCGTATGCGATCCTACCGTTTCTGCGTATCGTAGTCTTTGGATTCCGGCTTTCGCCGGAATGACGAACAAAGTGAGAATGACGAACAAAGCGAGATTGACGAACGAAATCGAAATGTCAACAGAACCCAATCGGATCGGCAGGGTTCGGTTATGGGTGGTTTGATCCGGCAAAGGCGATTGCCGATGCGGGGGGCAGGTTTGAAACCTGCCCCTACGGACACGCGAAACCACCTAAATTGCAACGCTGCCAATCGGATCACGCCACGTGGGGGAGGACTTCCTCGGTGAATCTTGCCATCTGGCCCATCTGATCGGGTGAGGCGAACCTGACGATGAAGTAATCCGCCCCGCTGCTCTGGTATGCCTTGATCGCGTCGATACACTTTTGGGGCGGGCCAAAGACGCACAACAGCTGCTTGCTGATTATATCGTAAGGCACGCTGTAGTACGCCTGCATGAACCGGTCGCCTTCCATCAGGGCATCGCCGGGGTCATCCTTGAGATTGACCGAGATATACAGGCAGCGGCCAATGCCGGCAGGGTCTCGCCCGGCTTCGGCGGCGCACTGTTCGATGCGTTCCCAACATTGCTCGAACAGCTCCACCGACGGCACGTTGGTGATCCAGGCGTCGCCCATTTCGGCCACTCTGGCCAGGCCGCGCCGCACCCAATTGCTGGAAATCCACAGGGGAATTGATGGCTGCACGGGCGAGGGCTCCAGAGTCACGTTCCGCAGCGGATAGAACTCCCCCTCGTTGCTGACCGGCTCCCCCGTCCACAGGGCGCGCATCACCCGGATGCTTTCCTCCATGCGCGACGCTCGCTCCGTTATCGGCACCCCCACGGCGGAGTGCTCATCCACGAACATCTGATTGTTGCCCCGTCCGGCGCCCAGGCCGAGGATAGTCCGCCCGCCGGCGATGTTGTCGATGGTGGCGGCGGCATGGGCCAGGTGGACCGGATGGCGCAGGGCGTTGAGCAGGACGGCGGTGCCCACCTTGACCCGATTGGTGCGGGCGGCAATGGCGGCCATCGCCGTCATAGGTTCCAGGCGCGGCTTGGAGGTGATGCTGTCGCCGACCCAGACGGAATCGTAGCCGGCCCGCTCGGCAGTCTCGGCCATCTGCCAAGTCTGTTCCACCCTGGGCCCACCGCTGCCGGCATATACCAGCACGCCCCTGGTGGGCAACAGAACCCCAAAGTTGTTCACCGGCACCATCGAGTCCACCTCTTCCGAATTTGGCCTTTACTCCGCCTTGGACGCGGGGCGCTCATTATACATTCTGCCCTTCCCGCTTTCGCGGGAATGACCGATTGGGGTGGAAGGCTGCTGCCGGGGTGGGTAGGGGGGGCGCGCGCGGGGGCCCCCCGGCAGGAGAACAGACAAATAGCCCACCGCCCCAGTGAGACAGGTGGAGGTGATT
>VXOG01000110.1:0-1585 GCA_009840165.1 Chloroflexota bacterium
ACGAGACCGCCGCCGCCCCCCGCCGCCGCCGCCGCCCACCACCCGTTGACGACGAAGCAAAGCTCGTCATGGACGGCGCGCGCGCTGATGACATTGATGACGACCTGTTGGGTCACGAGAACGGCGCGCAAGAACGGAAACTCATTGACATAGCAGACTTGGCGTCCTTGTCCCAGTCTGACCTGCTCCAGTTGGCGCCGGAGGTTGGACTGCGCGACGACGGCGCGTTGGCCGAGCTGGGCCGCGATGCCCTGTTTCAGCGTGTGCGACAGGCGGCCGCTGGCCGAAATCAGCTGGTGGCATCCGGTGTGCTGGAGGTCATGGACGCCGGGCACGGCCTGTTGCGGTCGATGCACTACCCCCCGGTGGCCGGCGATGTTTTCGTCGGGCAGTCGCAGATCCGGCGCTCCAACCTGAAAACCGGCGACACGGTGACGGGAACCGTGCGTCCCCCCAAGGACGGAGAACGGCACCACGGCCTTACCCGGGTCACCAGCATCAACCTGCTGGATCCCGAGCAGCAGACCCAGGCTAACCGGCGAATTTTCGAGTCCCTGACGCCCATCTTCCCCAACGACCACATCGTGCTGGAGAACCCGCAGGGCGGCCTGCCCTCCCGCATGATCGACCTCTTCGCCCCCATCGGCCTGGGCCAGCGGGGACTGGTCGTGTCGCCGCCCAAAGCGGGCAAGACCACGGTGCTCCGGCAGATTGCCGCCGCCATTTCCGAAAATCGCCCGGACGTTATCCTGATGGTGGTGCTCATCGGCGAGCGGCCCGAGGAAGTCACCGAGATGCGTCGGGCCGTGAAGGGCGACGTGTTCGCATCCACCTTTGACGAGTCGGTGGAGGAGCAGTGCCGCGTGGCCGAACTGGCGGTGGAGCGAGCCAAGCGAATGACCGAAACCGGGCGCGACGTGGTCATCCTGCTGGACAGCATCACCCGCCTGACCCGCGCCTACAACCTGGCGTTGCCAACCTCAGGTCGCACCCTGTCGGGTGGCATTGACCCGGCGGCTTTGTATCCCGCCAAGCGGTTCATTGGCGCGGCCCGCAACCTGGAAGAAGGCGGCTCGCTGACCATCATCGCCACCTGCCTGCTGGACACGGGCAGTCGGATGGACGAGGTGATTTACGAAGAGTTCAAGGGCACCGGCAACATGGAGTTGCACCTTGACCGTCGCCTCGCGGATCAGCGCTACTTCCCGGCCATCGACGTGGTGCGCAGCGGTACCAGGCGGGAAGAGTTGCTTTACGACTCCGAGCAGGTGCCGCAAATCTGGCTGTTGCGCCGGATGGTCACGCTGGCGTCGGGCGGCGACCAGGCCAACATGGGCGACGCCACCAAGCGGGTGCTGGAGCGCCTGGCTCGTACCCGAACCAACTCCGAGTTCCTCACCAACCTGACTAAGGACTCATAGGGGAGTCAAAACTCAGCCACTGCGCGGGGCGGCCAACGGTCGCCCCTTTGTGTTATACCTTGCCGGCGCCGGCAACGACAGGGTCGGGCGAATAGCCTTATAATGGCGTCAGGTTGAGGAGCGATTGACTATGACCACGACAATCGAACCACGCACGGGTATGC
>VXOG01000110.1:1685-20272 GCA_009840165.1 Chloroflexota bacterium
ATGACCACGACAATCGAACCACGCACGGGTATGCGGTTCTCCGTAGCAGAGTTCCTGGAGCTTGATCTTCCGGAGCCGGACGACAAGCGGAAGATGGAGCTGGACGACGGGATACTGTACATCATGCCAAGACCAAGACCAAGACACCAGTCGGTCCAAGGCGCGGTGTTTTACCATTTTGAGATCTATTTCCGCAGCTTTGCCGAGCGGCCCGGGGTAGTATATACCGAACTCAACGTGGCCTTGCCCTCGGCGTTGCCGCGGTTGTTCGCGCCGGATTTAACCATCGTCCTCCGGAACGGTGACGCCATCGTGGGGGATCGGATGGTGGAAGGCGCGCCGGCCATCGTAATTGAGATTCTGTCCACCGACCGCAACCGGGACTTGGTACGCAAACGCCAGGTGTACGCCGAGGCCGGCATACCGGAATACTGGATCTTTGACGAGGCAAACGAAACGGTCATCCCACTGGAATTGCGCGATGGCGAGTATGTCGAGCGAGATGTCCTAACCGCGGACGATACCTTGACCACGCCGTTGCTGCCCGGCCTGGAAATTCCTCTCGCCGACGTGTTCCGCCAACCCGGCGGTTTGCAGCAGTCCAGTGAGTAACACCCGATGGCTCCCCGTTCCGGAAATATACTGATCGTCGATGACGAAGCTACTTCCGCCATCGTGCGGGCAGTGCGCCGGCGTCTGGAAGATGAAGGCTGGAGCACCCAGGTCGTCAGCAAGGAAGCCCACGGCTCGGCCGACGATATGCTGTGGGCGGCTATGACGGCAATTGATGACACGGCGCCCGATGGCGTTATCCTGGATGTTCGCCTGGGGGATTATCGTGATGACCAGTTCAAGGGGCTGGACCTGCTGAAACGCATCGTCGCCGAGCGGCCGCGTCTGCCCGTGCTGATGTTCACGCAGTACAGCCAGGGCGTGGAGCGCGACACGGTGGCGCGCAGCGCGTTGCAGGTGGAAGCGCCGGTTGAATTCATCGACAAACTGGCCTCTCCGGAAGAAGTGGCCCTGCGGATGCGCCGATTGGTCGGAGCCGAGCCCGGTTCCATCGCCATCGGCAGCCGCATACTGATGGACAGTGACGCAAGAACGGTGCTGGTGATCAATGACGACGGAAATACCGCGCCGGTGCCGGAAGTCAGCGGACGACGGTTTGACATACTCCGTGAACTGGCGCAAGCCTGGTATCGCAGCCCCGGCAACGTGGTGCCTTTTGACCGGCTGGAACGCTACCTGGAGGGCGATGATACCCGGGCGTCGCTGCGGGTTCGCATTCGAGAGATCAAGGTATCCATGGGCCGAGCTTTAGGTAACTCGTTGGGCGCTAACGACTTTATCGTCAGCGTTCGAGACCGGGGCTACCGGCTACTGCCGCCGCGCTGATTCGGTTCGATTTATGGCGACGCTACCATCCCGACGAGCGGGAGGACACCCCGTATTAGCCTACGCCGGAATCGCCCTGGCGGTAGTCGGCCTGGCAGCGATGGTGGTTTCGCTGTTCCTCCCGCTCACCTGGCTATTTCCCAAACCCTGGCCGGTGGAGCCGCTATCCTACGTGGGCATCGCAGGCTTGGTAGTCGGTCTTGCGATTGCGGTGGCCGCATACGTGGGGGCCGGCGGCAGGCGAGGCAACGGCAATGGTCTCAACGGCGTGGATGACTGGAGCCGGTTGACCGAGCAGCAGTTTGAGACGTTTCAGCACGACCTGGGCCGGCCGATGCGTCGCATTCTGGGCAAGTGCCGGGAAGCGCGCGGCGTCTTGGCGGCTACGGGGGAAGACGTGTCCATCGTGGTCCATGAGTTGCTGGATGAGATTGAAGAGCAGGCGCCGTCGTTCCGGCTGATGATGGGCAATATGCAGGTCATGATTAACCTGGAAACTCCGGACGCCCCAGCGGAGCGCTACCCCGTAGAACCGACCGCCGTAGTCAGTCGTATAGTAGAACGTTACACCGGCCAAGCCGCAGAGCAGGGCAAGGACATCGCCTGGTGGTCCGAGCCGGAGGATTTTGGCCTGGTATATTCGGAGGCCGCCGCCCTGGAGCACATGATCGCCAACCTGGTGGACAACGCCCTTCGCTACGGAGGGGACTATATCGAGATTACCGTGACGCGAGACTCTGATGACTTCAGGGTATGCGTAACCGACAACGGCCCCGGCATCCCCGATCACTACCGCGCCCATCTGTTCACGCGCGGCTGGACGCCGGAAATGGGACGGAGCGAAGAAAAGACGTCATCGGGTCTGGGACTGTACATCAGCCGAACGCTGGCCCACCGTTACGGCGGCGATTTATCGGTGGCGTCCGTGGCCGCACCCCAACCCGGTCACCACACTATGTTCACGCTGACCCTCCCGATAGGCTCGCCAGCAGCCTGACCGGCGACGGGCTGACGACCCGTCCGTCGGAGCAAGTTTCCGGTTATACCCCGCGGGCCGAGTTGTGCAGCAACGTATCCTAGCAGCGAGCCTGGCATTCGTCCTGATTGCCGTGTTCCTGGCTGCGTGGGTTTTCGCGTTGCCCGGGTCGCCGGATGCTCCCGGCAGCGTCCGGGCGCGCCCGACGCCGACGCCGGAACCGATACGGCCCACCGTACCCGCTCCCACACCCGCTCCCACGCCCACCGTCGTACCCACTCCGGTACAGCCGACGCCCACCCCGGTACAACCGACACCCACCCCGGTTCCCACGCCAACACCGACCCCTACCCCAACACCGGCGCCCACGCCAACCCCGGCGCAACCTACTCCGGTACCACCCAGGCACTTTGTGGTGGTGCATCACCCGACCAATCTCAGCGTGGTTCGGGGCGAGCCCGAAATCGACCTGTTCGGAACGACCCTGCCGGGATCCATAATCGAGGTGACTTACGGCAACACGGACGGTAGCAAAGAGGACGTGACTCTGCGGGCCGATGCTGAAGGGAACTTCCTCGCAACTATCCCGCTGGCTGAGGGGTTCAACGTCATAGAGGTGATCAGCCACAACAGCGCTTCGCCGGAACCAAAGCGCCAGCTGTTGCAATTGACCTACGACAGCACGCCTCTCAATCTGTTCGTGACCATCACCCAACCGGAGGACGGTGCGACCGTATCCGACCGCGTGCTGCGGATATACGGCGAAACGCTGCCGGGCGCCCAAGTGGTAGTGAACGAGATCATTCCGGCAGACTTGGACTCCGAGGGACGGTGGACGGCCCCCATCGTGCTCCAGCGAGGGGCAAACGAGATCAACGTGTGGGCCGTCCGCGATAGGAGCTTGGAAACCGGCTCGATTACGGTTACCTACGAACCGTAGCGCCGTCTCCCTGCGCCGGGTCAGCCCGAAATGCTCGATTGATATGCCGAACGGCGACGGCTATAATGGTTGCCTAGCATCCCTAATGCAATAGAGGAGGCGCTTTCAATGGTTGCTGAAATTCTCACCGGTACCTTCACCGTCAAGTCCGGCCACGCCCAGATGCTCAAGGGCGGGGTGATTATGGACGTGGTGACCCCTGAGCAGGCGCGCATTGCGCAAGAGGCCGGCGCGGTGGCGGTGATGGCGTTGGAGCGCGTGCCTGCCGACATCCGGGCAGACGGTGGCGTGGCTCGCATGAGCGATCCCTCCATGATTTGCGATATCATTGAGGCCGTGTCCATTCCGGTCATGGCAAAGTGCCGAATCGGGCATTTTGTTGAAGCGCAGATACTGGAAGCTCTTGGCGTGGACTACGTTGACGAGTCCGAGGTTCTCACCCCTGCCGATGAGATGCACCACGTGTGGAAGCATGACTTCACCGTACCGTTCGTCTGTGGCTGCCGCGATTTGGGCGAGGCGCTGCGCCGTGTCTCGGAAGGCGCGGCCATGATTCGCACCAAGGGCGAAGCCGGCACCGGCGACGTGGTGGAGGCGGTGCGCCATATGCGCGCGGTTCAGGACGCCATCCGCAAGCTCCGCACCATGCCCGACGATGAGTTGGTTGTGGAGGCCCGCGACCTGCGCGTCAGCCTCGACCTGCTCCAGCAAACCCGCGAAGAGGGACGTTTGCCGGTAGTTAACTTTGCGGCTGGCGGAGTGGCTACTCCCGCAGACGCCGCCCTCATGATGCAATTGGGCGCCGACGGCGTGTTTGTCGGTTCCGGCATCTTCAAGTCCGGCGACCCGGCCGCTCGCGGCCATGCCATCGTGCAGGCCGTTACCCATTACAACGACCCGCACATCTTGGCCGACGTATCCAGAGACCTCGGCGAGCCCATGGTCGGCCGCAGCGTGCGGGAACTGTCGGAAGCCGAACTGCTGGCCACCCGCAGCATCTAGGCAAAAATGTCATTGCGAGGAGCAAAGCGACGTGGCAATCTCGTTCCGAGCCGCGCTCCTGCGACTGTAAGATTGCCACGCTGCGCTCGCAATGACGGTTTCAGAGAAGGCAGGCGACATTATCGGCTGGATACGTAGTTGAACATCGGCGTTTTAGCGGTTCAAGGGGATTTTGCGGAGCATTGTCACGTGCTCCGCAGCATCGGCTCTGACACGACGGAAGTGCGACTGCCGGAACACTTGGCAGGGCTGGACGGCCTCATCATTCCCGGCGGCGAGAGCACCACGCTCAGCCGCCTGATGTCGCTTTACAACCTGCGCGAGCCCGTGGCCGACATGGCCGCGTCGGGCAGGGCCGTCTGGGGAACCTGTGCCGGAATGATCATGCTGGCGGCGGAAATCACCGAGGAAGACCCCGTTCCGCTGGCGGTCATGGACGTTGGGGTGCAGCGCAACGCCTTCGGCCGGCAGGTCGATTCCTTTGAGCAGGACCTGGCCATCAAAGGGCTTGGCTCCGACCCGTACCACGCCATCTTCATCAGGGCTCCGGTGATTCTGCGGGTTGGCGAGGAAGTGGACGTTCTGTCGTCCCTGCCCGATGGCCGGCCGGTGGCGGTGCGGCAGAAAAACCTGCTGGCGACGGCATTCCATCCCGAACTCACCGCCGACGCGCGGATACACCGCTACTTCGTCGCCATGGCCGGCGGGCCGGCATACGACGAGAACGCCCCGCTCATCGAAGCCCCCCGCGTCCGCTGACCATTAGACCATTATCCCAGCCGAATCAAAATCCAATATCCCGTCCATCCTTTTCATCCATGCACATACAAGGAGGGCATAGTTGGTAACTGTCGAACAACTGGCCCAAGATGAATTGCAGCAACTCCTCGGCATCCTGCCGCTACGGGTGCTGGACGGCCTGCGAGGTCAGGACGACCTTGATGACCTGTTGGAGATCGTCCTTGACCTGGGCCGCCCTCCGGAAGCGCGTTTTTCCTCCGGCGACGTGATACTCGATGAGGAACCCGTCGGACGGGAGGACCTTCAACACGTGGTGTCCGGCGTCGGAGATTTCGGCGGAGACAACCGGGCCGGCATGGAGCGCACCCTGCACCGCATTTCGGCCATCCGCAACCGCAGCGGCAGCGTGGTGGGCATCACCTGCCGGGTAGGGCGAGCGGTATTCGGCACCATCAAGATAATTGAAGACCTGGCCTACGGCGGCAAGAACATACTGCTGCTGGGCCGCCCCGGCGTTGGCAAAACCACGATGCTGCGGGAGGTCGCCCGTGTGCTGGCCGACGAAGCCCGCAAGCGCGTGATCATCGTGGATACCTCCAACGAAATCGCCGGCGACGGGGACATCCCCCACCCGGCCATCGGCCACGCCCGGCGAATGCAGGTGCCCGCTCCCACTGAGCAGCACGGCGTGATGATCGAAGCGGTGGAAAACCACATGCCGCAGGTCATCATCATCGACGAAATGGGAACCACCCAGGAGGCCGCCGCGGCGCGAACCATCGCCGAGCGCGGCGTCCAGTTGGTGGCCACCGCCCACGGCAATACTCTGGACAACCTGATAATGAACCCCACGCTGTCGGACCTGATCGGCGGCGTGCAGACCGTTACGCTGGGCGACCAGGAGGCTCGGTTCCGGGGCACGCAGAAAACGGTGCTGGAGCGCAAGGCCCCGCCAACCTTCGACGTGGTCGTGGAGATACAGGACTGGAACGAGGTCGCGGTACACGACGACGTGTCTCAGGTGGTTGACCAGTGGCTGCGAGGGTATCCGGTTGAGCCGGAAATCCGCCACATGAACGAAGACGGCAACATCACGCGAACGGCCGCAACCCGTCAGAACGAGGCGGCGCCGACGCCCTGGGCCGCCAACGAAATCCGCAATCGCCGGGGCAGGAACCGGAACGGACGGGGGCAGGACACTTATGAGCAGTATCCGCCGGAACGTTTCCAGGACGAAGCGGACGCCAGCGGGTCGGCCGGCCCTCGCCTGGAAGCGCGTATCTTCCTCTTTGGAGTCAGTCGGGACAAGGTTGAGGCGGCCCTGGCCGAACGGGGCGCGACTGCGGAGATCGTTAGCGAACTGCGTCGGGCCAATGTCCTCCTCACCACCAAGAACCACTACCGCCGGGGCAGCCAGTTGGTGCGCGTCGCCGAGGACAACAGCGTGCCGGTGTACGTGCTGCGCAAGAACACCGTTCCCCAGGTCGGTGAATTTCTGACCTCCATGGCCCGCGATCAGGGCATCGAGTTGCCGCCGCCGTCCGGACGCCACAAGGAAGAGGCGAACGCTGAAGCTAAGGCCGCCGCCCGGGCTGAGGCGGAGGAAGCGGCCCGCCGGGTGCTGTCGGGCGAGTTCAGCGTCCAGCTGGAACCCCAGCGCCCATACATCCGACGCCTGCAACACATGCTGGCCGAGGAATTCAACCTGGCCTCAACCAGCCGGGGCCGCGACCCGCAACGCGGCGTGCTCATCTACCGTCCCTAGTCCCATTCGTCGAAATCAGCGTCCGCCATTACAGTCTTCGATGCTGGCGCTTTGCTAGTCTGTGTACGTCATACGGTACGCGAACGGGGTAACGGCAATGGCGGGGGTATTCATAGCCTTTGAGGGCGGCGAAGGCGCCGGCAAATCGACGCAATCCACCCTTCTCGCAGAAGCGTTGCTGAGACAAGACTATCGAGTCGTCCCTATCCGCGAGCCCGGTTCAACGCCTTTAGGCGATTACCTGCGCAATTATTTGATAGGTGATTTACCTGTTTCGGACATCGCAGAGCTTTTGATGTTTGAAGCATCAAGGGCGGAATTGGTCGCCGAACGGATCCGGCCAGAACTGGAAACGGGGGCGGTCGTCATTTGCGATCGTTTCGCCGGCTCTACGATTGCTTACCAAGGATATGGGCGCGGATTGGATTTAGAGAAAATAGATTTGCTGAACAACTTGGCAACCGATGGCCTTTATCCTGATATGACTATCTTACTTGATATTGATCCTGCGATCGGTTTGGAACGGGTCAACAATCGCCTTTTCCAATTGGCGCTGCCTATGGGCGATGCTCCCGACCGTTTTGAAGAAGAGACCATGGCATTTCACGAACGTGTGCGGCGCGGCTTTTTGAGGCAAGCAGAACGCAATCTGGATACCTGGAAGCGAATAGACGCCAATCATTCCATTGATGCTGTTGCTGCTGCGATTTGGGCGGTGGTAAATCCACTGCTGCCTAGCCAGGATCTACGCTTGGAAACAGGCTAACGGCCGCTTAATCACAACATTGGCTCACGTTTGCCAAACCGGGAGCCGGGTGTTACCGTACCCGCGATGCCCACGCTAACCAACTGCTTGCCGGCATTCACTGCCATCGGAGTTTTCGTACTGGCAATCACGCTGGCGTGCGCCCCTGACACCAAAATCAGCGCACCGCACGATCCCATGACCATCAACCGCATTGCCTACATAGCCTCCGACGGGCAGTTGGTTACCATCAACCCGGATGGCAGCGACCGCAGCACGCTCACCACCGGGGAAATCGCCGACGCGACGGGACGCATGGGCGGTATCGTGGCTCAACCCATGCAGGAAACCCGACTCTACGGCTGGCCCGTCTGGTCACCGGACGGGAGCCGAATCGCGGTATCGCTGATCAGCGGCAGCTCGCCGTCCAACGCCGAGATGAGCGTGCAATTGCTGGAATCATCGACCGGCGTGGGCGGGGCAGTGTTCGTTAACTCGGCGCCGCTGACCATCGCCGAGGGCACACCTCACTACGTGCAGTGGTCGCCCAACGGCGAGATGCTGGGCATCACCGCCGCGACGCCGGAGGGACTGTCGCTGTTTGTGATTGAGGCCAACCCACCCGATGGCGCAGCGGTTGCTTCGTCCGATATGCCGGTGGTGCGGGGAGCGCCGTTGTACTTCGACTGGTCGCCGGACGGTCGATCCCTGGCGGTGCACAGCGGTCAGGAATTGATGGTGCTGCGTTTGAACGATGCCGGCACGTCGTTCGGGCTGCTCCCCATCGGCAGGTCGCGTTCGTTCCGCACGCCAGCGTGGTCGCCTGACGGAATCACGCTGGCCTGGTCCGCTCCCGGTGGCGACAGCGAAGCCCTGTGGCTGGGTCGTCCGCATGACCGCGATTATCCGCCGCTGCGGTTGGCCGAGGTGGAAGGGGACTGCGCTTTCCTGTGGTCGTCAGACGGTCGTGTGATTGCCGTAGCCGACCGCCAGGACGAAGGCTCTCCGGCATACCGCCGCCTGCGCCTGGTGGCCGCCGACGGCAGCGCGGAACGCACCATCCGGGAGGACGATTGGGTGCTGGGCTTTTTCTGGGAACCGAACGGTCAGCGGTTGGCATGGGTAGCCCTGAACAGTGAAGAGCGCACCATGGAATGGCGGATCGCCGAGGGCGACATGAGACAATCGGAATCTACCGAATCGGACGACGCCGTGGGCGGGCTGCGGTTTTCGCCCAGCGGGGAAACTTTTTTGATGCTGGCGTTCTTCGACCAATACGCGCGCAGCCATTCGCCGTGGGCGCCCGACGGGTCGGCGCTGGTGGTCGCCGGCAACCAGCAGTATCTCTCACAGCGGCGCAACGGCAGCGGAGCTGCCGGGCCGCACGTGTACGTGACCGAAGTGGGCGAACCGGGCGGCTTGCGAGACATTGCCCCCGGCGGCATAGCCGTGTGGTCGCCCCGGTGAGATTCACGATACTTGTAAGCGGGCTTTAGGCTCAGCGCGCGAGCGGACGGTAGCGATTTTGAGAAGACTCTGGGCTATTGCGCTGTTATTGACTGCTCTGGCCATCGCCTGCGCCGGGCCACCTACCCCCACCACCGCGCCGACGCCTACGCCGGTTCCGCCGACACCCACTCCGCCGCCGGACCCGGCGCTGCTGCTTGAAGCGACGGCGGCGAACCTGCGCGCCCTGAAATCCACCGAGTTCATGGTGCGGCACGAAACGGGCGCGATTTTCATCCCGGGTTTCAGCGCCAAGATGACCGAGGCCAGCGGGTCGTGGGATAGCGTACAGGGCGCCGAACTGGCGGTGGACGCCTACCTGGTGCCTGATGCCCAAACCGAGGCGGAATCTGGAGTTTATCTACAGATGCTGTCGGTAATTACTCCCGATGCGTACTACGCCACCGACCCGCTGTCGGGCGCGTGGATGAAGCAACCCCCGGCGATGTCGCCGATACCGGTGGACCGACTGAATCTCCTGGCAGCCGATCTGATTGCGGGGGTCTCCGATCCGGTCCTGGGCGGTCAGGAAAGCCTGGATGGGCAGTCCGCACACAGAATATCCGGTGAGGCTCCGGCGACGTTGCTGGACTGGCTGCCGCTGTTTCCGGAGGAGGGCCAAGTTGTGCAGATTGAGGTGTGGACGGATGTGGAACAAAAGACGTTGCGGAAGTTACGCCTCGCCGGCCCCGTGGGAGCCTTCGACCAGCCGGATACCGTGCGCGAGATTTTGCTGACCAACATTGACGGGACGGTCACGATCCAGCCACCCGACGAATTCGTTGACCTGACCGGCGGCTGATTCTCTTCCGTCATAGAGGAACAGCGTCAGCCACACTCATGGCGCCCCAGTCCAGTAACGCGCTAATTTCGTCCCGCCGCCAATGGGCGCTGGTGGCCGTGGTGGCCTGCGGCGCGTTCATCACCGCCCTGGACCAGACGGTGGTGGTAACTGTGCTGCCGGCAGTGATGGCGGACCTGAAGGTGCCAATCATTCGGCTGGAATCGGTTATCTGGGTGGTGACGGCCTACCTGCTGGGCTACACGGTGGCGATGCCGCTGCTGGGACGCCTGGCCGACGTGCATGGCTACGTCCGCGTCTATTGGGCTTCGCTGGCGGTGTTCGGCATTGGGACGACGCTGGTGGCGTTGTCCGGCGAATCGGAATGGTTGAACGGGCTGCTGGAACCGCTGGATCAGGTCGTAGTGGCGCGAGTCATCCAGGCCATTGGCGGCGGCGGCGCGGTGCCCATCAGCCTGGCCATCGCCGCCGCCCTGACCACGCCACAACAGCGCGGCCTGGCGCTGGGAATCGTGGCCGGCGCGGCTGAGGCGGGCAGCATGCTGGGGCCGGCCTACGGAGGCGCGGTCATCGAGATCTGGGGCTGGCGGGCCATCTTCTGGCTGAACGTGCCGCAGGCGGCGGCAATCGCGGCGGTGCTGCTCTGGGTGCCGAAGCAGGCCGCATCCGACACGCGGATGGACTACCGGGGCGCGGCGATCCTGACCGGTGCGTTGGTGCTGCTGTCGCTGGCCTTTGCCCACGAGGGACTGTTCCGGCTGTCGTCGTGGACGCCCTACCTGTTGCTGGCGGGATTCGCGGTGTGCGTGGGCGCGCTGATGTGGTCCCAGCGGCGGGCGGCGCAACCGCTGCTGTCGGCGGTTCTGTTCCGGGCGTGGGCGTTCGTGACCGCCAACGCCTGCCAACTGCTGGTGGGGGTCGCGCTGATCATCGCCATGGCCACGACGGTAATCATGGCCAACACGGTGATGAACCGGCCGGAGCGCCCGGTGGACGCCACTACCGCTGCGCTGTGGCTGCTGCGAATGACGGCGACGATTCCGGTGTTCGCGATTGTGGGCGGGTGGCTGCTGCGCTGGGTGGACGCCCAGTGGATGGCGGTGGCCGGACTGGCGCTGATCGCGGCGGGGATGTTCCGGCTGAGCGGCTGGCCGCTGGACATCGCGGAGCCGAGGCTGACGCTGGACATGGTGGTGGCCGGTGTTGGGTTCGGGCTGGTCATCGCGCCGCTGATGCACCGGGCCATCGCTGCCGCGCCGACGGACTACCGGGCGCTGGCAGCATCGATGGTAGTGGTGTCCCGTATGCTGGGGATGACGCTGGGTATGGCCGCGCTGTCGGCGTGGGGCGTCAACGAGTTCCTTACCATCCTGGTCGAGACGCCATCGCCGCTGATGATGCCGGGTTTGGATGCGGCGGCCCGGGCGCAGGCCCTGGTGGAATACCGGGAGACGTTGCAGACGGCCAGCCTGGGGCTGTTCCACAGCTTCTACCGGGCGGCCGGGGTGATTGCGCTGGTGGCCATCGTGCCGGCGATATTGATGAGGGCCAGCGCGAGAGAACGGGAGGAAATATCATGGAATTGAAACGGTTGGGAGCATCGAGCGTGATGGTTCCGGAGATTGGGCTGGGTACGTGGCGTTACACCGGCGGGTCGGAACCGCTGCGCCGGGGGATTGAGCTGGGCGCGAATTTCATCGACACTGCGGAGATGTACCGCACCGAGGATCAGGTGGGAGAGGCCATCGCCGGGATGCGGGAGCGGGTGTTCGTCGCCACCAAGGTGCTGGGTGGCAACCTGCGTTACGACGCGGTGCTGCGGGCGGCGGATAAGAGCCTGCGCCTGCTGGGCGTGGACAAAATTGACCTGTACCAGATTCACTGGCCCAATCCCAGGGTGCCCATCGCGGAGACCATGCGGGCCATGGAACAGCTGGTGGCGGACGGCCTGGTGGACTACATCGGGGTCAGCAACTTTTCGGTGGAGGACATGCGGGAAGCGCAGGCGGCAATGCAGAACAACCCCATCGTGTCCAACCAGATTCTCTACAACCTGCGCCGTCGCCGCGCGGAGCGTGACGTCATCCCCTACTGCCGTCAGCACGACATTGCGATCATCGCGTACTCCCCGCTGCATGAGGGCGCATTGGTGGGTGATGGCGGCGGACGGATACGGCGGGCGCTGGGGTTGAGCCGCGACCAGCAGGCATTAGCCGAAATCGCGGATGAGACGGGCAAGACGGCGGCACAGGTGGCGCTGAACTGGGTCGCCGACCAGGACGGGATGATCGCCATTCCCAAGTCGAACAGCGTGGCGCGCACCGAGGAGAACTGCGCCGCGTCGGGCTGGCATCTGACGGCGGAGCAGCGACAGCGACTGGACCGGGCGTTTCCCGTTTAGTGGAATATTCCGGCTATGCTTCTACCGGTGCTCCGTCAGCGGCGGCCGGTTCGGGCGCTTCCATTCCCGGCGGGAACCGGAACACGGGCTGGCCCGCATCGGGCGCAACGTGAGAGTGGTTCGCAAGCGCGGTGAGTATCCGCTGCTCGCTGCTGCGGATTTCGTTACGCAGGGCAGCCATATTGGCCGCTTGTTCTTCCCGCAACGCGGCCATGTCGGCCTTTTGCTCTTCCCGTAACGCGGCCATGTCGGCCTTCTGCTCTTCCCGTAACGCGGCCATGTCGGCCTTCTGCTCTTCCCGCAGGGTCTGGACGTCATCTTGCAGGGACTGCACGTCGCGGGCCAAGTTGTCAACCCGATATGACATACGGCCGCACCAGTAGAAGCCGCCGCCGACCAGCACCATAAAAGTTGCGATGCCGACGATCGTTCCGATGAGGTTTAGAGTTTCCATTATGGGCTATCCCCAAGCTGCGAGGGCATTATACCGCACCGATTCACAGGCTGTAGCTGCCGATGGCTTGCCACGAGAGGTCAGTTGCCCAGCGTCCGCCGGACCAGTCTTCGCCGGCGGCGTTGGACTCGAAGCGGGTCAGGGTCAGGCGCCAGGCACGGGTGATTTGGGAGACCTTGAGGTCGTCGGTGATGGCGCGGGCGAAGTCCAGGGCGCTGTCGAATACCGAATCAGGGAGGTCGGCGTGGGACATGAGTGGAATTTGAGGCGGGAAATCGGAGCCGAAGACACGCCGTTCGCAACTCACGGCGGGATTGCGCTCCAGCAGATCGACCACCATGGACTGCAATCGGTACAGGGATTCGTTGACCACCTCGGGCGAGAAGTCAATCCAGATGTTGCCGTCGGACTCGGACGTGCGGGTGGTGGTTATGCCCCGGTTGAAGATGGGGAAACGCGGGGATACCCGACGGTAGCGATCCGCCAGCGTCGCCAACTCCGCAGCGAGTTGGGCTTCCGTTGCGCCGGCCTCGCCGGCATCCAGCGGGAAGTAGTCGGACATGGGCATGTGGAGCATGTGCATCTCGGCGGCCCAGCAGGCGTACTGGCCGCAGATGAGCTGGCGCGCCCGGTAGGCGCGGGCGGTGAAATCGGGGTCGGTGAGCAGGCTGACGCCGTAGCGGATGGACATTGACAGACTCCCGCCGCGTTTGCGGTCGGACGGTGCGTGTTTCCGGTAGGTTTCCACTACAGGATAGAAGGTGTAGGTAGCCTGGGGCAAGGGGCCGGCTGCGCTGGCCGGGGAAATCAATTTTTCATGGATTTACGGGATAGATAGGATGGAATCGTTGGATTGGTGATGAGTGGGCGTTGGTATTAGACTGACGGTGTACGTGGGAGTGGGTATGGGAATGGTTGCTATAATCGCTGGAGATCAGGGGAACCAAGAACACAGGAGAGGACAAGATGGCTGACAACCTGGGCGGACTGCTGGCGGAAACGGAATTGACGCTGCTTGATGGATCGTTGGAGCGCACGGAGGGGCCGTTGTGGCATCCCGGCGGCTACCTGACTTTCGTTGACCTGGCGCGGGAACAGCTGTTGAAGTGGGACCCGAATACCGGGGAGACGACAGTGGTTCGTGAAAATACCGGAGAAGGAAACGGCTGCACGTTCGACCGTCAAGGCAATCTGCTGATGTGCGAAGGAGCGGACCACCGGTGTGTGACCAGCATGGACGCGGACGGCAACGTGACTACGATTGCGGACCGATGGGACGGCAAGCGGTTCAACAAGCCCAACGACGTTATCTGCCGAACGGACGGAACCATATTTTTCACGGACCCGCATCTGCGTTTTCCCGAGGAGTTGCGGGAGATTCCGTTCGCCGGCATCTACCGACTCGACACGTCCGGCAACGTACACCTGGCTACGGACGAGTGTGAGTATGCGAACGGACTGGCGCTGTCGCCGGACGAGTCGGTGCTGTACGTGGCGATCAGCCGGGCGGAGATGGCGGACTTTGAGCGTGAGGAGAGCGGCGAGTTTTCCCCGAACCGACGCATCCGCGCGTTTAACGTGGCGGCGGACGGGACGCTGAGCGGCAACCGCATTCTGATCGAGATGGGGTCAACGGCGCCGGGAGTGCCCGACGGGATGAAGGTGGACACGGCGGGCAACGTCTGGTGTACCGGTTCGGGCGGCGTCTGGATCGTGTCGCCGGAAGGCGAGCAATTGGGCGTGCTGGAAACGCCGGAGGTTACGCGGAATATCTGCTTTGGCGGGGATGATATGCGGACGCTGTTTCTGACGTCGGGAGCGTCGCTGTACAGCATCCGGGTGACGACTCCGGGGATTGGTGCGTTCTGACAGAGTGAAGGACCGTCGGTTGGCTATGGAGTCGCCGGCGGTTCCGTATCGGATTCGTCAGGAGGCAGTAGGTCGTCCACGTTGATGCCCCGCTCTTTCAGTTGTTCGATTATTTCGGCGCGGCCCTCCGCACGGCCTTCTGCTCTGAGCTGTTCGTTCCTCCCGAGCATTTCCCGATACAACTCATAGCCTTTCGTAAGTAACGCCATGATTACCGTTCCTCCTATGACCAGCAGGATGATTAGAATAATCGTGCCGCTGGCAACTTCACCTAGTTCACCCAGATACTCGGCGACTGTTTGCGCTGTTCGTTGCAACAGCGAACGTTCAGGCGCCAGACGCCGTGCGAGCAGGACGATTAAGGATACTACGGCTGCTATGTAGAGTGCCAGCGTGACCCAGAGCTCGAGCCTTCTTCGATCCATACGATGGATATACCATACTTGTGCAGATGCGAATAGCGACATTGGACACAACCGACCTTGTCGCTGTTGACCAAGCCGCCGCGCTGCTGGTCGAAGGCTTCGCCGAGCATTGGCCGGAGACGTGGCCGGACTTGAACTCGGCGATGCGGAGCGTGGACGAAGCTCTGTCACCCGGCCGTATTGCCCGCGCGGCGGTTGATGAAGACGGCGATCTCCTCGGCTGGGTGGCGGCGGAACCGCTGTACCACGGGAACGTTTGGGAGTTAACGGTGCTGGTGGTGCAGCCATCGTTGCAACGGCAGGGCATCGGGCGGGCGTTGATTGAGGATATGGAGGAGCAGGTGCGGGAGCGGGGCGGGTTGACCATCTGGTTGGGTTCGGATGACGAGGATGACATGACGTCGCTGGCGGGCGTGGATCTGTTTCCTGATCCGCTGGCGCATCTGGCGGCCATCCGCAACTACAAGGGCCATCCTTACGAGTTTTACCGGAAGGTGGGGTTTTCGATTGCCGGCGTGCTGCCGGACGCCAACGGTCTGGGCAAGCCGGACATTTTCCTGGCGAAATCGGTGGCGCGGCGGTAAGTCGGGCCGATTTGTGGTAAAACTAGGGTATGTTGATAGTAACGAGGAGGCTCTGATGACTACTGCCACCAACGTCGTCGGCAACGGCGCGCACACCTATGAATTTGACCGCAATTGGGCCCAGTTGCCCGACGGCATCCCCATGCCCGCCGCTGCCGTGTTCGGCGACGACGAGGACCGGGTTTATTGCTTCAACCGGAATCCCGACCACCCGATCATGATCTTTGACCGCGACGGGAAGTTCATCAAGTCGTGGGGCGGCGGGATGTTCGAGTTCCCCCATGCCATCATCATCGACCAGTGGGGTTATGTTTGGCTGGTGGACCGGAACATGGGCCAGATTTTCAAGCTGACCAAGGACGGCGAAGTGGTGATGACCATCGGCGAGCGCGGCTACCGCTCTGACACGGGCGCCGACAACAGCTCGTTTGACTCCAACTCCTGGCACCAGGTGGTGCGGGGCGCCGAGCCGTTCAACATGCCCGCCGGCATCGCGCTGAACGACGCCGGGGAAATTTACATCGCCGACGGTTACGCCAACGCGCGGGTGCATAAGTTCACGCCGACGGGCGAGCACATCTTCTCCTGGGGCGAGCCGGGCGGTGGCCCGGGTCAGTTCAACTTGCCCCACGGCGCGTGGATCAACCGGGAGGGGAACCTGCTAATTGCAGACCGGGAGAACGACCGGGTTCAGGTGTTCAATCAGGACGGGACGCACGTCACCGATTGGCCCAGCAAGCTCATCGGGCCGGCGGTCATCTGCATTGACGACGATGACGTAGCATACGTGGCCGAACACAACGGCGGTATGCTGAGCATCCTGGACGCCAACGGCGAGCGCCTGGCGCAGTGGGGCGACCTGACGCACCGCAGTTGCCACGGCGTTTGGGTGGACAGCCAGAAGGACCTGTACGTGGTGGAACCCTACGAGGGCAGCACCGGTCGGACGGTGGTGAAGTACACGCGCAAGGGCTAACCCCGTTGCGGATTTCGCCGCGGGTTTGCTAGAATAAAGGCGCGTCGCCGTTTCCCCAGGGTGGCGCGCCGAATGTGGGGCTGTAGCTCATTTGGGAGAGCGCTTCAATGGCATTGAAGAGGTAGCGGGTTCGATTCCCGCCAGCTCCACCACCGTATCCGATACTGCGAACTCCGCCTTTCAAGGCGATTTCAGCGGCGTCCGCACCTCCTATCGGACTATCTTCCGGCGTAGGTATTGTGTAGATAATCGTCGCCCCGCCGGGCCGTACCAGTACCTCCTTGACGAATGACCGCACGAAGGCTTTGGTCTCGGTCAGTTCGCTGGTCCTGAGAAACTGGCCCATGTCGGCGGCAAAGGTAGCGATGACGTCGGCGCTGTCCAGCAACTCCCGCCTTTGCGACAGTACGGCCCTCGCATCCTCGGCGGCGGCCTCCAGTTGCTCCCGCCGGTGGCGGTGTTCCAGGATGCGCTCCGAGGCGTCGGCCATGTCCAGGTCGGTGGACTCCACGAAGTGCCAGATGCGGTCCAGCTTGCGCTTGACCTCTTCCAGCTCGGCCTCGACGGTTTCCAGGTGCTGGCGCTGCTCCCGGGCCACCCCGTCCATCTCCTCGTCCAGCAGCTTCACCAGGTCGCGGACGTTGGACTCGGTGAGGATGTTGTCCCTGATGTTGGAGACGATGATGTCCTCGAAGTTCCTGGCGTTCAGCCTGGGGGTGTGGCAGGTCCCGCTGCCCTGCTTGAGGATGGACTGGCAGACGTAGTAGGTGTATTTCCCGCTCTTGGCCTCGGCGGCGGTGAGGGCCTTGTTGCAGGTCTCGCACTTGGCCAGGCCGCTGAGCAGGTAGGGACTGGCAGCGCGGCGGGGATGGGTTACCGCCGGGGCGCGGGCTGCCAGCAGCTTCCTGACCCGCTGGAACTCCTGCGGGGAGACGATGGCGGGGAAGGCGTCCTCCACCCGCACCGGTTCCTGCCCGTCCCTGCTCCTCAGGCCCCAGACCAGGGTGCCGGTATAGGCTTCGTTGGTGAGCACCTTGTGAACGGTGGTCTTGCGCCACTGCTTGCCGTTGGGGGAGGGGATGCCCTCGGCGTTGAAGACCTTGAGGATGTCCAGGGAGGTCTTGCCCTGGAGGGTGAGGTCGAAGATGCGCCGGACCAGGGCGTCGTGAGGAGGGTCGAGCTCCAGGCGGGGGCGCTTCTTGGCGCCGTCCTGGACGTAGACCCGCCGGTAGCCGTAGGGGGCGTTGGTGGTCATCCAGAAGCCCCGGGAGGCGGCCTCGCGCATTCCCCGCCGAACTTCTTCGGCTAAATTTTCGCTATAAAATTCGTCCACGGACTCGATAATGGCTTCCATCAGCTTGCCGGTGGGGGTGTCGTCGGCGTGCTCGGTGATGGAGACGACGCGGATGCCCTTGCGCCGGAGCATGGACTTGAAGGCCACGGCGTGCTCCCGCTTGCGGGTGAACCTGGAAAATTTCCAGACCAATATCTCGTTGAAAGGGGCCTCCGGCTTGGAAGCCTCGTCCAGCATCCTGCGGAACTGGGGCCGGTCGGCGATCCTGCCGCTTTCGGCCTCGTCGACGTACTCGCGGACCACCAGGTAGCCGTTCTTGTCGGCGTAGTCGCGCAGCGCCCTGAGCTGGGCGGCGACGGACAGGTCCACGTCCTGGCGGTCGCTGGAAACGCGGGCGTAGAGGGCCACGGGGGCTAGGTCGGCGTTCTTACTCATCGGTGTGTCCTCCTTGATGATCTTCGTCTGACTGATTGGCCCGCCGGGAGCGCAGCCGTTCCAGGCGTTGCTCGCGGCGCAGTTCCCGGTCTTCCATGTACAGGCGCAGAGCCTCGCGCACCAGTTCGCTCATGTCGCGGCCCTCTTCGTCTTTCACCCGCTGCACCTGCTCGAACATCTCCGGTGGCAGGGAGAAAGTGATGGTCCTGGATTTCCGTCGTGGCGGCATGGCCTCTTTTTGTGCCTGTTGTGATATGCGTTTGTCTTACTATTA
>VXOG01000111.1 GCA_009840165.1 Chloroflexota bacterium
ACAAACCCGGGTCCGGGCCCCCCCACGTTTAGCGCCGGTTTTCCGCGTTATTTTAAAAACCACCTGTGGGTTGCCTTATGCTAATTGTGTTGGGGGGGTTTACAACCCCGCCCCTACAGTGCCTAGTATCCAGGCTCTCGCCACTCAAACGCCAGCGTCGCGTACCTTACGAACACCGCGCCGCCCGGTCCGGCCAGCGGCCCGTTCATCGCCAGTATCGCGATGGTCACCTCGTCGCCGGGCTTGGGCTCCGCCGACACCACCACTCGCTGCGGCACGTTGAAGCCCTGCACCGTCGCCCGCTCACGGTCGCACTCGCCGTTGATCCAGATTTCGCCGTAGTCGTCGATACAGGACTCGAACAGGCAGCGCGCTCCCTCCAGCGGCCGGCCGCCCACCGTCTCCGGCAGCGTCGCCTTGATACGATACCAGACGAATGAAACGCCCCGCCGCCGCCAAGCGGCCAGGTCGTCGCAAGCCTCCCAGCCCGAATCGTCAAAGTCGGTTAGCCGGCACGGTGATCCTTCCGCTTCGCTGACTACGCCCTCGTTGGGTTGGCCTGGTACGAACCCGTGGGCGCACTTCCACTGGCCTCCTACCGCAGACAGGTCGTCGGCATTCTGCAAATCAAGTGTGGCTCGTGGCATCGTAGTTCCTCCTGATCTTAACTGAATCGGTTGTAGGTCTTGCTTCAAACTCCGGTGATCCGCACTCCGGAATGGGTGCGATAGATCCGGTTGATGTTCACCAGCAACGGGGTGATCTGCTCAACGTACTTGGCGTTGTACAGCGCGCCGCCATCTATGGGACGCAGATTCGGGATCAAGCGGGTCAACTCGACGACCCGCGCTTTCGCGTCCGCATCGTCGCCACAGATCACCACGTCCTCATCCAGGGTTGCGCCAGGCTTCAGCAACTCCTCGGCGGAAACATTCTGAAACGCCGCGACTACTTGCGAGTCCGGGGCCGCCGCCTGTGCCTCCTGCGCTGCGGATCCCGCGTCCACTTCCTCGGCAATCGCGCCGACTCCGCGCTCGAACCGCATCGGTGCTATTACAGTAACCACGATCTTGCCCGCCACCGCGTCGCCAACACCGGCAATGGTCGGCGACATCCCATTGTACGGCATCGTGAGGAACACCACGTCCGACTGCGCCGCTGCGTCCCCGTTCACCGCTCCCGAAATGGCCTTTCCCGGAGCCAGACCCAGCAGTTCGTTGGCGGCTTCCTGCGCGCGCCCCGAGTCCCGCGAGCCGATGACTACGGCCTCGCCGGCCATGGCCAGCCGCAGCGCCAATCCCTTGCCCTCCGGCCCGGTTCCTCCCAAAAATGCCAGCATCGATATCGCCTCCGTGAGCAGTTGTTAAGCGTCCGCCAGGGCCGGCGGCGCGAGAAGTATATCACCCACGTCAGCCGGCTCTTCCTGAGCCTTATGTTACAATCGGCTTGATTCACCGCTTATTTGACTGCACCGTTCACAAGGAGGATCAACGCTATGGCATTCTCTCTCAACCATGTCCACCTCAAGACCCCAGACCCCAAGGCAACTGCCGATTGGTACATCCAGAATTTGGGCGCCACCGTAACCGCAGAGACGCCGGCCGGCGGCTTCCGTCTCGATCTCCACGGCCTGCCCCTGAACGTGACCGATCACATCGCCACGCAGACCCATCCGCAAAACTATGGGTTTGAGCACATTGCCATCGACACCACCGACATCGAAGGGACCATAGAAGACCTGAAAAACAGCGGCGCCAAGGTTCTGGAAGAGACCACTGTCGGCGGCGGTCGGCGCGTGATGTTCTTCGAAGGGCCGCAGGGCATCATCCTGGAAGTGCTGGAAGTAATCGACAACTAGCCCTCAGCCAGCATACGACACCACCGCAGGGGCGAATAATCTTCCGCCCCTGACCAATCGCTATGATAGATCCGGAACAACTGAGTTTTGCGCGGTCCACGCCAGAACGCCGCCGCGTCCGCAACGGGCAGGCCACGAATGAGTTGGTCTTCAGCGCCTACCTCGGCGGCAACGAGGATACGTTTCCGCACATTATGGATCTTTACGTTGCGCCGGGAAGCGTAGTCGCGGACGTCACCTTCGGCATGGGCGTTTTCTGGCGGAACGTACCGGCAGAACGGTACAAGTTGCTGCCCTCGGACATTCAGACCGGGATAGACTGCCGGGATCTCCCCTACGAAGACGGGGCGATAGATTGCGTCGTTCTTGACCCCCCCTATATGCACTCCCCGGGCGGCACCGCTCACGCTGTCCACACCGCCTTTGAACGACATTATCGCAACAATGGCACTGGTAACCGGACGGATAGAAAATACCACGAAGCGGTGCTGGATTTGTATGAAGAAGCCGGGAAAGAAGCCTATCGAGTGCTACGGGAACGCGGAGTGCTGATTGTAAAGTGTCAGGATGAAGTGTGCGCCAATCGACAGCGCTTTACGCACATTGAGATAATCCAGTCATACGAACAGATAGGTTTCGTTGCTGAGGACCTGTTTGTCGTGGTTCGTCAAAACCGGCCGGGCGTAAGCCGGACTGTCCGGCAAGTACACGCCAGAAAGAATCATTCTTACTTCCTTGTATTCTGGAAGAAAGGTCCCAAACGCGGCATCTGGGAGCCGCCGCAATGAACGCCGTAGATTTGCTGGTGACAATCATCCAGGAGCACGCGCCCGAAGATATTTGGAGAGATTCGCCGTTAGCGGGCTATCGAATGCTTGGCAATACCAATCGCGGTGCGATCGGTGAAGAATTCATCCGCCGCTACCTGACGCTTAATGACTTTACAGTCGGGAACGGTGGCCGTGTGTCCGCTACAGATCTCCGAATTGGCAACGTTCGCTTCGAGGTCAAAACTGCTTCACTTGGCGCAAATGGAACTTTCCAGTTCAACCACGTTCGCATGGATCGAGACTACGACTACCTGCTCTGCCTTGGAATTTGCCCCAATGAAGTGGTCTTTGAAATGTGGCGCAAGGGAGTTGTAGCCGAAAACCGAGCCGGCAGGTTGGTGCGCATGGCTGAAGGTCAGGCGGTAACATACAAACTTACCAAGCGGCTGGACGATATGGAAAGCATCGCGCAACTTCCTGATCGAATACGCCAAGCAATAGACGAGCAACAAGAGAATTAATCATGCCCGACCACCGCCTCCTCATTCTCTTCGCGCATCCTGACGACGAGGCTTTTCCCGTCGGCGGGACCATTGCCATGCACACGGCCCGCGGGGTGACCGCACGTCTGATAACCACGACGTCCGGCGAACTTGGGGAGATACGCCAGCCAGGGTCCGCCACCCGGGAGACGATTGGCGAGGTACGCCGCGCTGAGTTGGCCGAGGCGATTAAGGAGTTGGGCATCGAGTCCCACGAGGTTCTCCAGTACCGCGATTCCGGCATGGCCGGATGGGACGACAATCATCATCCCCGGGCTTTTGTGCAGGCCGATGAGCACGAGGTCGTCGCACGCCTGGTCTTTGAAATTCGAAGATTCCGCCCCCAAGTCATCCTCACCTTCGGCAAGGACGGGCTCTACGGCCACCCCGACCATATTGCCATCTGCAACCACGCCACAACCGCTTTTCAGCTGGCCGCCGACGATACCGCTTTCCCGCACCACATGGCCATCGGCATCCAGCCACACTGTACGGATCGGCTCTTTTACAGCGTGCGGCCGCGCGGTTTCCGAGTCCACATGGCCGAAACCCTGCGCGCCGCGGGGGTGGACTTCCCCATGCCATCGCCCGACCGCGTCAATGACGGCGTTGACCTGGAAACCATTCACATCACTGCGGACGTGTCGGAGGGACTCGACGCGAAGTTCGCCTGCATCAAGCGCCACTTCACCCAACTTCAGCCCGACTGGCCCTACGAGCGCGTGCCCCGCAATGTGGCCGAATCCACCATGGGCATCGAGCACTTTATTCGGGCCGAGCCGCCGGTAGCCCCCGGGGAGACCGTACCTACCGACTTCTTCGCTGGCCTTTAGTCCGTCGATTTATAACTTCAGAACGCGCAGGGGCGGGTTACAAACCCGCCCCTGCGTTCTGCTCGGTTTGGCCCCCAGCAATTACGCCGGTCGCTGGATAATTTCGAGGCTTACCTTGTCGGGCGCTTCCACGAACATGACCTGGGAGCCGGACGGCATCGTCCACGGCTCGCAGATGATGTTGGCGCCAGTGGACTTGAACCTCTCAAACGCGCCCTGGATGTCGTCGGTCTCAAACCCGAAGTGATCCAGTCCGAAACGCGGGTGCGTCGAGCCGGGAACCGCGTTCTCGCCCTCAGCCTCGCCCGATACGGTCAACAGCGGCTGTCCGTTCAGCTCCAGCTGGTGTGACACGGTGTTGGACAAAGGCCGCGTTGATACGATTTCCGCGCCAAAGTTGTCAACGTAAAACTTGGCCGCGTTGTCCGGGTCTTCGCTCCGGAGATGCAGGTGGTTGCAGACGAATGCCATGATATTTCCTCCGTTGTGGTTCCTGTTTCTGGTAGGTTGATGACTACAGGTAATCCGCAATCTGCTGGTCGTAGTCGGCCTTGCGCGTCACCTGCGCGATCAGGTCTGCCGATGCCAACGAGTCCCGCAGGTCGGCCGGCGCTACGCCGTCACGCAGGGCCTTCAGCGTGTCGTACACCGCCTTGATCGCCGCCTGGAAGGGCAGGTGGCCCTGCAACGCGACGCGCACGCCGTTCTGGCCCAGCCATTCCTTGTCGGAAAGCTCTCCGCCGGCGCCGCCCAGCAGCAGCGGTATGTTCAACTCAGCGTTCACTGCCGCTACCTGTTCCCTGGTGCTTGCGCCGGCCAGGAAGATGGCGTCCACGCCTGCTGCTTCATACGCTTTCACTCGCCGGATGCACTCGTCCAATCCTTCGGCCAGGCTGCTGGTACGGCCCGCCACCACGAGGTTGGGGTCAGTTCGGCCAGACAGAGCGGCCTTCATCTTGCCGACTCCTTCCTCCAAGGAAATGAACCGAGCGCCTCCGCCGAAGGCCATGGGCAGCACCGTATCTTCAATGGTCAACGCCGCCACGCCGGACGCTTCCAACTCTTCTACCGTGCGCTTCACGCTCAGCGCGTTGCCGTACCCGTGGTCCGCGTCCACCATCAGGCTCAGCTCACCAGCCCGGCAGATGCGGTAAATCTGCTCGGCGAACTCGCTCAGCGTCAGCACTACGTAGTCCGGCGCGCCCAGCACCGTTCCGCTGGCGATGGAGCCGGCGAACATGCCGACCTCAAAGCCCAGATCCTCGGCAATGCGCGCCGAAATCGGGTCAAAAACCGAACCGGGATGCACGCACACATCGCCGGCCAATATCCCCCGATAGTTCTCCCGTCGCTTGGTGTAGTCCATGTCTTCCTGGCTCCTTTGTTCTGTCAATCAATCGACAGCGTGCTAACATACGCTCGCGTGTATTCTAACTGAATTGCTACTCGCCGCAACCCAACCCAATTCACCATGGCCACTATCATCGGCGTAGATTTCAGCGGCGCCCGTGCGGACAAAAACACCTGGGCAGCCAGGGGCCTACTGGACACCGACGGCTCCCTCGTGTTGGAAAGCGTGCAGTCCATCCGCCGGGAGGACCTTTACCGTCTGCTGGCCGACATTCCCGTTCCGTCCGTGGCCGCCCTGGATTTCCCCTTCGGAGTGCCGGCCCAATTCGCCGCCTTTCTTTCACCACGCCGGCTGCCGAGCGATATGCCCGACCTCTGGAAAGTTGTAGATTCAATCATCGCCGACGAGTTTATCCGCGAGCGCAACCGTTTCGTAATCCAGCACGGCGAGCCCAAGCGCGCGGGCGACCGGAAGCACCATCCCGAAAGCTACTCTCCGCTGCACGCCGTCAACCCCAATATGCTGCCCATGACCTACCGGGGCATTCGACTGCTGCATCGTTGGCATGAAGAGCAACCACATCGTTGGTGGGTTCCACCGCTTCCGCTTGCTACCGATGACGACGCTGTCGTAGCTCTGCTGGAGCTGATGCCCGGCGCGTTGCTCAAGTCCCTGGGCTTGCCTTACAAGGGCTATAAGCGAGGCCGCCATTCAGACCTCCGCCGCACCCAGATACTCGACGGCCTTCCCCACAAGTCGGGTATCCGGATACTCAACTTGGGAGCCCTCCGTAAGGATTGTCTGGTCAACGATGATTGCCTGGACTCCGTAGTCGCCGCCGTCGGAGCAGCAATGTGGGCGCAAGATCCGGCCCTTTTCCACCATCCCAACGAAGACGAACTAAACGACGCGCAACTTGAAGGCTGGATCTACGTTCCCAGACCCAACTAACCCCGCCGCCGACCCACCAGGAACCAAACCAGCACAATCGCCAGCGCTGCTCCCGCCAACTGCATCACGATGAACAGCGGCGCGGACGCCGGCTGTATCCCGGCGAACGTGTCGGAAAACATCCGCGCCACAGTGACTGCAGGATTGGCGAAACTCGTGGACGACGTGAAAAAGTACGCCGCTCCGATGTACGCTCCCACCGCCACCGCAACTACCGCGCCTCGGCTGCGTGGTATCAGGAATATCACCATGAGCAGGCCCAGCGTGGCGATTACCTCGCCCAGCCACTGGCCGGAACCACCGCGCTCTTTCGTTGACCATACCACCGGTTCCAGCGAGAACATCAGGTTGGCCAGGACCGTTCCCGCGATGCCGCCGACCACCTGCGCTGCCACGTAGGCAATTCCTTCGCTGACCGGCCGGCCTTTCAGGACAACGTCGGCCAGGGTCACTGCCGGGTTGAAGTGCGCCCCCGAAATCGGCCCGAACGCCCAGATGAGCGCCATCAACGCGAACGCCGTCGCCACCGCGTTCTCGAACAGCTGCAACCCAACGTCGCCGGGGCTCAACCGCTGCGCCGCGATGCCGCTGCCAACCACCGCCATCAGCAGGAACGCCGTCCCCACCGCCTCCGCCGCTAAACGTTGCACTAACGAGGGCATGCTTGATCTCCGCTCATGGTGAGCCTGTCGATCCATGTTTGCGTCGGCAGCGCAAATCCCACACCCGGACACAAAAAAAGAGCGGAACATCCGCCCTCGCGCACAGCCGAAGCAGTCACAATGTCGCTACAGTATTCCACGAGCGGGCAGTTTAATACGCCGAACCCTCACGGTCAACGTTGATTTTGAGCAGGGGCTATGGTAAGATTCTGCCGCGAAAACGCCAACATTTCGCAGAATATAGAGATTTCTACAGATTTTCGTGGCTACCGACACCGCAAATGAAGCCCGGTGGATGTCCCTGGGGGCAGTCAGCCGGGCTTTGGGAATAAATGACGCGACCCTGAGACAGTGGGCCGACCGGGGTCGCTTGCCCGTTTATCGTACCCCCGGAGGACATCGGAGATTCCTGCGTGAGGATGTTGAAGCCCTGATGCAGGAACGTTCCAACGTTTCCGGCGCCGGCGCCCCCCACGGCGACGACCCCGAGGCGCCAGTGTTGCGCCGCATCAGGCGCAAATTGAGCCAGATCGACCTGTCGCAGCAATCGTGGATGGAGAGTTTCCAGGCCGAGGGCCGCGACCGGATGCGGCTGTTCGGCCGGCGCTTGCTGTCGCTGCTCTTGCAGAGTCGCCTGAATGGGAGCAGCCGGCGGCGTGGCGAGACGCTTTCCGAAACCCACATGCTCGGCCACGAGTATGGTTCGGAAATGGCCGCCAGGGGCGTGCCGCTGACCGACAGCGTTCAGGCATTCCTGTTTTTCCGCCAGGCCGTGGTGGAGTCCGTGCAGCCCGACCAACTGCAGCAGGTGGTGGAGATCTCCGACCGCGTGCTGCTTGGATTAGTGGACGCGTACAGCTCACGCCTGGCATTGATTGAGGAGGACCCGGGCCCGCCGGCTCGGACTGCTGCCACCGTAGGTGAAAACCGATGACTACCGACACAATGGATATTACTGACCGCAAGCTGCTGAACATCGTGCAGAGCAATTTCCCGGTCATGGAGGAACCTTACAAGGCCATCGCCGGCGACCTGGGCGTCGAGGAAGATGAGGTTCTGGCGCGGCTCGCCGAATTGAAACGGCAGAACGTGGTACGGCAGATCAGCGCGATCTTTGATACCAGGCGGCTCGGATACAAGACTACCCTGGTCGCATTCGCCTATGGTGAGGGGGATCTGCACGACGGAGCAATCTACATCAACCGGCACCCCGGCGTCAGCCACAACTACGCCCGCGAGGGTTCGTACTACAACCTCTGGTTCACCCTGGCCGTGCCACCCGATGGCGACCTGGAAGCAACGGTCAAGTGGATGGCCGAAAAAACCGGCGCCATCGAGTACCGCATCATGCCCACCATCCGGTTCTTCAAGATCGGCGTCAACTTTGACATGGTGAAACGGCGCAGCGACGCTTACAACTATAACCCCGACGCTGGGCAGCCCAACGGCGCCAGCAACGGGCAAAGCCGGGTCCCGGCCAGCGACTGGAACCAGGCCCAGGAAATCACCGAATGGGACAAGGATGTCATCCGGGAAGCCCAGGAAGACCTCCCGTTGGTATCCCGGCCCTTCGACCCCATAGCGGAACGGCTCGGACTTACCACCCAGGGACTGTTCGATCAGTTGGCGGTTTATCAGGAACGCAAGTTGATGCGCCGCTACAGCGCCGTGTTGTATCACCGGCGTTCCGGGTTCCGCGCCAACGCCATGATCGTGTGGAAGGTTCCGCCGGAAAGGTCTGAGGAAGTCGGAATGATCATGGCCGAGAACTCGGCAGTCACCCATTGCTACGAAAGGCCGACGTTTCCGGACTGGGAGTACAGCCACTTCACCATGGTGCACGCGCCCAGCCGTGAGGAATGTGAAGAAATCGGCCGGGACATCGCCCGCGCCACCGGTATCAATGACAACTTGTTGCTCTATAGCACGCGTGAATACAAAAAGACCCGAGTGCGCTATTTCGTCGAAGACTACGAGCGTTTCTGGGACACCGCCGAGGAAGCCGAGGCCATGGCGGAGGCGTTGGTCTAACGATGCCTGAATACTACCCTGTTTACCTCAACCTTGCCGGCAAGCGCTGCGTGATCCTGGGCGGCGGCACAATCGCCCAGGGCAAAATCGCAGCCCTCCGCGATGCCGGCGCCAGGATCACCGTAATCAGTCCCGAAGCCACTGACGGTATCAAGCGGGCGGCCCAGCGGGGCGACGTGGCTTTCGAGCAGCGCGAGTACCAGGCTGGTGACCTGGAAGGCGCGTTTATAGCGGTGGCTGCCACCAACGTATGGCACGTGAACCGGCAGATTTACGAAGAAGCCGAGGCGCGCGGCGTTCTGCTCAATGTGGTGGATGACCCCGACCAATGCACGTTTATCGCGCCGTCCATAGTGCGCAGGGATCCGATTACGTTGGCAGTATCCACCGGCGGCGCCAGTCCGGCCCTGGCCAGGAAGATGCGCGAAACGCTGGCTGAAGCCCCTGCCTTGAAATGGGCCGATTTGGCAGGAGCCCTAGGCCGAGCCCGCCGCGTCATCAAGGAAAAGCGTACTGTCATAGATCCTACCCGCTGGCAGTGCGTCATCACGGAAGACCTGCTGAGGTTGGTGCAGGAAGGGCACGAGGATCAGGCAGTGGACATAATCCTCGCTCAGTTGCAGGACGACACGATTCCCGAAATGTGCGACGACTTGACCAAGTGCAGGACCGGCGGCTGCGCAAAGCGGGCGGCGTTACGGGCGGCGGAGGCGGTCAGTTGAGTTTGTTGGTTCTGGGACTTGACCACCGCACCGCGCCGGTGGACCTCCGCGAGCGACTGAGCGTCGAGCGCGAGCAGTTGGCTGATGCCCTCAGTCAGTTGTCCGAGTACGTGCCGCAGTCGGCGATCCTTTCCACCTGCAACAGGACTGAGGTGTACGTTTATGATCCCGACGACATTGGGTTGGTGGGCCGTGTCGGCGACTTTCTGATCGGGTATTCCGGCGTCCCCGGTCCTGAATTGGAAAGGCACGTTTACCAGTTATGGGAAACTGACTGCGTGGCCCATCTTTTCCGAGTGGCCGGCGGCCTGGAGTCTATGATCGTTGGCGAACGCCAGATTTTGGGGCAGGTGCGTGCGGCGTTCAGCGCAGCCAGCCACGGTGGGTACACCAAAAGCCCGCTGACCCGCGTTTTTCATTCAGCCCTCCGCGCCGGCCGCCGCGTGCATCGGGAGACCAGCATCGGCCAGCATTCCCGGTCGGTGAGTCGCGCTGCGGTGCAATTGGCCCGGGGCATGTTTGATCGTCTGGATGACCGGCGGGCCCTGGTGATTGGCGCCGGCGACGCCGGTCGCATGGTGGCGCGCGCACTGGCCGATGCCGGCGTAAGGCAGATTACCGTCACTAACCGTACCCAATGGCGCGCCGAGGAGTTGGCCAGAGATCTGGGCGGCGCGGCCAAGCCATTTGAGGATTTGCCCAAAGCGCTTGCGGAATCTGATCTTGTAATCAGCAGCACGGGATCTCCGGGCTACGTGGTCGATGCCCAGATGGTTTCAGATGGTTTGGCGCAACGTGCCTGCTCGGAGCCAATCCTGATGATTGATATTGCGGTGCCCCGTGATATTGATCCCGGCGTCGCGGACCTGGATTCGGTACGACTGTTCGACATTGACCAGCTGGGACAAGTGGCCGAAGTTGATCTGGATGTCCTGGATGGCGAGATTCGTAGAGCAACCGATGTCATCGATTCGGAGGTGAGCAGATTCGTTGAGTGGTGGAACTCGTCCGACACCATGGAGTTAGCGGTGTCCATGCGACGGCGCGCTGATGCTATTCGTCAGCAGGAAATTGCCCGCACCCTAAAATTGCTGCGCGCCGATGCTGACAGCGAACTTGCTGCACGACTGGATGCCATGACCAATGCTTTGGTCAAGAAATTGTTGCACCAACCGACTGCGGAACTACGCTCCGCCGACAGCGCAACTATCTTCCCCGCCGCGTTGCGCATGTTCGGAGACGCTCCCCCCAACGGTAAACGCCGTGGCCGCCGCTAACGGCATCCGACCTGTCGTGCGGGTCGGCACCCGCGGCAGCCGGCTCGCCCTGATTCAGACTGATCTCACGCTGGCGGCGTTGCGTGAGGCGCACCCCGATTTGGAATTCGAGGTGGTGATCGTTACTACCCAGGGAGACGCCAACCAGGCGGCAGCCTTAGCTGGTATGGGTCTGGGTGTTTTCGTCAAGGAAATCGAGCTTCGCCTGGACATCGGCGACATCGACATGGCGGTGCACAGCCTGAAAGATATGCCAACGGTGTTGCCTGACGGCATGGCGATTGGAGCGGTCCTCGAACGAGCCGATCCCAGGGACGTCCTGGTGTCGCACTTGGGAACCAAACTTGCCGAGCTCCCGGCAGGAGCCCGCATCGGAACCAGCAGCCCTCGTCGAGTGGCCCAAGTCGCCGAACAACGGCCCGATCTGGAAATAGTCCCGATCCGCGGCAACGTGGACACTCGCTTGCGCAAAGCAGCCGGAGATGAATGCGACGGCACCATCCTGGCCGCCGCCGGTTTGCTGCGCATGGGATTGGGAGACGTGATCACGGAATACCTCGCGCCAGATGAGTTCGTGCCCCCGCCGGGCCAGGGGGCAATGGCCGTGGAAATCCGCTCCGAGGACGACCGAATGTCTGAGATGATGGCGGCTATAAATCACCCTGAGACTGCGGCGGAGGTCACGGCAGAGCGAGCGTTCCTTGAGGCGCTGGGCGGCGGATGCCAGGTGCCTGTGGGAGCCTACGCGGCGGGCGACAGCGATTTGCTGACGTTAACGGTGTTCATGGGCGCTGCGGACGGTTCGGCGACGTACCGGGACAAGGTGGTTGGATCAGCGTCCGATGCGTCCGGCCTGGCGGCGATGGCGTGGGAGCGGCTCCGCGAACAGGGTGCGGCGGCTTTACTGACCGGTTAGCAGGTTCTATCGTGGAAAAAGGGACGGTCTATCTCGTCGGCGCGGGGCCCGGTGATCCAGGCTTGCTTACGCGGAAGGGCGAGTGGGTGATGGGCATGGCGGATGTCGTGGTCTATGACCGCCTGTTGGACCCGTCATTGCTTGCATTGGCCCCCGATGCGGAGACCGTATTCGTCGGCAAGGAGCGGGGCCGGCAGGCGTTGCGCCAGTCCGAGATAAACGACCTGTTGGTGTCCGAAGGCTTGGCCGGCAAAACCGTGGTTAGGCTGAAGGGTGGAGACCCGTTCGTATTCGGGCGTGGCGGGGAGGAAGCGCAAGCGCTGGCCGCGGCGGGCGTTCCCTTTGAGGTCGTGCCCGGCGTTACTTCAGCCGTCGCTGCCGCCGCCTATGCCGGCATTCCCGTAACCCATCGCGGCATTTCAACCTCCGTTACCATCGTCACCGGCAGCGAGGATCCGACCAAGGGCCAGACCAGCACCGATTGGGCGGCCCTGGCCAAAACCGGCGGAACCCTGGTTGCGTTGATGGGCTGGGCGACTCTACCGGGGATTGTCGAAACGCTGAATGCCAACGGAATGTCCGCAGACACGCCGGTGGCGTTGGTACAGTGGGGCACCTGGAGCCGTCAGCGCACGGTAACCGGCAATCTCGCTAATATCGTAGAGCGTGGCCGGCAGGCCGGCATCGGTGCGCCGGTGATCGTGGTGATTGGAGAAGTCGCCGGGCTGCGCGAGGAAATCGGGTGGTTTGACCGACGGCCGCTTTGGGGTAAACGAGCGCTGGTGACACGCTCGCGCACCCAGGCATCGCGGTTGATCGAATTGCTGACCGGGATGGGCGCGGAGGCGGTTGAGCTGCCTGCTATCGAAATCGGGCCTCTGGACGATTATTCAGATCTCGACCGGATGCTGAAGGAAACCGCCAGCGCGTCGCATCGCTGGGTGATTTTCAGCAGCGTAAATTCCGTCGAATACGTTTGGCAACGCCTCCGTTCCATGGGCATGGACGCCCGCTACTTCGCCGGCGCGACGGTGGGGGCCATCGGGCCAGCGACGGGTCGAGCGTTGCGCGAGCGGGGCATCGAGCCGGACTTTGTGCCGAAGCGTTCCGTTTCTGAGGAAGTGATCGCCGAATTGTCCGAGTTGGATTGGACTGGCAAGCAGGTTCTGTTGCCCGGGTCAGCCATCGGGCGCGACACTCTGGCGTTGGGATTGGCGAGTCTGGGAGCAGAGGTGCATAAAGTTCCCGCATACACCAACACCAGGCCGGTTGACGTTGAGGAACGGGCTCGGGAGGCATTCAAAGTCGGCATAGATGTGGTAACGTTCACCAGTTCATCGACCGTACGCAATCTGCTGGACATCCTGGGGAACGACAGGCGACTGTTAGAGGAAAGCCTGATCGCCTGTATCGGGCCGATTACCGCCGCTACCGCACATGAACTGGGCCTTAGGGTGGACATAGTGGCCGCCGAGCACAACGTTGAAGGGCTGGCCGACGCTTTGGTGACATATTTCGCGGCCGGGGCTGCTGAATCTGCCGGCCGACCAAATGGAGGGACGACATGCTGAAGCATCCTGACCTGCGTATGCGCCGCCTACGCGAGAAGGCGCCGGTGCGCAACATGGTGCGCGAAACGCGCATCAGCGCCGCAAATTTCATCTATCCGATGTTTGTCACCTGCGGCGAGAATATCCGCGAGGAAATCGAGCCGATGCCCGGGTGCTTTCACACGTCCATCGACCGCCTCCGCGAGGAAATCGACGAGGTTGTGGAGTTGGGAATCCCGTCGGTGTTGCTGTTCGGCCTGCCGCCCGAAAAGGACGCGGTGGGCAGCGGGGCCTACGATCCCGAGGGGATAATCCAGGAAGCGACACGCACCATCAAGGAAATGGCCCCGGGACTCATGGTCATAGGCGACGTGTGCCTGTGCGAGTACACGGATCACGGCCATTGCGGCGTCATCGACGGCGAGAAAATCGACAACGACGTGACACTGGAATTGCTGGCCCGGTCAGCCCTGACCCAGGTTCAGGCGGGCGCCGATATGGTCGCGCCGTCGTCCATGATGGACGGCCAGGTACGCGCCATTCGGGAAACGCTGGACGCGCACGGCTATGAGGACACGCCGATCATGGGGTATGCGGCCAAGTATGCCTCGTCGTTCTATGGCCCGTTCCGCGTGGCCGCCGACTCCACGCCGCAGTTCGGCGACCGCCGCAGCTACCAGATGGACCCAGCGAACCGCCGCATGGCCATGCGCGAAATCGAGTCAGACATCGCCGAGGGCGCTGATATCGTAATGGTCAAGCCGGCCATGGCTTACATGGACGTGATCAAGGAGGCGCGGGAACGCTACGACTACCCGTTGGCAGCGTATAACGTGAGCGGTGAGTACTCCATGGTCAAGGCTGCGTCCCGCGCCGGTTGGATCGACGAGCAGCCGGTGACCATGGAGTTGCTGACCGCCATCCGTCGAGCCGGGGCCGACATCATAATTTCCTATCACGCCAAGGAAGTGGCCCGCTGGTTGCGGGACGAATAACTTTGGAACAGGAAATATTGAAATGAACGTCTGGATCGGCCGACAGTGACGTGATTCCATGGGTGAAGACCTGGGCCGTTACGGTCTGCTGCGTAGGCAGATCGTCGATGGCCGCTCCGATGCGAATATACGGTTTGACGAGTTGCGCGGCTTGCTGATGAAGCTCGGGTTTATCGAGAGGACGCGAGGCAGTCATCACATATTCCGGAAAGAAGGAGTGGCCGAGGGGCTGAACCTGCAAAGAGACGGGAATCACGCCAAGCCTTATCAGGTTAGGCAAGTCCGTCAGATATTGCAGAGGTATCATCTGTAAGGAGACTGATGTACAAGTACGAGATCATTCTCTATTGGAGCAACTCCGATGACGCCTTCGTGGCAGAAGTGCCTGAGCTTCCCGGCTGTATGGCACACGGGGATACCCAGGAAGCCGCGCTGAACAACGTCAATCAAGCCATCGGCCTGTGGGTCGAGACGGCGCAAGAGTTTGACGACCCGATACCGGAACCCAAGGGGGAACGGTTGATGCTGGCGTAAATGCCGCGGATACTCAAACGCAACCAACTCCACCGTTCCTATGCCGCCGAGGAGGGCACACAGTATGGAGCAAGGTAAATCCCAGCAGCTTTTCGAGCAGGCGCAGCGGGTGATTCCGGGCGGCGTCAACAGCCCGGTGAGGTCATTCCGGGCGGTGGAAGGTACCCCACCGTTCATCGCCAGAGGAAGCGGGGCGCGCATCTGGGACATTGACGGCAACGAGTACATCGACTATCTAGGATCCTGGGGGCCTTTGGCCTTGGGCCACGCCCACCCCACTGTGGTGGAAGCGGTACAGCGGGCGGCGGCGGATGGCACGTCTTTCGGTGCTCCCGTTGAACAGGAAGTGCAGCTGGCCGAAATGATCTGCGCCGCTCTGCCGTCGGTGGATTCGGTGCGGCTGGTGAACTCTGGCACTGAAGCCTGCATGACTGCGTTGCGGTTGGCCCGCGCGTACACCGGACGCTCCAAGATCGTCAAGTTCGCCGGAAACTATCACGGCCACGCCGACGGCCTGCTGGTGGCGGCTGGTTCCGGCGCGTTGACCCACGGTGTTCCCACCAGCGCCGGCGTTCCCGAATCCTACGCCGCCGAGACCCTGCTCGCCACCTACAATGACATATCGTCGGTGCAAAACCTGTTTGACGCCTGGCCAGATGGTATCGCCGCCGTCATCGTGGAGCCGGTGGCCGGCAACATGGGTGTGGTGCCGCCGTCGGACGGCTTCCTACAAGGACTGCGCGGGCTCACCGAGGCCAACGGCGCGCTGTTGATATTCGATGAGGTAATCACGGGATTTCGCGTGGCATACGGCGGCGCGCAAACGCTGTACGGCGTCACGCCGGACATCACGACGATGGGCAAAATCATTGGCGGCGGCCTGCCGGTAGGCGCTTACGGCGGACGACATGAGGTGATGCAGCAGGTCGCTCCTCTTGGCCCCATGTATCAGGCTGGCACATTGTCGGGCAATCCTTTGGCGGTGGCGGCCGGCGTCGCCACGCTCACCGAACTGCAACGGCCGGGCGTGTACGAACATCTGGAGGCGACGGCGGTACGCCTCACCGACGGCGTCAGCGCGGCCTTCGCCCGCGCCGAAATCCCGTCCAGCATCAACCGGGTGGCGTCGATGTTCACCGGATTCTTCAACGCCGGTCCGGTGTCGGCGCTGGCGCAGGTGGAGCAATCTGACACCGCAGCCTACGGACGCTATATGCACGCGCTGCTGGAGCGGGGAGTGTACATCGCGCCGTCCCAGTTTGAGGCCGGCTTCGTGTCCATTGCCCACACCGACGCCGACATCGACCGGACGATTGTGGCGGTGGGCGACGCGCTCGCTGCGCTGGGGTAGGACTCCGTGGGGAATACCCTCGCCCCAGCCCTCTTCCTTGATGGGAGAGGGAGTTTGCTTGCGCTGCTCAAGCAGAATTTCGGGTACGACGAGTTCCGTCCCGGTCAGGAAGAGATAATCTCCAACGTGCTGGTCGGTCGGCACGGCTTGGTGGTCATGCCAACCGGCGGCGGCAAGTCGTTGTGTTACCAACTGCCTGCGCTGGCTATGGGCGGCCTGACGCTAGTGGTGTCGCCGCTGATTGCGCTGATGAAAGACCAGGTTGACGGTCTGCGGGCCAACGGCATCGCCGCCGAGTTTCTCAACAGCAGCCTGGACAACGCGACTGCCGCCGCAGTGGAACGCCGAGCGCAGGATGGTGCCGTGAGCCTGCTGTACGTTGCGCCGGAGCGGGTCAGTATGCCCGGGTTCCGGCGTTTCCTGCACACGCTGGATTTGCGCCTGATCGCGATTGACGAGGCCCACTGCATCAGCGAGTGGGGGCACGACTTCCGGCCTGATTATCGGACGCTGTCCGAACTGCGGACAGAGTTCCCGGATACGCCGGTGATGGCGCTGACGGCTACAGCAACCGAGCAGGTTCGGGATGACATTGTGGGCCAACTCCGGTTGGGCGAGTGTCCCCGGTTTGTGTTCGGATTTGACCGGGCCAACCTGACTTACCAAGTGCAGCCGAGAGCGGGGGCATGGGATGCGCTGGTGAACCTGTTGGGCGAACGGCGCGGGCAGTCGGCAATCGTCTATTGCTTTTCGCGCAAAGAGACGGAAGAAGTGGCAGAAGGTCTGACTGCTGCCGGCCATCCGGCGGTAGCCTATCACGCCGGCCTGGACGCCGAAACCAGGCGTGTCACTCAGGAGCGGTTCATCGACGGCGAGGTGACCATAGTCGCGGCCACCATCGCTTTCGGCATGGGGATCGACAAGCCCGACATTCGGCTGGTGGTCCACTACGCGCTGCCCAAGTCCATCGAGAACTACTACCAGGAAACCGGGCGGGCCGGCCGCGACGGACTCTCCAGCGACTGTGTGCTGTTCTTTTCGGAGCGCGACCGGGCCAAGCAAGAATATTTTATCCAACAGATGACTGGCGACGCCCGCGAGTCGGCAGAACGGCAGCTACAACAGATGGTGGAGTACGGACGGCTTGGTTCCTGCCGGCGCAAGTACCTGCTGGCTTACTTCGGTGAGGCGATGGCCGGGGACTCGTGCGGCAACTGCGATACCTGCCGGGCGGAACGGCAATCGGTGGACGTTACCACAGTGGCGCAGAAAATCCTGTCGGCGGTGATTCGCACCGGGGAACGGTTCGGCATCGCCCACGTCAGTAACGTACTACTGGGCAGCAAAGCGCAGCGGGTTCGGGAACTGGGACACGACAAGTTGAGCGTGTACGGCATTGTGAACGACTATGACCGTAATGGGCTGCGGGATGTTGCCAACGGGCTGGCGGAGCGCGGTTTGCTGGCGCGTGATGATGGACAATACCCGACTATCAGCGTGACTCACGCCGGTAGGGAGTGGCTGCGGAGCCGGGCAAGTCTGACGCTGGAGTTACGGGTGGATGACAGGGCACCTAATCGGGAGCGATGGAAACAAGCAGGCAATGTCTTGATAAGCGGCGTAGAAGCTCTGAATGATGACGCCGGGCTATTCGAGGAATTGCGCGCTGTGCGGCTACAATTTGCGAGAGAGCAAAAAGTCTCTCCCTTTGTGGTGTTCACTAATGCTACGCTGCGGGCACTGGCAGCAGCCAAACCGGCCGACCAGCAGGCTATGTTGCGCGTATCCGGCGTAGGGCCGGCGAAATTTGAACAGTATGGGGAGGCTTTTCTGACGGCCATACGCGAGTATTGCAACAATACGGCAACGAACACAGTCATGGCAGTCTCGCAACATCCGTCCAGCGATTCCAACAGTTTTGTCGAAACGGACAGGTTGGCTGAGATCCGAAAGTTACACCCGCGGGCGTATGATCCTTGGAGTGCTGAGGAAGAGAGTGAATTAGAGCGGTTGCGCACCGATGGATTGGACGTTTCGGAAATCGCCGATCACTTGGGTAGGCAGCCCGGGGCGATCGAATCTCGATTGGCAAGGTTGAGTAGTGACGCTGACCCACCGCAAATAGGCGCGACCCACGCTTCGACCCGCGAATTGCTGCGGCAAGGGTTGGGCATTGCTGACATAGCCAAGGAACGCGGCTTGTCTCAAGGGACGGTGCTGACTCACGTTGAGCGCATAGTGAAGGCAGGTGAATCCGTTGATTTAAGTCCGTTCTTGCCTTCATCGGAGCGGGTGGAGCGCATCAACGCGGCGTTGCGGACTGCTGGTGAAGAACGCCTGGCCCCGGTGAAGGAGTTGTTGGGAGATGACTATTCCTATGATGAGATTCGGCTGGTCCGGCTTGCGTATAGCGTGTCAAGAGCGTAGGGGCGAATGATTATTCGCCCCTACTGGATTCCGGCGAAAGCCGGAATGACGTTTCCGGTTGGAGTCTAGGTGCCGTAGCGGGCGGCGGCGTTGGGGTCGCTGTATTCCACGTTCTTGGTGGCCCAGAAAGCGGTGGCGATGTCGTCGCAGGCGGCGACCAGGGCCTCGGCGTTGTCCATGCTGACGGTCTGCTTGCACTGGCCGGCAAGCTTGAGGGCCGCATTGAACTTGGCGGCGATGTCGTTGGCGTCGGTGTTGGGCCAGGCGTAGTCGGCCCACAGGATGCGCAGCTCTTCCTTGCACTTCTCGGCGTGCTCTTCTTTGACCGTCACGTAGCGGGAGAAGGTGTTGGCGAAAGCCTGTCGCTCGCCGGCGGGCGCGCCGGGCTGGGGGGCTTCAAGGTTCTGCATCCGCAGCACCATTTTCTGCACGGTCTGAGCGGCCATCTTGGCGACGACGGGGTCGTAGATGCCGCAGGGGATGTCGCAGTGGGCGTGGGCCGCGCGGGGCTTCAGGAACGCGATGGGGTTGAACATCGTGATAAGTCTCCTTCTTTTGGCGAAAACACAGGGCGAATCGCCCTCAAACACGGGATGAATTCGGCAAAAATGCTAGCGCAATTCGCCATATAGCGCAAGGGCTGGGCTATACTTCGTAATCCGCCACGGTGTCCGGGATGATCAACCTGGCGCCCGTTACCGACTGAACGTCATCAGCGCTCCAGCCGGGGGCAACCTCGCGCAGAGCCATTCCGTCTGGGGTCGGTTCCATAACCGCCACATCGGTGACCACGAGGGACACGCAGCCTTTGCCAGTGAGAGGGAAGCTACACTCCTGGACCACCTTGGGGTTGCCGTTGCGGTCGTTGTGTTCCATGGCGACGATGACTTTTTCGGCTCCGGCGGCCAGGTCCATGGCCCCGCCGATGTTGCCGACGCCGCGGTCGGGCAGCATCCAGTTGGCCAGGTCGCCGGTGGCCGATACCTGGTGCGCGCCCAGGATGGTAACGTCCACGTGCCCGCCCCGTATCATGGCGAAGGCATCTGCCGAGGAAAAATAAGCCATCCCCGGTACGGGTTCGAGGAATTGGCCACCGGCATTGATGAGGTCGATGTCCTCGTTGCCATCCTCGGCAAGGGGGCCGCAGTTCAGCACGCCGCTCTCGCTGTGGTAGAAAACGATGCTGTCGTCGGCCACAAACATGGACACCAGCGTGGGGATGCCGATGCCGAGGTTAACGGTTGCGCCGGGCGGCAACTCTCTGGCGACCCGCATGGCAATGATCGCGCGGTCAAGACGCTCTTTGTCGGTAGTCATGCGTTTGACCTCCCGTTATTCATACCCGGTGAAACCGTCGGGTCGCCTAACAATGCGCTGGACGAACACGCCTGGGGTTACGATTTCCTCGGGATCCAGTTGGCCTGGCTCGACGATTTCATCGACTTCGACGACGGTTGTTTGAGCGGCCGGCGCCATCACGGCGTTGAAGTTGCGCGACGTGCCCCGATAGACCAGGTTGCCGTTGGTATCGGCCTTGTGGGCGCGGATGATGGCAAAGTCGGCGCGCAGGCCGTATTCGAGGGTGTAATCGCGCCCGTCGATGTTGCGGCTTTCCTTGCCCTCGGCAATCAGCGTGCCAGCGCCCGTAGGCGTGTAGAAAGCGTGAATCCCCGCGCCGCCGGCGCGAAGGCGCTCGGCCAGTGTGCCCTGAGGCACCAATTCCAGGTCAACCTCGCCGCGCCGGTAGGCCAGTTCGAACTCCGACGGGCGGGACACGGATGGGGAAACCGGGAATGAGGCGATGGCTTTCGCAACCTGGCTATTTTCAATAAGCACGCTGTGGTCGATGGCAGTGCGTCCCGGTGGAGTGCCGAAGCTGACGACGCGGGCGATGCCGGCCGTATTGCTCACGATGGTAAGGTCACGGCTGCCCCGGTCGCGCAGGGAGATCAGCAGGTAGTGGGCCATCCCGCCGGGACCGCCGAAACCGTCGATGAATACGGTCGCGCCGTCGGGCACATCGGCAATAGCGGATGGGCCGTCCGCATAGACTTTATTCGGTGGGACTCCGGCAGGCGGCGCAAAGTCCATCTCCCGCAGCGCTGGCGAAATGGATAAATCGGCGCCGGTTTGCGCGCTCACGTCGTCCGTCGTCCACCCGGGAGCGACTTCGGCCAAGGTCAGCCCGCCGCCATCCACCTCGATCACCGCTATGTCGGTGATGATGGCCCTGACACAGCGGAGGCCGTCGGCAGGGGACGACAAGTCGGGGACGATATTTGGACGGCCCTGGTCGTCGGTATGGGACAGCATGGCGATTACCCGACCAGAGCCGGCTGCCAGGTCAACGGAATTGGCCGGGGGATGGCTGTCAGGATTCGCGGCGGATACCGTGCCGGCAAAGCTGCCGGCGGCGTCAACCTGGGCGGCATCGACGACGGCCAAGTTCACATAACCGCCGCGGGTTATGGCGGCAGCGTCAGCCAGGCTCAACGGGAGGCTATTCAGCATCCCGTCGTTGTGGAGGAACCACGCGCCCAGCTCCGGCGGTGTTACACCGGGAATTTGCGACGGCAGGCCGGAGTCAACGGCAACCACGTCGCAGGGTGCGATAAATCCGGCGGCGCGGCGGGCCATGGTTTCGGAGGTCAGTTTGAAAGGCATTATCTGAATCGGGATTGGCAGGATTTAGGGATTTACTGGATTCCCGCGAAAGCGGGAATGACGGTAGAGGTGCGGGAACGACGAATGTTAGGAATGTTAGGTAGGAGAAGGCAGAAGTGCGGGGATGACGAGTGTTAGGCGGGAATGACGGATTTAGAGGATACGACGCGGTTGACGTAGATGCCGGGGGTGATGACCAACTCCGGGTCAATTGCTCCGGGTTCTCCGACGGTGTCCACTTCGGCGATGGTGATGCGGGCAGCCGGGGCCATGACGGCATTCCAGCCGCGCTGCCGGCCCTGATATGCCAAGTTGCCCAGGGCATCGGCGCGGTCGGCTCGTATCAGGGCGAAATCGGCGCGTAGCGGGGATTCCAGTACACACTCCACGCCGTTGATGGTGCGCGTCTCTTTGCCGTCGGCAAAGCGCGTGCCCAATCCCACCGGAGTGAATACCCCGGCGATGCCGGCGCCGGCGGCGCGGAGCCTTTCGGCCAGAGTGCCCTGCGGTATGACTTCGACGGAGAGAGCGCCGGCCTGCCATTGTTTCTGAATTACGCCGCTATCCTCGCCCACGAAAGGAAAAGGCGAGATGATTCTGTCGATACGCTCGGCGTGGACCAGTCTCAGGATACCTTCGGAACCGTCCCAGTCGGCGAAATCGCAGACGCACGTCAAATCCCGGACGCCAGCCGCCAGCAAGGCGGCCAGCAGCGCGGTTGGTTCGCTGCTACGTGTTGCACCGCCGATGAGCAAAGTTGCGCCGTCGTGGATATCTGCGACGGCGGTGGCGGGAGTGTCGTATAATTTGCTGAACGTCATGGGCGGTTCTGAGAACTAAGCGCATTTTAACCGAATTTCGGGCGGGGATAAAGCAGCCCCAAAATGATATACCGTAAGATCAGTTGCGAGATCACCGAGTTTCGCGCGGCGATCCGCTTGCCGCCGCCCAAGGGCGGATGCACCGTCGATGAGGATACGGCTGCCGAGTTGCGCGACTGCTGCTACGAACTGCTCTTTGCGGACTCCGTTAGGGTAGTTACCATTGCCGGATCCGGTGACGTTTTCGCGACCGGACGGTTGCAGGCGTCGGCGGAGATAGCCGCCGCTCCAATGCCGGACCGTATTGATTGGCTAACCCGAATGGGCGCTGCCTCCTCAATCGCCAAGCTTCCGATGCCCACCGTGGCGGTACTGAACGGCGATGCCGTGGCCCACGGATTGGAAGTCGCCCTGGCCGCGGACCTGCGAATCGCCGTGGATACTGCGCGTTTGGGGATGGGAAGTCTGCGGGATTGCGGGTTTCCCTACGATGGCGGAACGCAGCGACTGCCCCGGTTGGTTGGTCCCGGCATGGCGCGCGATATGTTGTTCACCGGACGGACGCTCTCCGCTCAGGAAGCATTGGCGGCGGGATTGGTGAATCGCGTCGCGCCACCGGAGCAGTTGGAATGGGTGGCTGCGCAACTGGCGCAACAGATTGGGTCGGCGGCGCCCATCGCAAGCAGGTACGCCAAAGAAGCGGTATGGGCTGCGGGGGATTTGTCGATGACCCAAGGGCTTCGGCTGGAAGCGGATCTCAGCGTTATCCTGCACAGCACAGAAGACCGGGCGGAAGGGCTGCGTTCGTTCGCTAAAAAGCGCGCCCCGCAATTCGAGGCAAGGTGAACATGAAGGTACGTCTGGACCTCCACACCCACGTGGGCGAAATGTTCGGTTTTCAGCCGCCGACGCCTGAAATCGCCGAGACGGTGATCGCGCAGATCCGGGACGCAGGTTTGGACGGCATTGGTGTGACCGACCGTTGGCGTATAGACTGGGGACTGGATTTGCACCGGGTCGTTGAACGACACTTCCCTGATCAGGTCTTGATTATTCCGGGGCGCGAGATCGACGTTCGACCGGCAAGCAGTCCATTCGACGGTTATCACTGCGTGGAACTGTACCTGCCGGGTGGACGGTTGTTCCGGAACTACTGCCATCCGGGGTACTACACCCCCAACGTCGTGATCGAAGAGGGTGTGCACGGAATCGAAATTGGCAATTTTCATCACGATTGGCACATCCGCCGGCCCCAGGTGGAAAAGGTGGCGAAGCAGCACGATCTCTTGACGTTTTCCGTGAGCGACGCCAACGTTCTGCACGAAATTGGCGCCCAGAGCACCGAGGTGGACCTGGATGAGATGATCCGGCGGGCCATCCCACTGGACTGAATTAGACCGCAGCCATGGCGTCTTTCTCTACTATCATTTACGAGAAAAGTAGCGGGGTTGCCCATTTGTCGTTGAACCGGCCACGGCAACTGAACGCCTACTCAGTTGCCATGAGGGATGACTTTGCTCAAGCCCTGGATGCGGTTGCCGAGGATCCGGAAGTGAAATCAGTTCTGATCAGCGGACGAGGCCGGGCGTTCTGCGCCGGGGCGGACCTGAGCGAGTTCGGCACCGCTCCTTCCCAGGTAATCGCGCGCAACGTGCGCTGGCAGCGGGACGTGTGGGGCCAGTTGATAGATCTGCCCAAGCCCATAGTGGCGGGCATCCACGGCTATTGCATCGGCTCAGGATTGGAGATAGCGCTGCTGGCCGACGTCAGGATAGCTACGGAGGACACCGTATTTTCGATGCCCGAAGTTCGTTTGGGCATGATCCCGGCGGCCGGTGGCTCGCAGACAATGCCGCGGCACGCCGGACCATCGAGGGCATTGGATTTGCTGTTCACGGGCCGGCGGTTCGATGCGCTTGAAGCGATGCAGATGGGCCTGGTCAGCCGAACGGCTCCAGCTCAAGATCTGTTGGGCCTGGCCTGGGATTTTGCCGTCCGGTTAGCGGAAATGCCCTCCGGCCTGTTGGCGGCGTTGCGGACCGCTTTGCGCGACGGCGCCGATTTGCCCATGCCAGAGGCGCTGGAACACGAGAGAAGACTGGCGGCGGCGATGATGGACATTGACCGCCAACCGGAGACAGGATGAATACCACTGAAATTCTGATGATAGCGGCGGCCATCGTACCCGACCGAACCGCAATCGTATTCGACGGACAGCGTTTCAGCTTTGAGGCGTTGCAGGAGCGGGTCAACCGCCTCGCCAATGCCATGTCCGACCTGGGCGTCGGCAAAGGCGACCGGGTGGCGGCAATGCAGACCAACTGCAACCACCTGGTGGAAATCTACTTTGCGGCCGCGCAGTTGGACGCGGTGTACGTGCCGATCAACTTCCGGGCCAAGGAAGAAGAACTGGCGATAATGCTGGGCATTGTCGATCCGAGTTTCCTGTTTTTGGGCCAGCGGTACCTGTCGCTGGTTTCCGGCGGAACGTTGCCCAACGACCGGATCGTAATGCTTGACGCCCCGCCGTCGGACGGGAAGCACGGATATGAGGATCTGCTGGCGGGCGCCGACGCCGAGCAGCTCCATTTCCCGGAGGACGATGAGGACGCCACCACCGTCATCATGTTCACGTCCGGCACCACCAGCATCCCCAAAGGAGCGCAACTGACCCACGACAGTTTCGCCACCTTCTTGCTGACCAACGTGGAACCCGCCGACCCGGACGTGGCGGAAACCAACCTGCTCACGGTGCCGATGTACCACGTGGCCGGGCTGCAAGCGGCGCTGGCGGCGGTATTCGGGGGCCGCACCCTCATTGTCATGCCTCAATTCGACGAGGAGGAGTGGATGTCCCTGGCGGTTGAGCATCGGGCGAACCGGGCCATGCTGGTTCCGACCATGCTGAAGCGGGTGATGGATCATCCGAATTTCGCCAACTACGACCTCTCATCGCTGGGAGTAATCACTTACGGGGCGGCGCCGATGCCTTTGCCGGTGATCAGGGACGCCATCGAGAAGTTTCCCAACACCCGTTTCATCAACGCTTTTGGGCAGACGGAAACGGCTTCCACTATCACTATGCTGCCGCCGGACGATCATGTGCTAACCGGAACGCCGGAAGAGGTTGAGACCAAGCTGCGAAGGCTGACTTCCATCGGCAAGCCGCTGGACGACGTTGAGGTGATGATCGTAACGGAGGACGGTGAACCCGTGACCGAAGGCGAGGTGGGGGAGATAGTGGCTCGCGGGCCGCGCATGATGACGGGATACTGGGGGCAGGAAGAAGCCACCGGCGACACCATCCGGTCGGGCTGGCTCTACACCGGCGATCTCGCCTGGCAGGACGGGGACGGTTACATCTACCTCTCCGGACGGGCGCGCGATTTCATCAAGCGCGGCGGCGAGATGATTTCGCCAGAGGAAGTAGAGCAAACCCTGGCGGAACACTCCGGCGTTGCCGAGGCCGCGGTGATCGGCATACCCGACCTGGAATGGGGCGAAGAAGTCAGGGCAGTGGTGGTTCCCACCAACGAATCGGTGACCGAGGAAGATCTGATTGAGTTTTGCCGTCAACGTCTGGCGGGGTTCAAACGGCCGCGCTCGGTGGTTTTCATCGACGCCTTGCCCCGCAACGTGATGGGCAAGGTAATGAAAAGAGACTTGCGGGAGCAATTTGATTCCCCGGTTGAATCATCAGGGAGGTAGCGGAATGGATATTGCCGTGATGGGCGCCGGTGGCGTCGGAGGTTATTTCGGGGGATTGCTGGCCCGAGTCGGACACAACGTTACGTTTGTCGCCCGGGGCGCGCACCTGGAAGCCATGCGCCGCAACGGGCTGCGGGTGATCAGCAGCAACGACGGCGATTTTACGGTGGCCGGCAAAGCGACGGATCAGCCCGGCGAAGTCAATACGCAGGAACTAATCCTGTTCACGGTCAAGATGTACCACAACGACGACGCCATTCATGCCATCGCGCCGATGGTTGGGCCTAACAGCATCGTCCTGACGTTGCAGAACGGGGTCGACAACGGCGACCGGCTGGTGGACGTTTACGGGGCGGAGCGGGTGATGATCGGATCTGCTTACCTGGAAGGACGGATCAGCGAACCGGGGGTCGTGACTCAAGGTGGGCCGGGGGCAGCGTCTTTCGGCGAGCGGACGCCCGGCATAACCGAGCGGGGCGAGCGGCTGCTGGAGGTGTTCCGGGGAGCCAATTGGCGGGTGGAACTGCTTGAAAACATGACCGGGATGCTGTGGAAGAAGTTTGCCTACCTGTCGGGTTCCGCCGGAGTTTGCGCGGCCAGCGGCTGCACCTATGGGGAGTTGCGCACCGTTCCAGAAACGCGCGCTGCAATTGAAGCGGCGATTGCTGAGGCGCTGGCGGTGGGCGAGGCGTCCGGCGCGCCATTGGAACCTGACTCCCTGGAATGGTCCATGAACGCGCTGGACAATTTTCCGGCCACGGGCATGGCATCGCTGGCAAAGGACTTCGCCGAGGATCGTCCGGTGGAACTGGAAGGGCTGACCGGTACCGTGATCCGAATGGGCGAAGAATACGGAGTGCCGACACCGGTGAACAACGCTTTGTACGCAGTCCTGAAGCCCCGAGCGAACCGGATTGAGGCGGCTTTGGGTGGTTAGTTCTCCTCACCCCAACCCTCTCCCACAATGGGGAGAGGGAGCGGCTGGTCAGGATTCCGGGTAGGTTAACTTCATCAGGACGTGGCGACGGTTCTTGGTGTAGGGGCGGACTTGCTCGGGCCAGCGGCCGGAGTCCACGGCTTCGGCCCACTCGGGGCTGGTGAGCACGTCGGGGCTTTCGATCTGGTACACCGCGTGGTGCTTGGGCGTGCCTGGGATTTCGATTTCCCTGACTTCGCCGCCCATGGCCATGACAAGGCGCTGGGTTTCGTAGCGGGTTACTCCGATCACGCCGGGAGCCTGGTTGAGCAGCGGGCAGTGTTCGCTGTTGTACACGTCGTTGAACAGAGCCTCACGGTCGGGGTCGATGTCCATGCTGGCGATGAACAGGTAGCGGGATTTCAGTTCGGTCATTTTGGGCCTCCGGATGGATTCCCCTCACCCTAACCCTCTCCCACCGGGGGAGAGGAGATTGATAGGGGTTAGTGGGATTGGTGCAGCATCTGGGCGGCTAGCGCCCAATCAGAGCGGGCGGCGCTCATATCACCCAGGTTGGCATAAGCCTTGCCGCGCGCTACGTAAGCTTCGGTGTAGCGCTCGTACAGCGTGATGGCGGCGGTGAAATCTGCGACGGCCCGGTGGTTGTCACCGGCATCCCGCAAAGCCAGGCCGCGCCGGTAGAGGGTTTCGGCGTTGTCGGCGGACAGGGACAGGGCTTGCGTGAAATCGGCAACTGCGGCCTCCAAGAGACCCAGCCGGTAGCGCGCGACGCCCCGCGTTTTCCAAGCGTCGGCATGACCGGCGCCGAGAGCAAGGGCGCGGGTGCAGTCGGATTCGGCGTCTGACCAGCGGCCCAGCTCGAGGTTGACCGCGCCACGCAGGGACCACGCCGACGGGTCATCCGGGTTCATACGGAGGGCGATGTCCAACTCAGCAATGGCGGCTTGCCAGCGACGCAACCGGGACAGGGCTTCGGCGCGGCAAGTCCGCACTGCTGCGTCATCGGAATCGATGAGCGCGGCTACGTCCAACTCGGCCAGGGCCTCGTCAGAGCGGTTCAGATTGAGCAAGTCCCTGGCCCGGTCGATGTAGGGCGCAACGGAGCGGCCGGCATTAAAACGCGCGCTTGTGGGAATAGTCTATCTCCTCGTTGGTGATGAATTCCAGCAGGACGGCGTTGCCGTCTTCATTCTGGCGGCGGGCGCGCTGGAATGCGGGGATGATTTCGTTAGGATCGGTGATGCGCTCGGCGTATCCGCCCATGGCCCGGCCCATGTCGGCGTAGTTGCCGCCCAGGTCGCGGGTGTTGTAGAGATCATGGGAACGCTGCATCGCGCCGGTTTCCACGGCCATGGTGGAGTTGTTGAGCACGACGGTGGTGATGGGCGCGCCGCTGCGCACGGCAGTCTCGAAGTCCAGGCCCACCATGCCGAAAGCGGCGTCGCCCATAAAGTTGACGCACATCTTGTCGGGCGCGGCCAGTTTCGCACCGATGACCAGGCCCAAGCCGGTACCGAGGCCGTGGGATTTGCCCCAACCCAGATAGCTGCGCGGCCCGCCGGAGCGGTAGAAGGGAGTAATCTGATCGCGGGGGCTGCCGGAGTCGTGGGTGATGATGGCTTGGTCTGAGGGTACAGCCTGCTGAAAGTCGGTGATGACTCGGTAGGGGTTGACCAGCGGGCCGGCATCGGTGGTCTTGTGCCGCCACTCGGCTAGCCAGGCATTGCGGACGGACTCGATCTCGCCGGTGACTTCGGCGTTGTTGCGGCGGTTGTCGCCGATGATTTCGCGGCACGCTTCGATCATCTGGCGGAGGGCCAGCTTGGCGTCGCCGATTACGGGGAACTGAACGTCGTAGTCCTTGTTGAGGTCGCGGGGATCGTTGGTGTTCTGGATCAGGGTGCGGCCGGCCGGCAGGTTCATGGACATGCCGTGCTTTGTGAAGCTGCAGCCCACGCCGAAGATTACGTCCGCGCGGCGCATGAAGTGATACACCGTCCCCGACATCACGCCGGAACCGCTGCCCAGGGCCAGGGGGTGATGTTCCGGGAATCCGCTCTTGCCCAGCAGGGTTGTCATAACCGGAACCGACAGCAGTTCGGCCAGCTCCACCAGTTCGTCGGTGGCCTCGGCGTACATGACGCCCTGGCCGGCGTGGATGACCGGGTAGGTGGCGGAGCACAGGGCGCGGGCCGCGGCTTCAACGTCGTCGGGGTCGGCCTGGGAGGCGGAACGGCGCACGTTGCCGCCCCAGTAGAACGCTTCCTCGGACACCTCTTCCAGCGCCACGTCGGCGGGAATCTCGATCATGGAGGGGCCGGGCCGGCCGGTGTAGAGGGCGTTAACGGCGCGGCGCATAACCTGGCTGGTGCTGCCAGACAGGTTGAGGCGTTCCAGGTGCTTGGTGACACTGGCAAAACTCTCTATGGAGTCGAACATGGGAAAGACGCCCTGGCGTTCGCGGGGGTGTCCCAGGGGAAGCAGCAGGATGGGCACGGAGTCGGAGAATGACGTAGCCACGCCAGAGTAGGCGTTCTCGGCGCCGGGACCGTACTGCATGGCGAACACGCCGGGCGGCCGGCCGTTGGTTACGCGGCTGTAACCGTCGGCGATGCCAACGCCCACGCGCTCCTGGCGGCAGATGACGGGACGGATGCCGGCGGCGGCGCAGGCCTCGATTACGGGAGTGGTGGGGAAGCAGGACAGGTATTCAACACCCTCCCGTTTCAAAATTTCTGCGATAGCGTCAATGGTCTGCACGATAAAACCTCAGTTGCGGCGCCGGCGGGCGAATTCGCAGCCGGCGTTCGGATACCCAAGAGTATAGCACCGCAGCGGGATTGGTCTGGTTGCAAGGGCAGCCAATGTAACCGCCCCTGCCAGATCATTGACAGCGAGTGATCGCAGGACTTTACGGGGGAATTTCGATAGGGATTCCTCCTATTAGATAGGGATTCCTCCTGTTAGGGTGTTAGTGTCTGCCAGAGGTGATGTTTCCGGTGGTCGTTGTCAGCCCCACGGCCGAGGGGTTACGCATGGGTTTTTGCTCACTCAAGGTTTGGCGGACGGCGCACGGGCAAGGAAGGAATCCCTCACCCAATCCTCTCCGGGAGTAGATGGAGAGGCGAATGCGACGGACGCCCAGCGTGTGAGCAGGCGCTGGCCCCGTTGCGACCACGCCGGTTAGATATTGACCGGACGCTGGTCCTGGCGAGAGCGGGTATGCGATTTCGGATTCTGACGGGTTGGCCGTGTACGACCTTGGTTATCACCTCTGGACAGGACAGAATAGACTATAAGTTCCAACGCGCGTGTCGCCATTATGGACTCATACGTTCGGCATTGTCAAGAGGGTGATCCAGTTTGACAGGGCCTTTTCAAAGTTAATCCGTCATTCTCGCGCAAGCGGGAATCCAGAAAGCCGTTGTGCTCAGGATGTCCTGGATTCCGGCTTTCGCCGGAATGACGGGTTTGGATGAAAGTCCGCCGCCCTCGACTTTGAAAAGGCCCTGCCACCTTGATTGTGCCGGCAGGGATACAGGGCTAGAATGACTGCGAAAATCGAAATGGGAGTTTGATATTGACCAGCGGAGCTTTGGCCGGCGTCAGGGTTATCGACCTGACCCACCACATCGCCGGCCCATACGCCACCAAGCTGTTGGCCGATTTCGGGGCCGACGTGCTGAAGATCGAGAGGCCCGGCGGGGATCCAGCTCGCCGGTTGCCGCCGTTCTTCCACGACGAACCGCACCAGGAAAAGAGCCTGCCGTTCCTGTACCTGAACACCAACAAGCGCAGCATCACGCTGAATCTGAAATCGGAGGAGGGGCGCGGTATTCTGCTGGAACTGCTGGCGGACGCCGACGCTTTGGTGGAGAATTTCGCGCCTCGCGTGATGCCATCGCTGGGGTTGGATTACGAGACGCTACGGGGGCACAATCCGCGCCTGGTAGTAGCGTCGGCGTCCAACTTCGGCCAGACGGGGCCGTGGCGGGATTATCGGGCGACCGAGATTGTAGAGTACGCGCTGGGCGGGCTGATGTATATCTTCGGGGCTTACGACCGGGAACCGTTGAAGCACGCAATGAACCAAGCGCAGTTCAAGGCGGGCACCAACCTGGCGTCGGCGACGCTGATGGCGCTGTACCACCAGCGGCTCACCGGTCAAGGGCAACGAGTGGACGTGTCCATTCAGGAAAGCATCGCATCGGCGCTGCGGGACGTCATCAACAACTACACCTACCTGGGCGCGGTACGGCGCCGGCAGCCCAACCACACCGGCGACCTGACGCGGCTGCGCGCGGTGTCGGATGGGTACGTGCTGCCTAACCCGGGAATCGGCGCCGGGTTGAACTGGCAGATCCTCGTAGATTTCCTTGATGCTCCCCAGTTGGACGATCCCCGGTTCGAGAACGCATCGGCACGGCTGGTAAACGCCGAGGCGTTGGGCGAGATACTGGACGAGATATTCGCCACTAAGCAGAAGCGGGACATCTTCTATGCGGCCCACGAGAAGCGGTTCATTTACGGCGTGATAGACTCGCCCGCCGAAACCATTGAGAACCCACAGATACAGGCGCGCGGTTACTACCAGCCGGTGGAGCATCCGGAACTGGGTGAGATTACGTTCCCGGGCGCGCCTTTCCTGATGAGCAGTTCGCCCTGGGCGGTGAATTCGACCGCCCCGGCGCTCGGCCAGCACAACGGTGAGGTGCTGGGTTCGTTGGGGTACGACGCACAGGGAATGGCTTACCTGGCCGCATCGGAGGTGATCTAACATGGCTGGACCGTTGCGGGGTGTACGCATCGTCGAGATGGGGCAGCTGATCGCCATACCGTCGGCAATGAAGTGGCTGGCCGATATGGGCGCGGAAGTCATCCGCCTGGAGTCGGTGCAACGGCTGGAAAGCTACCGTACGGACTCGCTGTATCACAACGACGTGGATGGGGAGTTTTGGAATCGAGGCGCGAACTTCTACGAGCAGAACCGCAACAAGCTGGGGCTAACGCTAGATTTAAGCCGCGACGAGGGGAGGGAAGTGCTGCGCGACTTGATCGCCGTCGCCGACGTGTTCGCCGAAAACTTCACGCCGCGGGTAATCCGCAACTTCGCGTTGGAATACACGGACCTGAAGAAGATCAGGTCTGACATAATCATGGTGTCGTCCACCGGATACGGATTCGATGGGCCGTGGTCGAACTTCGGCGCGACCGGGCCGGCCACCGAAGGCGCGGCGGGTCTGGCTTACATGACGGGCTACAAGGGCGGCGGGCCGATGATGTCGGAAATTCCGTACACCGACTACACCGCCGGAGAGCACACGGTTGCCGCCGTGATGCTGGCGTTGATGCACCGGCTGAACACGGGACAAGGCCAGTTCATCGACGTGTCGCAGACGCAGACGTGCAGCGCGACGATTCCAGAGGCCCTATTGGACTGGACAGTGAACGGTCGGGTGGAAGAACGGATGGGCAACGAGGACCCGGCCATGTCTCCCCATGGATGCTACCCGTGCGCCGGAGATGACCGGTGGATTGCCATCGCCATTGGCAGCGACGAGGCGTGGTATGCGTTGTGTCGCGTCATGGGACGGCCGGACTGGGCGGCGGACGAACGGTATAGCGACGTGCTGCGCCGAATTCGGCATCGGGAAGAGTTGGACACGATGCTGGCGTTTGAAACCCGGACCCACGACAACCATGAGTTAATGGCGAAGTTGCAGGCCGAAGGTGTCGCCGCCGGCGCGGTGATGGACAGCGAGGACCTGCTGTTCAATGAACACCTGAAGGAGCGTGGATTCTACGAAGTGGTGGAGCATCATCCCGATACCGGGATGCCGCCGCTGCCTTACGCGGGCCGCCCGTGGAAATTGTCGGACACGCCGGCGGGCCCGCCCCAAGCGGCGCCGATCATGGGTCAGCACAATCGGCAGATACTCGCGGGGCTGCTGGGCAAAACGGACCACGAAATCGTGGCGCTCGAAGAGTCCAACGTGATCGGCTACACGCCGTTGACGCCGCGCGGCGTGCGTCGGCCGTCGCTGGACGAGCAGGTGCGGCAGGGCAGGATGCAGAGGTATGAAACGAACTACGCCGAACGAGTGCGGGAGCGGTTCGGAATTGGAGAGTAAGCAAAGGGAGTTGCGCAATGGCTATACAGAAAACCGAGACAGTATCAGCGGAATATATGTCGCCTATGGCAATCGCGAACCGGGGGATTGACCTGGCCGCCGCTTTGTATCCCGTAGAGCCGGACCGGGCGGCAGAAATCGTGAAGGAAACGATAGAGTGGTACGCGGATACGGTGTTGAACGCGGGAGGCGATCCGCAAACTGCCATCGTCAAACTGGCAAAGAAACGCGAGGATGACTCACTGGTTGCAGGCTACAAGTCGGTAACCGACCTGGGTGACGGTTGCTGGTCAAAGTTGTGGCTGTCGGAGGACCAGGATGATGCGTGGTACTGGCACATGGCTTGCGCGCGCAAGATAGTGAAGGGAATTGCTGCGCCCTAGAGAGTTACTAGCGTCAACGTTCGCAAACATCGCTGAGACCTGTTTGCAAATCGCGCAGGATATTGAAAGCAGCATCGCCTACACTGATACGTACAAGCGTCCGGCGGTCGGCGGGTTGGTATGGGACGCACTGGTGGCTATGACTACCGCTATCGGTGTGATTGAGAGGGGTAACAGCGATTTCGTTACTGGGCGAGCCAACGTCATGAATCCGATCATCGGACGTTTGGATGAAACCCGCCCTGAACTCAAGATAGCGGAACGGTTACAGTACGTTCGAGACCTGCACACGCTGGAACACGCCGGGCAGATGCGCAGAGGCACGTATGAGGAAGCCTGCCTAGAGGCCGGGCAGTTACTGGTGACGCTGAATTCCTTGCTGCCGATAGGGATGAGGATTGAATCGCAGCGGTTAACGTGGTTGAGGGATGCAGCCGCAACGCAGTAGGAGCGGATCCGCCAAAGAGGGATTCGCCCCTGCTGATTTCAGGCTTGCCGCTTTATTCAGCTTTGCTGGGCTTCGAAGGCGGCGATGGCGCCCTCATGCTGCAAGGTTAGCCCGATGTCGTCCAGGCCGTTGAGCAGGCAGTAGCGGCGGAATTCGTCAACCTCGAAATCGACCACGATTTCCTCGTCGCCGTCGCGAACCTGCATGCCTTCCAGATCGACGGTGATCTGGAAACCAGGGGCCTCCTTGGCCTTGTCCATGATCCGGCGCACGTCAGATTCGGGCAGGATGAGCGGCAATACGCCGTTCTTGAAGCAGTTGTTGAAGAAGATGTCGGCGAAGCTGGGAGCTATGATGCAGCGGATGCCGTAGTCTTCCAACGCCCAGGGTGCGTGTTCCCGTGAAGAGCCGCAGCCGAAGTTGGGGCCGGATACCAGGATTTTGGCGCTGCGGTAAGCGTCCTGATTGAGTAGAAAATCGGGGTTCTCAGACCGGTCGTCGTTGTACCGGTAGCGGTCGAACAGATATTGGCCGAAGCCAGTGCGCTCGATGCTCTTCAGGTACACGGCCGGAATGATCATGTCGGTGTCAACGTTGACGGCGTCCAGGGGCGCTACAACGCCTTCCAATTTGACGAAGGGTTCCATTTGTCTTTACCTCTGTTTTGGTAGATCATCCTCAGCTCGACCCTCTCCCATCGAGGGAGAGGGAGACAGGCGCATGGTGTCTAGAAATCGCGCACATCCACGAAGTGGCCGGCGATGGCGGCGGCGGCGGCCATTTCGGGGCTGACCAGATGGGTACGGCCGCCTCTGCCCTGCCGACCCTCAAAGTTGCGGTTGGAGGTCGAAGCGCAGCGCTGGCCGGGATCCAGAATGTCGGGGTTCATGCCGAGACACATCGAGCAGCCCGCCACGCGCCAGTCGAAACCGGCGTCCTTGAATACTTGGTCGAGCCCTTCCGCTTCGGCCTGTGCTTTGACCCGCGCGGAGCCCGGGACGACCATGGCGTACACGTCGGAATTGACCTGCCGGCCCCGAATCACGTTGGCGGCGGCGCGCAGGTCGTCGATGCGAGCGTTGGTGCACGCGCCCAGGAACACGCGGTCGATCCTGATGTCCTCAATGCGCTGGTTAGGCTCCAAGCCCATGTACTCCAGCGCGCGCTCGGCGGCCTCGCGTTCTGCGGTGGTCTCAAAGGAAGCAGGGTCGGGGACCCGGTCGGTGATCTGCGCCACCATGTCGGGCTTGGTGCCCCAGGTGACGAAGGGCGCCAAGTCGGCGGCGTTGATTACAATGGTACGGTCATAGCTTGCGCCGGAGTCGGTGGGCAGTCCGCGCCACTCTTCGATCTTGGCCTCAAGCTCCGCGCCCTTGGGGGCGTAGGGTCGGGTGCGGACGTACTCGAAGGTGGTTTCGTCGGGGGCGATCATGCCGGCGCGGGCGCCGCCCTCGATGCTCATGTTGCAGACCGTCATGCGCCCGTCCATGGACAGGTTGCGGATGGCCTCGCCGGTGTATTCGATGACGTGTCCGGTGCCGCCGTTGACACCCATGTGGCCGATGATGCCGAGGATGACGTCCTTAGCGGTCACGCCGTGGGGAAGTTCTCCGTCCACGCGGACTTCCATCGTATTGGGTTTGAACTGCCGCAGGGTTTGGGTCGCCAGCACGTGCTCCACTTCGGAGGTACCGATGCCAACAGCGAAACAGCCCAGGGCGCCGTGGGTGGAGGTGTGGCTGTCGCCGCACACCACGGTCTTGCCGGGCAGCGTGTAGCCGAGATCAGGCCCGATGACGTGGACGATGCCCTGGTTCTCGCTGAAACGATCGTAGTAGAAGGGCAGGTTGAACTCGGCGGCGTTGCGGTCCAGCGCATCGAGTTGGGCCTTGGAGATCTGGTCCTCGATGGGGCGGGTCAGTTCCCAGGTGGGGGTGTTGTGGTCGGCGGTGGCGACGGTGAGATCGGGGCGGCGCACCTGTCGGCCGGCCATGCGGAGGCCATCGAAGGCCTGGGGCGAAGTTACCTCATGGACCAGATGCAGGTCGATGTAGATGAGCGACGGCTGCCCCGGCTCTTCGTGTACGACGTGGGCATCCCAGATTTTTTCGAACATGGTTCGGGGGGCCAATTTCAATCCTCCTCAAACAGGGGACACGCGACCGCGCGCCCGAAAATCACAATACGGCGCGAGTATTATAGCACTGCGAAGAATTAGGACCGGCTGAGGCTGCGGGCTGACTTGCGGTGGTAGAGTCGTCGCCTATTTGCCGTTTGGGTTTCGGTTCACTGGCAGAAAGGCAAGCCGAGCCCGTCGAGGTCGTTATTCTCCACTTCCTGTAATGGTATGGGCACACACCCGGTCAACCGATTGCCGCCGAGCCACAACACTCGTAAATACGAGAGGTTGCCTAGCTCAGGGGGGATAGAGCCAGTTAACTCGTTGCGATGGAGGAACAGCGATTCCAAGTAGGTGATATCGCCTAACTCTGGAGGAATTGCGCCGGTTAACTGGTTGTTACTGACGGACAACTCCCGCAGGTAGGCAAGGTTGCCTAATTCTGGGGGTATAGGGCCGGTCAGCTGATTGTATGCGAGCTGTAACGTTCGCAAATTGGCAATGTCGCCTAGTTCCGGAGGTATCGAACCGGCAAGCCCATTGCTGGTGTGACTACCATTACCCGGGTAAGGCTCGTTTCCGTTCAAGGTATAGAGGTGCAGTTCGGTTACTCGCCCATTGGAGTCGGTGGTTACGCCGTACCATTCGCCCAGTGGGCGGTTGCTCAGCCAGTTGGTGTTGAACACCCAATTCGGCCCATCCGTGGCATGGTAAAGAGCGATCAGAGCGTCGCGGTCAGTATCGGTGTCCCCTGACGTTCCAGTAAACACGGACTGGCAAAAAGGCAGGCCGAGTTGGGTGAGGTCGCTACGCTCCACGCTCCTTAAACTCCCCGGTATGCACCCGGTCAGTAAGTTATTGCTTAGGTGCAGCTGTTCCAAGTAGGGTAGGTTACCCAACTCTGCGGGTATGGAACCGGTCAACTCGTTCCAACTGAGATTCAGAGACTCCAAGTAGGCTAGGTTGCCCAGCCCCGGCGGTATGGGACCGGTCAACTGGTTAACGTTGAGGCTCAACTCTCGCAAGTTGAAGAGCTTGCCAAACTCCGTAGGTATCGGGCCGGTCAATTGATTGCCGCCAAGGCTCAGGATGCTCAAGCTAGATAGGCTGCCTAGCTCCGGTGGGATCGGGCCAGTCAATTGGTTGCCAAAGAGGTAAATGCTGTTCAAGTTGGGGAATCTCCCCAACTCGGGAGGGATCGGCCCGGTTAACTGGTTGGCATAGAGAGACAGGTTGCTCAAGTTAGGCAGGTTGCCTAATTCGGGGGGTATAGCGCCAGTCAAGCGATTGTCACCGAGGTACAGGCCGCCAAGTTTAAGGAGATTGCTCAACTCCGGGGGGATCGAACCAGTTAGCTGGTTGCCATGTATGACCAGATGGTCCAAGTTGGGTAGGTTGCCCAGTTCCTGGGGTATTGAGCCAGTTAGCTGGTTGTTACTGAGGTTCAAGTTCTTCAAATTGTAGAGGTTGCCAAACTCCGGGGGTACGGGGCCAGTCAGCCGGTTGTTACCGAGGAACAGCCATTTCACCTTGGTGAGGTTACTCAATTCCGTAGGAATAGGGCCGGTCAACTGATTGCCACTCAAGACCAGATTCTCAACGTCAGCGAGGCTTCCTAGTTCCGGAGGTATCGGGCCGCTAAGCTGATTGTTGCTGAGGTTCAGATCCTTCAAGTCATGGAGGTTGCTCACCTCCGACGGTATCGGGCCGCTCAACTGGTTGGTTTGCAGGGACAGTTGCTTCAAGTTGGTAAGATTGCCTAACTCCGTGGGAATGGAACCATTCAGTTTGTTGTTGGATAGGTATAAAGTTCTCAGGTTGGCAAGGTTGCCCAATTCGGGCGGTATCGTGCCGGTCAATCCGTTGCCGCCAAGTTCCAGCCGTTCCAGTTTGGAGAGATTCGCCAGCTCCGGCGGTAAATAGCCGGTCAATCCGCTGCCATTGGTTTCGCCTGGCAATGAGAAAGGAGAAGGTAACGAGTCCTGACTATAGAGTTTCAGGGCGATTACGCGCCCGTTAGCGTTGGCGGTCACGCCGTACCATTCGTCCAACGGACGGTCGCTTAACCAGTTGGTATTGTCCGTCCAGTCTGGTCCGCCAGTAGCATTGAACAGAGCGATCAAGGCGTTGCGGTCAGCTGTTGTTGCGCCGTTCTCGGCGAGTTCGAACTGGCAGAAGGGCATACCAAGTTGCATGAAGTCGTTGAACAACACATCCTGCAATTCTGAAGGTATGCACCCGGTCAGTTGGTTGTTGCTGAGGTACAGACTCCGCAAGTTGGAGAGATTCGCCAAGTCTAGCGGTATCGGGCCGGTCAACTGGTTGTTGAGGAGGCGCAGATTACGCAAGTCGGCGATGTTGCCCAGTTCCGCAGGGATCGGGCCAGTTAGTTGATTGCCGCTGAGTTCCAGATATGCCAAGTTGTCGATGTTGCCAAGTCTCATTGGTATTGGGCCGGTAAACCGGTTGTAACCAAGGTCTAGATACTCCAAGCTATAGAGGGTGCCGAGTTCATCTGGCATCGGTCCGGCCAACCAATTTCCTCTGAGGTCCAGCCGATGCAAGCTGACGAGGTTGCCCAGCTCCCGAGGAATGGGACCGGTCAACTGGTTGCTCTCGAGATCCAGGGTCTCCAACTCGGTAAGGTTGCCCAGTTCCCTGGGTATAGAGCCCACCAAGCCGTTTCCGGTATGGCTACCATTCATGTCGTACCAAGGCTTGCTTCCGTCAAAAGTGTAGAGGTGCAGTTCGGTCACTCGCCCGTCGCGTTGGTGATTACGCCATACCATTCGTTCAGCGGAAGGTCGCTTAACCAGTTGGTATTGATTATCCAATTCGAGCCGTCGGTAGCATTGTAGAGAGCGATCAAAGCTTCGCGGTCGGTTTCGACGGACCCGGTTGTCCGGTAGGCAGGACAGGCCAATGGATGGTCGTCAAGCAGGAGGGTTCGCCAGTCGGAGCAGGCGAGGGAGTCATCCGCGGCTTTCCGGCACACGATGAAGTAATATTCGATACCGGGAGTCAGACGGGCGACGGTGTAGGTGGAGGCGGCTATGACGTCCGAGTAGGCGAATTTCTGCTTCCAGACGTCATTGTCGCGGTAGTCCTGGTAATCCTCAACGGCCAGCCAACCGACGCGGTAGGTGGATACGCCGGCAACTTCGGTCCAGGTAAAGACGACTTCGCCGGGGTACGGGCCGTTGGCGACGTTTACATTCTGGGGCGCTGCCGGCGACGGCTGAGCCGACGCGGTTCCGCCCGCTGCGATCAAGGCGGCGATTATGGCGAATAGCGCCGGGATGGGCAGCAGTCGGGAGATGATGGCGTTCATGTTCACTTGTTGGCAAAGTGGGTGTCTGGGCACTCTACCGGAACGCCGGAGCTAGTGCGCACCCGTTGCTTCCTGGGTCATCAGCTCTACGATGTCGTTACTGGTGACGGCTCCTAAAAATTTGTCCGAATCTTCTTCCACGATAGGAATTACGGAGACGGAATTCTCTGACATGCGGTGCAGGACGTCCTCGACGTGCTCGTCGGGGCCCGCCGTGGGAGACTGCGTCCGCAATACGTCGTTGAGAGGGGTCCTGCCCCAAGCGCCCTTGGGCAAGTATCGCAACATTTCCAGCGAAACTACTCCCACAAAAGCGCCTTTTTCCGCCACCACGTAGTCGTGCTGATGCGGCACAATCCATCGCTCGGTGAATTCGCGAACCGTGACTGAAGGGCCAGGATGGTTGTGAGAACGGTCCAGGATGTGATCCACGGTGATGTTATCCAGGGCGAATCCGACCACACCAGAGGGAATATCGTCCAGGTGGGTCGGGAGATCGGGTTTGCGGCTGGCGCGGCCGACGGCGAAAGTGATGACCGGAGGCATAAATAGAATGTAGCAGAACATCACCAGCACCAGGAACGAGAACACAACCTCGTCGATGGTTCCGGTTTCCCACAGAACCAGCAACAAAGCGATTTCCGCCACGCCCTTGCCCATAAGGCCGGAAGCCACGGCATACGGCACGGTGAGACGGGCTACGTATGCGCCGATGAAGGCTCCGATAAAGTTGCCGATGAGCGGAACCAGCGCAAGCGCAAGCATTGTCCACGGATTCAGAGTTACGAACGAGAAACTGAAATGGAGTCCCGCAGACGCGAAGAACAGGGGAACGAAGAATCCTTCGGCGACGCTGCGGAGTCCGGGAATGATCTCGCGACGGGCCTGGTAGGACAGTCCAGAGAGCGCAGCGCCAAACAGAAGGGCACCCAGGGAACCGTGCAGGCCCATTAGCTCCGCGCCGTACACCATCAGGAACAGAATGCCGATCAGCAGCCCGAGGGATAACTGGGGCACCTGAATCAAACGCTGGAGCAGAGAGACCATAGGCGGCAGGACCCGGGAGGACAATACCCACGAAACCACTGCAAAACCCGCGATTTTGCCCAGCAAAATCAGAATGCCGGTGACCGACAACTCGTGAGCGTGCTCACCGATGCTGAACCCAATAAGCAGCAGAGTGATCACTTCCGCGATGACCACGACGGTAAAGATCTGTAGGCCAAGCGGTTCCTTGAGGCGACCTTCATCGGAGAGCACTTTGGCTACTATGCCGAGGCTGGTCATGGACAAAACCCCGGCCAACGCCACGGCTTCTGTAAAGTTCAGGCTGAGTCCAAAGTCAAAAACCCAATCAGTGGTTACCAGCATGGAGATACCCATGGACAGGATCACCGAGAGTATGGCGGTCAGGAAATAATGGCCCCGGAGGGTTGCCATAAAGCTGGATATGTCGATTTCGTCGAGTCCGATCAGGAAGAAGAATATAAACACTCCGAGGGTGAGCAGCAGTTCCAGGTGGCCGGAGGAGTCAATGGACCAAACGCCCGACAATTCCATAACCGGACCCAGCAATAATCCGGCGGTTACGTAGGCGACAATTGCATTCAGCCGCAAGCGGCGGAAAACGCCCTCCGCAAGCTTTGTTACGATCACCAAAAGACCCAGAGACAGCAATGCTTCGTGGTGCATTCGACCTTTGCTCCGTTGAACCGAACATGTTCGCGAGTTTATCGCGGTTTGGCTGTTCCTCAGACGCTTATGGCAAAGTGAACATAAGCGATTATGGCCGCGCCTATTATTCCCTAATAGCAGGCGGCGCACAAGCAAAAGGTGGAAGGCTCACGGGGTGGACGGGAGCGCCCAATCTCGCCGGCGTTGGGTGTCCGGAGCAGCCGTTATGATAAACTGGCGCGGCATTCCCGAACAAACAGCAATCCCGGAGGAAACCCCATGCCGTCCGCTGAAGCCGTTGTGCTGCCCGACAACGTTCGCCCTACTCATTACGATCTTACTTTGACGCCGAATTTCGATGATTTCACGTTCGCAGGCGATGTGGACATAACGGTAAATATGGAGCCCGGCACCACGGAAATACTTCTGAATTGCGCTGAGATCGACATCGAATCGGCGTTGGTGGGTTGGACGGACGGCGACGGGGAGCACGAACAAGCGGCATCCGGTATTTCCTACAACGCGGACGCAGAAACGGCCACGATCACCTTGGCCGAAACAGCTCCCGACGGATTGGTCGGGCGCCAGTATCTGCGCATGAAGTTCACCGGCGAGTTAAACGACAAGCTGCGCGGGTTCTACCGCAGCCAATACACCAACCCAGAAGGAGAAACCGCCTACCTGGCCACCACTCAATTTGAGGCAACCGACGCTCGCCGGGCGTTGCCCTGCTGGGACGAGCCGGCCGTGAAGGCCACGTTCCAGGTTACTTTGAACGTGCCTGAAGACATGGAGGCAGTTTCCAACACTCCGATCATCGAGGAACGGGGCGGAGACTCGCCCGGCGTCAAGACGGTGAAGTTTGATACCACTCCGATAATGTCCACCTACCTGCTGGCGTTCGTCATCGGAGATCTCACGCATATTGAGAAAGAAGCGGCGGACGGCACCGTGGTCGGGATATGGATGACCCGGGGCAAGGAAGAGCAGGGGCAGTTCGCGCTGGACACGTCGGTCAAGCTGCTGTCGTTCTTCAACGATTACTTCGGGATTCCGTACCCGCTGCCCAAGCTGGATCACCTGGCTATCCCGGACTTCGCTGCCGGCGCGATGGAGAACTGGGGTTGCGTAACGTACCGGGAGACGGCGCTGCTGGTGGACCCGGCCAACTCGTCGGCGGGGACGCGGCAGAGGGTGGCCGAGGTGGTGGCCCATGAGATGGCTCACATGTGGTTCGGCGACCTGGTGACCATGGAGTGGTGGGACGACCTATGGCTCAACGAGAGCTTCGCCACGTGGGTAGGCACCAAGGCGGTGGACTGGCTTTTCCCCGAATGGTCGATGTGGACCCAGTTCGTCAACATGGATACCAACCGGGCCTTCAACCTGGACAGTTTGAAAAACTCGCATCCCATCGAGCAGGAGGTGGTGAATCCGGCGGAAGTGAGCCAACTGTTCGACGCCATCAGCTACAGCAAGGGCGGCTCGGTGCTACGGATGCTGGAGCACTTCCTGACCCCCAGCAGTTTCCGAACCGGGTTGAATATCTACCTGAATCGTCACTCCTACGCCAATGCCCGCACCACCGACCTTTGGACGGCGCTGGAGGAGTCTTCGGGCCAGCCGGTGAACACCATTATGAGCAGCTGGACCGGCCAGATGGGCTACCCGGTGCTGGACGTTGCGGCAACCGCTACGGATAGCGGCCTCACGCTGGAGGTGAAGCAGGAACGGTTCGTGTTCGATTCGGTGTTGGGGGACGGCGATGACGGAGAGGACGAGGAGCAGGTCTGGCCGGTTCCGCTGACGGTTGCGGCCGAAGGAGCCGGGCTTACGGCCACGCTGGTCAACGCCGCTACCGGAACGGTTGGGGTGGAAACGCCGTCCGAACCGGACTGGTTCAAAGTGAACCCGGAGCAAACCGGGTTCTATCGGGTCAACTACACCGATGCAGACTGGGACAGGCTGGTTCCGGTGATAGAAAACCGGATACTGCCGGCTACGGACCGTTTGGGGATTCAGAACGATGCTTACGCATTGGCCAAAGCCGGCTTGCTGCCGGTAACGCGGTTCCTGACGTTGGCAGAAGCGTATCAAAACGAAAGCGACGCCTCGGTATGGAGCGATCTGGCGACGAACTTGCGGGAGATTGAGGGTCTAATTGCTGATGAGCCCTGCCTGGATGCTTTCCGGGCTTTCGGTCGCCAGTTGTTCGCCCCCGCCGCGCAGCGTTCGGGTTGGGAGCCACAACCCGGCGAAGGGCACCTTGACTCGCTGCTGAGATCCACTGTGCTTAGCCAGGCCGGTGTTTACGGCGACCCGGCGGTTATTACGCAGGCCCAGGAGTTATTTGACCGGTACCAGGCTGACGCGGCCAATGTGCGCCCCGACCTGCGTGGCGTCGTGTTCAGCCTGGTGGCGCAGGAAGGCGACCAAGCCGTGTACGACCGCATTTGGGAGTTGGAGCGGGCGGCGGAGTTGCACGAAGAGAAGATTCGTCTGTTGATGTCGTTGGCCCGGTTCCAGCAGCAGGACCTTTTGAGGGAGACGCTGGACCGCTCGCTGAGCGACGACGTGAGGTTGCAGGACACTATTTTCGTGGTGTCGGCAGTGGCGGCCAACAACCAGGGTCGGGACCTCGCCTGGGAATTCCTGAAAGAACAATGGGATGAATTTGACCGGCGCTACGGCGGCGGCGGATTCGGATTGATGCGGTTGGTTGCCATCACCAATTCATTCACCACCAACGAGAAGCGAGACGACGTCGAGGCGTTCTTTGAAGCGCATCCGACGCCGGCGGCCGAGCGAACGATCCGACAGGCGTTGGAGCGCATCGCGCTGAACGTGGCCTGGCTGGAACGGAACCGGGAGGAACTGGCGCGGTATTTCGGGTAGGGACTGATAGCCGTAGCACTCGCCTATCAAGCGACAGGTACGCTACTTTAAAATCCCGACGACCTTCAAATGCCTCGTTTTGAAATCATCGGCCCAATAACGGATATTGAAACAATAGCAACTGGCAACTCTATCCGTGTAATTGGGAGCTTGCGCCGTAGCTATGGCCACGGCAACTGGCGCAAGCGAAAAGGAATTGCGACGGTGCGTTTGAGCGATGGTACAATTCACGACGCTGAGGTGCATTGGTACGAAGCCCATGGTATCGGCAGGCGGCGCATTAAAGTCAAGCGATTATTCTAGGTGATTACTATGGTCACAAAGTTCGTTCTCTGTATAGACAGTGGCGACTGGCCGGAAGATTTGGTGGTTCACAAAATCTACCGGACGCTTCCCGATGACGATGCGGCATCATTCAACTGGATTCGGGTTATCGATGAGTCCGAGGAAGATTACTTATTCCCCGCCGACTGCTTCATTGCAATCGATCTGCCGGAAGAAGTCCAGCAGGCGTTTTACGCAACCGCACCGCTTGCCTAGCCGGATTCATAGCCGGCAAACCATTTTCCAGCGCCTTGACGCGTTGCGCTAGGATGCCAAGTTTGACACGTTTGCCCAATCACGGTAGCCTTGATTGTGATTTACCGCACAAAAGATTGGGATTTATGGACTCTTTAGAACGTATCAATGAACTGAAATCGCTCCTTCAGAAACGGATTCTGATCATCGACGGGGCGATGGGAACGCAAATTCAGGCGAGGGGTTTGGGCCCGGATGATTTCGGAGGCGCCGACTACGAAGGCTGCAACGAATACCTGAATATCACCCGTCCGGATGTGATCGCCGACATCCACCGAGGCTACCTGCTGGCGGGCGCGGACATCGTGGAAACTAACACCTTCGGCGGCACGGCCCTGGTGCTCGGGGAATACGACCTGGCGGAATACGCCCGTCGGATCAATCGGGAAGGGGCCGAAATCGCCCGCCTTGTCGCAGACCAGATTACGGTGTCGGAACCGAAAAGACCCCGGTTCGTGGCTGGCGCCATGGGCCCTACCACCCGCACCATTTCGGTGACGGGTGGGATGACGTTTGATGAGTTGGCCGCCGATTACCACCAGCAGGCAGCCGGCTTGATTGAGGGCGGGGCGGACGTGCTGCTCCTGGAAACCAGCCAGGACACCATCAACATCAAGGCGGGGCTGGAAGGCATCGACCGCGCGCAGGCCGAGCTGAACAGCGATGTGCCGGTCGCCGTGCAGGGCACCATCGAGCCGATGGGCACGCTGCTGGCCGGGCAGGATGCAGAGGCGCTCTACACGTCGTTAGCGCACCGGGAACTGCTGTGGGTCGGTTTCAACTGCGCCACCGGGCCGGAGTTTATGACCGACCACCTACGCACGCTGCAAGAACTATCGCGCTTCAGCATCGCCTGCATCCCCAATGCTGGCCTGCCCGACGAAGACGGTAACTACAATGAAACACCGGAGATGCTGGCCGGAACGTTGCAACGCTTCGCTGAAAACGGTTGGCTCAATCTCGCCGGCGGTTGTTGTGGAACCGGCCCGGAACACATCCGTCGGATAGATGAAGCGATGGCCGGCAAGTATCCGCGAGAGGTGACGGCTCTCCTGGAAACTCGGGTATCTGGCATTGAGGCGGTGGTGGTCAACGAGGACACGCGGCCTACGGTGGTGGGAGAGCGCACGAATGTGCTGGGCAGTCGCAGGTTCAAGCGGCTCATCAGTGATGACCGATTTGAAGAGGCGGCGGAAATCGGCCGGCGGCAGGTGCGGAACGGAGCGCACGTGCTGGACGTATGCCTACAGGATCCCGACCGAGACGAGACGGCAGACGTTATTAAGTTCCTTGACCAGTTGAACCGCCGCGTCAAAGCGCCGATTATGATTGACTCAACGGACGCTGCTGTCATTGAAGAGTCGTTGAAACGGTTGCAGGGGAAGTCGATCATCAACTCCATCAACCTGGAGGACGGCGAAGAGAGGTTCCAGCGGGTCGTGCCGCTGGCGCGGCGCTACGGCGCGGCGCTGGTGGTGGGCTGCATCGACGACGATCCAAACCAGGCCCAGGCAATCACCCGCGAGCGCAAGGTGGAAATCGCGCAACGTTCCCACCAGCTGCTTACCGAAAAGTACGGCGTTCCCGAACAGGACATAATCTTCGACCCGTTGGTATTCCCGGCCGGCACCGGAGATGAAAACTACATCGGTTCTGCTGCGGAAACTATCGAGGGGGTGCGCCTGATCAAAGAGGCGCTGCCCAAGACCAAGACCGTCCTGGGAATCTCCAACGTATCCTTCGGGTTGCCGGCCGCCGGGCGCGAGGTATTCAACTCGGTTTTCCTGTATCACTGCACGCAGGCTGGCCTGGACATGGCCATCGTCAACTCGGAAATGATGCAACGGTATGCCACCATTCCCGAAGAAGAGCGGAGGTTATCCGAGGATCTGATCTGGAATCGAGGCGAGGATCCCGTGGCCGCGTTCGCCGCGCACTTCCGTGACCGCGCGCCGCGCGCCACCGCCGAAGAGCGCTCTGCGCTGCCGTTGGACGAGCGGCTGGCCCAGTGCATCATCGAGGGCAGTAAGGAAGGTTTGACCGACGACCTAGACCTGGCGCTCCAAGGGCGGGAACCGCTGGAGATCATCAACGGCCCGTTGATGGCCGGCATGGACGAGGTGGGCCGGCAATTCAATGCCAACCAGCTCATCGTAGCGGAGGTGCTGCAAAGCGCCGAGGCAATGAAGGCTGCCGTCGCGCATCTGGAACCGCACATGGAACGCAGCGACGCGGCGTCCCGGGGCTGCGTGTTGCTGGCTACAGTGAAAGGCGACGTGCATGACATCGGCAAGAACCTGGTCGAGATCATCATGTCAAACAACGGATACCGTGTGGTGAACCTGGGCATCAAGGTGCCGGCGCAGGAACTGATCGCCGGCTACCGGGAGCACCAGCCGGACATCATCGGACTATCGGGCCTGCTGGTGAAATCGGCACAAATGATGGTGGAAACGGTGCAAGACTTCCGAGCCGCCGGCATCAGGGCCCCGGTGTTGGTGGGCGGCGCTGCGTTGTCTAATCGGTTCACGCGCCTGCGCATCGCTCCCGAGTACGACGGATTGGTGGCCTACTCGCCGGATGCCATGAGCGGGCTGGCGCTGGCCAACACGATTCAGGACGCTGATGAGCGCGAGCGCCTGGCGGCGCAGTTGGCATCGGAAAGCGTTGATTTGGAACGTGAAGTTGCGGCGCGGAGCTAGTCGGCCATGTCTGTAGAGCAAACGCTGACTGCCGTGGCGGCGTTGGAAGATTCCCCCCATCCGCCCGATCTGCGCCTTCACGTCCTGGAGGACTACGACCTGGACGAGATTTTCGGGTATATCAACCCGCAGATGCTTTACGTCAGGCACCTGGGCTATCGGGGTCGTTTCTGGGAGTCCCTGCGCAACGATGAACCGAAGGCCGTGGAATTGCGGAGGCAGGTTCAGAAGGTCGAGGACATCATGCTGTCCCGCTCCGACATAACGGCCAACGCTGTGTTCAAGTTTTTCCCGTGCCGGTCTGAAGGGCGGTGGCTGATCGTTTACGAAGCGGACGGCGCGACGGAACTGGAACGGTTCTACTTCGGTCGGCAACAGGGCAAGGACGGCTTGTGCCTGACCGACTACGTGCGCCCGGTGGGAGAGGGACCCAACGACTACATGGCTATGTTCGCGACGACTGTGGGTCCGGGGGTACGCAATCTGTCGGAACGATGGAAGAACGTCGGGCGCTACCTCGACTCTCACACCCTGCAAGCCCTGGCGATTGAATCGGCGGAAGGGTTCGCGGAGCTGCTGCACAAGCGCATCCGCAGCATGTGGAACATCGGCGAACCGTCGGGCTTGAAGGTCAACGGTGAGGAAGAACTGCGGGACTTGTTCCGCGCCAACTACCGGGGCAAACGTTATTCGTTTGGGTACCCGGCGTGTCCACGTCTTGAGGACCAGGAAAAGCTGTTTCGGCTGTTGGACGTAACCGAGAATATCGGCGTGGAACTCACTGACGGTTACATGATGGACCCGGAAGGGTCAGTCTCCGCCATCGTTTTACACCATCCGGACGCCAAGTATTTCAACCTGGATGAGGCGGACATCGAACGGTTGGAGTCGGAAATCGCCGCCCTGCCAGTAGCGGAGCGATAGCGGTGACGAGGAACCCACTCATTGAGCGGCCCGTACCCTTTTCGGATACGGGCATTATTTTTGCCGGATTGCCGGCGCAAACGGTTTTGCCGAGATTGCCGCGCTACGCTCGCAATGACAAAGCGGAGCTGCTGAAACAACTTTGTGATTCGCGGATTACAGCATCGCCCCCGTATAGGCATTGAAACCCGCAACGATGTCGCCCGACAAGACCGTAATCAGGAGCCACAACAATGACGGCGCCTCCACAAGCTGATGCTCTTTCACGCGCCTTGGCTGGGCTGCATGACGGCGGATCCCTGGATTGGGAAGCCGTCTCAACACACCCCAACACCTACGGCGACTATGAAACGCGGTACACGGCGATCATCGACATCGGTTCCGGGTCTGCGAGGGCGGTGGTGATGCAGGTGAACCCCGGCGGCGGCATCGAAATGGTGGCTCAGCAGCGTTTGAACCTTAACCTCATGAGTCACGTTGGAATCGATAGTGTGCTGGATGCCTCAGGCGTAGCGAGCACGTTGGACGCTCTGGAAGATTTCGCCCAGGTAGCCCGCGGTTTTGGAGTCGATTCTATTCATGCCGTGGGCACAGCGGCGCTCCGGGAATCGGCCAACGCCAGCGCGGTGCTTAAGGCGGCGGAAGATCGTTTCGGCATAAACCTTGAGATCATAGACGGCGGTGACGAAGCGGCGCACTGTTTCATAGGAGCCATACACGGACTACCGGTATCCGATGGAATGCTGGCCGATATCGGCGGAGGCAGTACGGAGATTGTGCAGTTCAACGGGCGCGCCATGGGCTCCAGCGTCTCCCTGCCGCTGGGAAGCCTGCGAATTGCCAACCAGTTCCGACTGACAGATCTGCCGAAAGCCGAGGACATGGACGACGCCCATGAGTATATACACGCAACGCTGCACGAGGCCGGGGTTCCGCGATTGTTGCCGGGGGAGTCACTGGTAGGTTCTGGTGGATCCGTGCGTCTGCTGTCGCGGTTGGACCGGGGCCGGGAACCCTATCCGATCATCAAGGTGCATGGGTATCAAATCGAGGCCAATAATCTGGCGGAACACGCCCGAGGACTGGCCTCGATGTCCTGTGTTGAGCGCGCCGGGACCAGCGGAATGAACCCGGAACGCAGCCATTCCATCGTGGGCGGCGCAGTGGTGGCCCATGCTTTGGCGCAATACGTCAACGCCGATAGCATTCTGGTGTCCGGCCAGGGTCTGCGGGAGGGGTTGGCGCGCCAGTCGGATTGCCTGTTCACCGAAAACGCGGTGAGTGTGCCGCCCGTTGCGTCGGTGCGAATTGCATCGCTGACCGACTTGGCCAGTCGGTTCGTTCCACGGTTCCATCTGCGTGGCCGGCGTCGCGCAGCGCTGGCGTCCAGAGTCGGAGCGTCGGCGTGGGAATCCGGAGAGCGCCACATGCGCTGGCCGCTGGAGTGCGCGGCGTACCTACTGGATATTGGCAATGCGATTGACTTCTACAACCGGCTGAACCGTACCGCCAGTATAATTGTGCGCACAGATTTGCCCGGCTTCACGCATCGAGAATCGGCATACGTGGCCGCCATTTTGCTTACGGCGGATCGGGGACGGGTTCCCGCTCGCTTCCGACGTTCCAGGCTGCTGTCGGGGAACGACGCCAATCTAATCGAGCAAGCCGCCGCCGCGCTGACGCTGGTCGATGAGTTAGACAATCACCTGCCTCTGGAGTGTCCGGCCAGCGTAGTGCAGGTTGGGCGGCAACATGGTATTTTTACTGTGGCAACGCCGGTGTGGTCGCGAGTGGCCGGTCCGCAAATAAAGGAATGGTGGGACGCGGCATTTGGGGAAGAAATAAATATAATGAGGTGTGAATCATGACTAGGCTGCAAGGACATCTCGCATACAAGATGGGCGAACGGTTCGGGCAACATCCCGATGACGGGGAATATCCGGGCACGCTGATTATCGTGGAGGGGATCGACGGATCGGGTAAAAGCACACAGATTGACCTGCTGCAGAAGTGGCTGAATAGCCGGAACCTGGTGACGGTCTTCACCGAGTGGAATTCGTCGCCGATAGTTCGGCGCACCACAAAGCGCGGAAAAACGGAAGAATTGCTCACCCCAATGTCGTTCAGCCTGATACATGCTGCCGATTTCGCGAACCGGGTCCACGCCCAGATATTGCCAGCGTTGCGTGCCGGAGCTACAGTGCTTGCTGACCGGTACGTGTACACGGCGTTCGCGCGCGATTCGGCCCGGGGGGTGAATCGGGATTGGCTGCGCCGTATCTATTCGTTCGCGGTGCAACCTACTCTGGGCCTGTATTTCAAGGTTCCATTGGACGTTTCCATCCAACGGATCAATTCGGGTCGTGAGGAACTTGGTTTCTACGAATCCGGTCAGGACATGGGCTTTTCAAACGACCGGGAGGAGTCCTTCCGCATATTCCAGGGCCGGCTGCTGGACGAGTACGACGCCATGACCGAAGAATTCGGCCTGACGACCATTGATGCGACGCAACCCATCGCGGTGCAGCAACAGCAGGTGCGCCGGTACGTGGAACCGTTGCTCGAAAACGCAATCTCAGTACGCGGCCAAAGCGTCCCTGAAGCCCTGGGCAAAGCCGGTCTGACCGGACGCTACATCAGGCCGCCGATGACCCGTCGGCCTACGGAGCAGGAAGTGGCGGACCTCTAAGACTCTCCTTCAGCGCATCCAATACTTCTGTCGAACCGGAGCCGCAAAATGGACGAAATACAGTTTTTTGGACATACGCCGCCCAGCGTAGCCGGAGAGCCCACGCCGGGCAGGCTGATCGTGATCGAAGGCACCGATGGCGTGGGCCGTTCCACGCAGATCGGGATGCTCCAAGAATGGCTGGAAGCCGAAGGCTATGCCGTCACGGTCACGGGTTTCCGTCGCTCCGAGTTGGCCGCTACGGGCATCAACCGGGCCATGCGGGGCAACACGCTTGACGCCCTTACGTTGAACCTCTTCTACGCGACCGATTTCTGGGACCGGTTGGAAAAGAGTATTGTTCCGGCGTTGCGGACGGGCATGGTAGCGCTGGTGGACCGCTACATATTCTCCATCATCGCGAGGGCGAGGGTGCGCGGCGTTCCCGCTCGATGGCTGAACGACGTGTTTGAGTTTGCGGCGGTGCCGGACCGTGTACTCTATATGGATGTGGACGTGGAACAACTGCTTCCCCGGGTGCTGGCGGTACGACAGCTCGATCATTGGGAGTCGGGCGAAGACTTCCTGCGGGGCCCGGACCTGCACGATAACTTCATCAGGTATCAAAGCGCGCTGCTGGAGGAGTTCCGTACCCTGGCAGAGGAACATAACTTCGTGACCATAGACGCTCGTGGTAGCGTAGGCGACGTGTTTGAAGCCCTGCAAGCCGAGGTTCGAGAAGCCCTCAAGGGGATGGGCGACGCCTGAACAGGGTTACAGGCCCAACGCGTCAGCCAGCCGGCGGCGGTGGAATTTGGGATCGCCTAGGAATTGGTACAGCGTGCGCGAGGCGGTGGTGTGCAGGGTTAGGCCATACTCGGTAGTGCTGCCGACGCCAGCGTGTACCTCGTGGGCATGGTTGCAGGCGTTGTAGTAGGCAGCGCTGCTCACGGTTTTGGCAAGGTGGACGCTGTCAGCGGCTTCCCGTTCGGTGTCCAGCTTCCACAACGCTTCGTAGGTAGTCCATCGCGCTGAGTCCAGTTCGTTGACCAGGTTGATGATGTGGTCCTGTACCCGCTGGAACCTGCCGATGGGCGTGCCGAACTGGATTCGGGTTCGGCTGTATTCCACAGACATTTCGTACACCTGCTGGGAACCCCCGACCTGGTAGGCACACAACAGCGGTATGGCGGTAGCGACGGCCTGCTCCAGGGCCAACCATCCTCCTGAGAACGGGCTGGAGCCGGGCATGGCACGTCCCGACAAAACCGCCGACTCCCCGATCTGCACTCCATCCAGCCGAACCTCGGCGAGGTTCCACGCAAAACCTTCCAGCTTTCGAATAGAAACGCCGGGCGCGTCTGCGGGAATCAGCGCGAGTCCTACGTGCTGTCGGTTCTCGGTACGCACGGCGCAGATGAGATCGGTGGCAGCAGCGGCATCGTACACGTACACCTTGGTGCCGGATATGCGGTAGCCGTCGCCGTCGGGAGTCGCGATGGCCTGCACGTCTGATTCGTCCCACTGATAATCGGCCTCGGTGATGGCGAGGGCGATGGTGCGTCGTCCGGCGGCGACGTCGGGAAGCAGAGACCGTTTCTGTTCCTCGGTTCCCGCTTCCAATATGGCCAAGGCGCCCAGGGCCGCGCTGCTGAGATGGGGGCCTGGCACCGGCCCGCGTCCCAACTCTTCAAAAAGCACTCCGGCATCCGTAAAGGAGCCGCCTTCGCCGCCGTACTCGGTCGGAATAATAATGCCCAGCCATCCGGTGGCGGCGAGTTTGGACCAGGGTTCTGAGGGGGCGTTCTGGCCCGTGGCGGCCAGTTCCAGCAGCGTCTCCTTCGGGTATTCGGTGTCCACGAAGCGACGCACCGCCGTTTTCAGCATTTCCTGTTCTTCGGTCAGGGACAAGTCCATTGCCGGTTTACTCCTGAATTTCGTAGGTAGGGGCGACTCATGAGTCGCCCCTACGACAGTCACGTAATGTGGCGGTCTATGCCAACGCGCCAGCGCGCTCCCGTTGCTGACGACCGATGCCGATGCGGCGGGACATGATCACCTTCTGGATGTCAGTGGTACCGCCAGGATGCAGGGCAATGATGGCCGCGCGCTGGTGGGCTTCGATATGCCCTTCACCGGCACCCCACTGCGAGTCCTTAGTCAGTGCCGCAGGACCGAGGATGTCGAGAATTCCGGTGGCAATTCGCAGGCCCGACATCTTACGGAAGTACGACGCTTGCGGGCCTTCGTAGGTGATATGCGCGCCGCTGTGCCGCATCCAGTAGTTGCGCATCTGGAACAGCCGACCGATCTCGGCGTCAATGTAGATGTCGATGAGCCGTTCGCGGACGTCCGGATCCTTGCTCAAAGGCTCCCCGCGGCGGTTGTTGGCTTGACAGTAGTCGAAGATACGGTCAACGATCCAGTTGCGGCCAATTTTGCCGCCAGTGCCGTGCTCCAGTTCCAGGTGGGTGGTGGCGACTTTCCAGCCCTCGTTCTCGCCACCGATCAGGTTACGGGCCGGCACCCGGACGTTGTCGAAATAGACGATGTTCTTGACGCCGGAACCGGCGCCGGACTCGCCGGCCGACGACAGCAGGTCCATGGGAAACACGCTGATGCCAGGCAGGTCGGATGGGACCATGAACCAGCTCAGGTTGTGGTGGCGGTCGCCCTCAGGATCGGTGCAGGTGATGGTCCACATGTAATCGGAGCCGTGGGCGCTGCCGACGTACACCTTCTGCCCGTTGATGACGTAATCGTCGCCGTCGCGCCGGGCGGCGGTCTTGGCATTGGCGAGGTCGGAGCCGGCCTCCGGTTCGGTGAGGAGCTGCCAAGTACGGATTTCGCCCTTGAAAATCTTGGGTAGGAATTCCTGCTTCTGCTCTTCCGAACCCCACACCAGTATCGAATTTCCGCCCAAGCGTCCGCCGGAGTCATAGTAGGGCGGCAGCGACAGGTTGTAGCCGTCGATTTCTTCTTCCAGCACTACCGAGTGATCGACTGTCAATCCGCCGCCGCCGTACTCCTCGGGCGCCGTGGGCCACAGCCAGCCTTTCTCACCCAACTTGCGCCCCAGGTCGCGGCGCAGTTGGTACTGCTCATAGGTCAAGTCAATGGAATCGGCAGGATGCTCGATGCCGGTCGGGATGTTCTCGCGCAGCCATCCCTGCACCTCGGTGCGGAACGCCTCCTGCTCAGCGGTATAACGGGGTTCAAAGTCCATGATGCGCCTCGCGGCCGGCCACAGCCGGCGTTATGCTTGCGTAAATTCAAGGCGCAATTATGCCCTATGGGGCGGGGAGGGGCAACCGTACGAGACCCTACCGGCTACGCAGCGCCCGCCCCGGTAGCGCTCCCGTGTGCTGGCCGTTGTCGATGACGAGGGCGCCGTTGACGGCCACGTAGTCTATACCGAGCGGGAATTGAACCGGGTCGTCGAAGGTGGCCGGCGTATCCACCGTTTGGGGGTCGAACAGGACCAAGTCCGCCTTTGCGCCGTCTCGTATTACGCCGCGGTCGGTCAGGCCGAGACGTTGGGCCGGCGCGCCGGTCATCTTGCGGATGGCGCTTTCCAACGAGAATAGCCCCTCGCCGCGCACGAATTGGGCCAGCACGTAGGGATAGGTGCCATAGGTGCGAGGGTTGGGCCGGCCACCGGTCAGGATGGCGTCGGTGCCGATCATCTGGGCCGGGTGGGACGCGATTTCGCGGATGTTTTCCAGGTTGCCGGTGCGGGCCACGAACGCCACCTGCAAGTCCTCTTCCAGCAGCAGATCGCAGACGGCGTCCACCATTCGACCGCCGCGATGCAGAGCCAGTTCTTCCAGGGAGCGGCCTTCCCACTCCTTGTTCTTGTCCGAGGCGATGTGCGCGAAGATGTAGTTGTCCAGCGTCTGGCCTCCCCATTGGGGTTCCACGGCCTGCACCATCAGAGCGCGAACATCGGGATCAGCGATGCGGTTCAACAGGGCCTGCGGTCCGCCGGCGTGGACCCAATAGGGCAGCAGGGAGTGCAGAATGGTGCTTGCCGCCGGGTACGGGTATTGGTCGTAGGTGACGTCCTGGCCCCGGTTGCGCGCGTCGTCCACCAGCGCCGTCATCTGTGTTCCCAGGCCGGCGACCGGGCTGTGGTAATGCGAGATATGCACCGGCGCGCCGGAACGCCGGCCGATTTCTACTGCTTCACGGAATGGGTCAAGCAACCGGTCGCCCAGCGTGTAGCGGGAGTGGGTGCAATAGAAGCCACCCTCCTCAGCGGCGACAGTGGCGATGGCCGCGAGCTCATCCGTGTTGCTGTACGCGCCGGGAGCATAGGTGAGCCCGGTAGTGAATCCGAAGGCTCCGTCGCGCATACCCTGACGGGTAAGCTCCTGCATCTGGGACAGTTCGGCGTCGGTGGGCAGGCGCGACGACCAACCCATGACGGCGACCCTGATTGCGGCATGGGGCACGAAGTGGAACACGTTGCAGGACGAGTTGCCGTCGAACAGCGCCAGGAAATCGGCAACGCTGCTCCACCGCACGCCATCCGGCGCGGTCCCGTTCACTGCGGCCAAGTACACCAACAACTGTTCCAGCGCGCGGGGCGTGGTGGGAGCATAGGACAACCCGTCCATACCCAAGCCTTCCGTGGTGACTCCCTGTCGGATTTTGGCGTCGTGGTTGGGTTCGGTGAGCAGTTTCAGGTCGGAATGGGAGTGCATGTCAATGAAGCCTGGGCAGATGACATAACGGCTCGCTTCAATAACGCGGCCGGCTGCCACAGCGGATACATCACCCGTAATTACCTGTATCGAGTCCCCGGTAACGGCTACGCTGCCACGGAACCCGTTAGAACCCGTGCCGTCAATGATAGTTCCGTTGGCAAACAGCAAGTCAACCATGATCCAGCTCCTGATTGCGCCTCATTTTGCACCGGCATGATACACCGCCAACAGGAAGATTCCCATGCGCACCCCGAAGGGACGGGATTTCGGATATAATGACTTATCACATCGCGAAACGCAGGAGGCCCAAAATGCCGGCGACGGTCGATAGAGAAGAAGTTTACGAAGCCCTCAGAACCGTGTATGACCCGGAAATTCCGGTCAACGTCGTGGACCTCGGCCTGATTTACGACGTACAGGTAAGCGACGCCAACGATGTTTTCGTACAGATGACACTCACCTTCCCCGGCTGCGGGATGGGCCCCCATATCGCGCAGCAGGCCGAATGGGCGGTGCAGGACGTGGAAGGCGTCGAGGAAGTCAACATCGAATTGACCTTCGATCCGCCCTGGTCGCCCGACCTGATCAGCGAAGAAGCCCGCAATATGCTGGGCATCTAAGCAGCGCCGCTATACTCTATAAAAAGATAAAAAGCCGGATTCCATGACGTGATCTGGATTCCGGCGAAAGCCGGAATGACGCAAACCGCACCCGGAGACCGAAGGCACGATGGCAACCCCACAGCAGCCCAACGCGCAGCAAAACGCCCGTTTGCAACAGATACGCCGCCAATGGGAGCAGAAGCGTCAGATAACCGATCGCCTGGCGTCGGTACGCACCAAGATCGGAGTTTATAGTGGCAAAGGTGGAGTGGGCAAAACCACCGTCGCCTGCAACTTGGCAACGACTCTGGCCACCCAGGGCGAACGGGTCGGGCTGCTGGACGTGGATATCGACTGTCCGAATGTCACCCGAGTTATGGGCATCCTGGATAAGCCGGACTACCGGGAAGGGCAGATCACTCCCGCCCAAGGGCACGGGGTCAAGGTGGTTTCGATGGCGTTCTTCCAGGAGAACGAGGACGAGGCCATCATCTGGCGCGGGCCGATGATTCACAACGCCATCAACCAGTTCTTACAGGCGACAGACTGGGGCGAACTGGATTACCTGATCATCGACCTGCCGCCGGGCACCTCGGACTCACCGTTGACGGTAATGCAGACCCTGCCGATGGATGGGTTTATCGTGGTCAGCACGCCGCAGGATCTGGCGATAATTGACGCCAAGCGCTGCATCAACATGATCCGCAAGCTAAACCTGAACGTGGTTGGCGTGGTGGAAAACTACTGCGGCGAGATTTTTGGCGAAGGCGCGGGGAGGCAGTTGGCGGAGGACATTGACGCGCCGTTCCTGGGCAGCATGTCGTTGCGTCCATCCTACCGCGATACCAGCCAGCCTACCGTGCTGCTAGACTCCACCGTAGGAGCGGAATACGCCACGGTAGCCGACCAGCTGCGCGGGAGCCTGAGAGCCCACGGACTGGAAGCCTGACCGGCTACGAGGCTTCGCGTTCCAAGCCTTCCGACAGCGCCAACGCTTGCCTCGAACCGCCGGCAAGCGCCAAATCTTCATAGCTGCCGGCTTCGCCGGCCCAATGCATTTTCAGCAACGCTGAAACTTCTTGCTGCATGGCCTCGTGGGCAAATGGATTCAGTTCGCCCATCTGACGGAACTTCCGGTAGCGATGCTTTAAGAGTTTCCCGGTCGAGACGCGATTGATCTCCGCCAGGTGCCTGTAGATGGAGTACTCCAAGTCGGTGGCAGACTGACGTGGATCAAGATGGGATCCGCCGCCGGGTTCGGGCACAATCTGATCGATGATGCCCAGTTCCTGGCAATCTCGTGCAGTCATCATCAGAACCTCGGCGGCTTCCCGGGTGAGGTAGCGCTCACGGGAAGGACCTCCGACCGTATGGTGTAGCGAAATGGGAGAATAGATCGCGTACTGCTGCATGAGTATGCGGTCGGACAGGCTCATGGCCAACGCGGCTTCGTTGCCAGCCTCGCCGATGATCACCGACACCATAGGGATGGGCGCATTCAACATCATGGAGAGGTTCATCGCGATGGCATTGCCGACACCTTGCTCCTCAGACTCCAGCCGGGGATCCGCCCCCTGCGAATCGATCAGGGCCAGCAAGGGCAAGCTGAAACGGGCCGCTAGGCGCATCAACCGTTGCGCCTTTCTCAGTCCTTCGGGGCGGACGTGGTAGCGTCCTCCGTCCAAGTCTCCCGCATGGGTTCTCTGTTGACCGATGGCGACTACGGGATGGCCGCGCAGCGCGCCCAGGCCGCCCACCACAGAACGGTCGTCTCCGCTCACCCGGTCGCCGAAGAGCTCAAAGAAGTCGTCAAGGATGTGCCGCATGTAGTAAAGCGCGTCGGGCCGTTCGTCGTGTGTAGCAGCCGCCAGGGATTCCCAGGTTTCGGTATCCTCCACCGGAGGAGCCTGGAGTCTGGATATGGCGCGACGTCCGAGCTTGATGCCCTCGGGTTCAACCAGAAGGTCCAGCAGTTTTCCCAACCGATCGCGCAGGCTTTCGCGGTCCACCACATTGTCCAGCAGACCGCAGCGTAGATGGTACTCCGCAGTATGGACATCAACCGGCAATTGGCGCCCGGTGGCTTCAATCATGGTTCTGATGGGAGACAGTCCTACCACCGAGCCGGGCTCGGCGATGATGATGTCGGCCAAATTGGCGAAGCTGGCGTAGGCCTGACCGGTGGATGGGTTGGCCAACACCGCGATGAAAGGCACGCCCGATTCGCGCAGACGATTGACGGCGGTAACCGTTTTCGCCATTTGCATCAACGAAAGAACGCCTTCCTGAGTACGGGCACCGCCGCCGGTGACGACGGCGACCATCGGCAGGCCTCGTCGCGCGGCCAATTCAAAGGCCAAGGCGACTTTTTCACCCACCACGCTGCTCATGCTGCCGCCCATGAATCCGTAATCCAGGACGGTCAGGACAACGCTCCTGCCGGCGATACGGCAGGTTCCCGTCACCGCCGCCTCAGTCAAGCCGGTGCGGTCCTGATTTTTCGTCAACTCAACGTCGTACTCAGTAGGATTTGACTGGCGGCGGTTAGAAAAAGCGAGAGGAGCCAAAGAACTCACGTAGCGATTATGCTCGCGAAAACTGCGCCGATCCGCGATCATCTCGATCCGTTGGCGCGCCGACAGCGTGTAGTGGAATCGGCAAAAGGGGCAGACGCGATATTCCAGATACGCCCTGGAATCGCTGATCGGTTCGTGGCAGAACAGACAGTGGTCGTGCGTCGCCGACAGGTACACCTCCGCCAACTCATCGCCGTCGCCGAAGAGATGTACCAGAAAGTTCGTCAGGTTGCGAACCGACACTTACTCCCCCTCAGTACTCGGAAACTGGTTAGGACGGGCCATGCTGTCTATTTATAATGCGGGCGATCGTTCCGCTAAAGGTAGGAATTTAATTGTACACAATTTGAAACGTCAACCGTACTGCCTCTGACTCACCATTTTCGTCCCTTTGAACCCCTGCCCAGTTCGCTAACCGCAATCCGACTGCCCATGCGATTCCCTCAGGGGTGACGACCAGGGGGATCCTGTCCCGCCAGTTCCGGGGCAACCCGGCATCCGCGAACAAGTCCTGCAACTTGCGCCGGCCGGGCATGCCCAGCGGCTGCATCCGATCCCCAGGCTGCCAGGTTCGAACCGTCGCGCCTTCTGCCAGGGCAGACGGCGAAAGGTATGCCTGCATCGGGTCGCCGGTGTCTAGAGACGCGCCTGGCAGCAGCTTCGCGGTTTCCGCCGTAACCTCCCAGCCGCCTCGCCTGGTTACGCCGACGGCTATGGGACCCCAGGGCAGGGTAATCCTGAAGTCGCCCGGCCAGTCCGGGTACGGGCAGTCATCGGGAATTTCCGCAGGTTGAATTTTCAACCATTCGCCATCCGCGCGGGCTGTGTAGCTGCCGGGCAGCATTACGGTTTTGCCGGATGCGTTCCCCCTGGCGATGTGCGCCATGTGTTGCAGGTGGCCTTCCGTCAGACGCTTGCTGTCGCCCGTTACCGATGTCCATGCTCGTCGCAAAAGGAGCGCTTGCAAGGCGGGATGCAGGTCGGTAAGTCTGCCTCGGCGCAACCGCAGCATCCCGTTTGCATCCACTCCTTCGGGCGCAACGGCCGGCCAATGTTCTTCGGTGCACGCTTCCAGAAAATCCAGTTGTGTGGCGGCGGTTCTAGCCAGCCGCCCCAGCGCGTGGACTATGCGCGGATTCAGTTGTTCCGCCAATGCGGGCATCAGGTTCATCCGCACCCGATTGCGCGCAAAATCCTCCATGTAGTTGGTAGAATCGTCCCGGTAGCCGGCGTGCGGCATCGCGCTGTATGCGATGGTGTCGGCCCTTCGGACTCCAAGCAGCGGTCGCCACAGTCGCGGCGCCGGATCGACTCCGGGATACGGCCATGGGGAGATTTCAGTCATCCCCCGCAGCCCGTGCATCCCGCTGCCCCTGGCAATATGCAGCAGGATTGTTTCGGCCAGGTCGTCGGCGGTATGGGCCACTGCGACGAATCTCGCGCCGGTTTCACGGGCGACCCGCTCCAGGAACTGGTAACGCAGATCCCGCGCCGCCTGTTCGAAAGAGCTTACGCCACGCTCCCGCTGATATGAAGCAACGTCCACCTCTTCGACCGTTAATTCAAGGCCCCTATCGGCACATAAATCCCGAACGAATTGGGCGTCGTCATATTTCTCTTGACCCCGGAAGTCGTGAATCAAATGCGCAGCGTGCCGTTGGAAGCGGATTCGCAGTGTCTGCTGGATTCTCCCCAACATGTCCAACAGGGCGGTGGAATCCGGCCCTCCCGATACGCCCACCACCACCGTGTCGGTTGGGAGCAGGTCCAGGCGACGGGCTGACTCCAGCACCTGGAAGTGCATTCTTATCACCGGGCTTGGCCGGGGAAACGACTCGCGGAACCCTCGATATCGGCGGCTTCGGCGCGACATCGCAGTCGCCCTAATACCCGACGCGAATGGCCGGGCTCAGGTGGTCAACGGCGTTGTAGCCGTTCAGGCGTCGCCCACGTCTCCCGGTGGTGATGGTGGTCCGGCTGCCCAGCGATAGGTCCATGTGGTTGATGTTCGCCAGCGGCAGGTCCAGCACGGCAGCAACGATGCAACGGATGGTGAAATTGTGCGTAACGGCGATAACCGTGTCGTCGGCGCCGTATCGCTCGTCAAATTCGTCAATGGCCGCCACTGCTCGCTGTTGAACGTCGCCCAGCGACTCGCCGTTGGGCATGGTTACGCTGCTGGCATCGCGCCGCCAGCCCTGGTACAAATCGGGCCATCCGTCGCGCATCTGCTGAATGGTCACGCCTTCCAGCGCGCCCATATCCATTTCGGTGATGCGTGGCTCTATGGTAATCGGCAGGCCGGTGAATGAACTGATCTGGCAGGCTACGTCCCGCGCCCGAGACAAGGGGCTTGAATAAATAGCCGACGGACTCCACGCGAGGCTTGCAATGCCCAGCTCCCGGGCCTGGCGGCGACCCAACGGTGTCAGCGTGGAATCCGTGGAACCTTGCAGCCGGCCGGCCGCATTGATGTCAGTTTCGCCGTGGCGCAGCAGGTGCAGCCTCATTCCGCAGAATCTCCATTGGGCTGGGCAATTCGCTCCAGACGAACGCGGTTGATCCGGGCGCCGACCATCTCGGTGACCGTCACCGCCAGCCCCGCCGTGCGCACAGTATCGGAGACCCTGGGAATTTCACCCTCACGTTCGTACAGTATGAGTCCGGCGATGGTTTTGTACTCGCCCTCCGGCAACGCAATACCCGAGGCCTCTAGTCGATCGTTGATTTCGATGATGGTTACTCCACCGTCCATGACGTATCCGCCATCATCCAGTTCCACGATGCTGGATTCCGCTTCCTGGGATGGCGGGTCGTCGTCCACCAGGGTGCCGACGATAACGCTGGTCAGTTGTTTCAAGGTCACCAACCCGGCGATGCCGCCGTACTCATTAGTGACGAGCATCATGGACAGCCGCTTATCCTGCATGGTGTCGAAAGCGTCAGATACCGTCACGGTCTCGGGGATGAAATCGACGTCGCGCATGGTTTCGGTAACCGGATCCCCAAGACTGATTTGTCCCCGGCCTTGCGCTATCAGCACTTCCTTATTGGACAGGACTCCCAGCACCGTTTCCTGGCTGCCTTCATAAACCGGAAACCTGGTGTGGCTGTGCTCCGCATACAGCTCAAGGAACTGCTGCATGGTGGTTCCTCTTTCGATCCACACGATTTCCGTGCGCGGCGTCATAATTTCGCTGAGCCGTCGGTCTCGGAAGTGAAACACCCGGTTCAACCGTTCCGCCTGCTCAGACTCCACCGTCCCCTGCTCCCGGGACAGGTCGATCATCATGCGCAATTCCCCCTCGGTGAAGGTGGTTTGCCACCCGTCCTGTTCGGTGCGCAGAATTTTGTAGATGAGCTTCGGCGCCGCCGTAAAAAAGTATATGAACGGGGTGCATGACCACATGGCCCAGCCAACGGGCCGTGCGGCAACCAACGACCACCGTTCGGAGTAGGTAGCGGCAAGGGTTTTGGGAGTGATTTCGCCAAAGATGGAGATGACCACCGTCATTATCACACTGGTCAGCAAGGCCGCGTATGCCGAACCCTGTAGAGCTTCCGTAGCCAAAGCGGTTCCGATGGCGGTGGCGAAGATCGTGAAAGCGTTTTGACTAAGCAGGATGGTGGCGAAGAACTTTTCGTGTTGGGAGAGTACCCGGTCCACCGCCCTCGCTGCCGCATTGCCCTGTTCCACCAGGAAACGGACGCGGATTTTATTGACCGCGATTAACGCAGACTCGGCGCTGGTAAAGAAGGCTACCCCGAGGAAGCTGACGAAAAGCAGTGCGACCTGGACGCTCAAAGGGATGACGAACTCACCATCAACAAGGCCAGCCTGCAAAAAAACGACGCACCAGGATAAACCATCAGGCGCAATGTCCAACATCGGGGCGATCTACCTCCCTGCGCTGTATTGGGTCCGGGGATGGGTTCATCCACCGAACCCGATTTTGATTATTCACGCGCAACATATCATAGCCAATCCCCAGGCGCAAAATCGCCCCTGCTATAATCGTAGGACTTTCGGTTTTTCCAAAGCCCTTACTCATCATACCGGCGAAAGCCGGAATTTAAGAAATCTTTGCGGCACAAACTATGCTCATTCTAGGGATCGAAACATCCTGCGACGAAACGGCGGTCGGCATTGTCGAAGACGGTCGAACTTTGCGTTCCAACGTGATGGCCTCACAGGCGGCCATCCACGCTGCTCACGGCGGCGTCGTGCCAGAACTCGCTTCGCGCCAGCATATCCGGGATATGCAACCGACCCTAAACCGGGCGCTAAGTGAGGCCGGCGTGACCCTCGACCAGATCGACGCTGTCGCCGTAACCCATGGGCCGGGCCTGGCCGGCGCGCTCATCAGCGGAGTCAACACCGCAAAGTCTCTCTCCCTCACGCTGGATCTGCCCCTGATCGGTGTCAACCACCTGGTGGGCCACATCTATGCCGGGTGGCTGGCTGCGGTTGACCGGGCGCCATCGGAAGACCCGGGGTTCCCCCTAGCCTGTTTGGTGGCTTCCGGGGGCCATACGGACCTGGTGCTCATGGAGGGACACGGCAAATATCGGCTGGTGGGACGCACGCGCGACGACGCGGCCGGCGAAGCTTTCGACAAGGCTGCCCGCATCCTGGGCCTGGGGTTCCCCGGCGGCCCGGAAATTCAAAAGGCTGCTGAATCGCTGGCGGATTTTGAGGAATACCGCGGCGGCGCTGATGAAGCCCTGACCTTGGCATCAACTCCGTTGCCGAGGGCCTGGATGCGGGGGACTCTGGACTTCAGCTTCAGCGGCGTGAAGACGGCCATGCTGCACCGTGCCCAGGATACCGGATTATATCCTCCACCGGAGCTCGATTCGCCGGAGTCCGACTCGCCGGACGCTGCGCGCCTGGTAGCCCTCTTGTCCGCTGAGTTTCAGGAATCACTGGTGGATGTAATGACCGCCAAGTTGCTGACGATGGCGGAGCAGTATGGGGCCCGGGGCCTGGTGTTGGGCGGGGGAGTTACGGCCAACGCGCGACTGAGGCAGCGTGTCCTATCCGATTCCCCGCTCCCTGCCGTCATCCCACGCCCGGCGCTTTGCACCGACAACGGAGCGATGATTGCCGCCGCCGCGTTCTACCAATACCAGCGGGGAGACGTATCGGATCTCACGCTGGACGTTGACCCTTCACTGGGTTTCGACTTGGCTGCCTGAACGTTCCCCCGGTCTTCCCGAACTTTCCCGATCTTGCCATTGCGATTGCATCGACGACACGGAGTGCGCGAAGGCCAACAGATCGGCATTACGGGTGGAACACTCCATTTCAATGTTCCAATTGGCGCCGTAGATGTGTATAGCGGCGCCTCCCGACTGGGTAAATCCCCGCCAGAACAGCCAACCGGCCAGCACCACCAACAGCATGATGGCGAGTGCGAAGGCATGGAGGTTGATGCCGGGGATAATGATGTAAGGCAGCCGGTCAACCAGCCAGTAGGCCAAAGCTAGATATACGAAGACTCCACCGGCGACCAGCAACGCCCATTGTTTCCAGGAAAACCCGCGAGGCACGTTGTTGCGCACGCTCACCCCGGAAACGGAACCGATTGCGAAAGTGTCCCAGGTTTGTGTCGTGCCGTTATCCAGCACGCCCACGATGCGCTGGTCGGTCGCCACCAGCAGTTGCCCATCCTTCAACGGCTCTGCGATCAGGCCGTTTTCGGGACTGAAGATGGCGTTGACTCGTTCGCCGGCAAGTAGCTCGACGCCGCGTATGCGCGACAGATAAGAGGTGCCAGGTTGCATTGAAAAGCTTGACCAGAGGGTTGCGAAGAGAACTGACTGATAAGATGCTATCACAATGCCGGGAACGATTCGGTTGCCTATTTTCCTGTATCGTGTTAGCCTGTCAGTGCATTAACGAATCAACGCAATGTGGGAAATGATCCAAAAAGGCAAGGTACGCAAGCAGTAATGTTGGACGCTGACGTCAAGCAGAAAATCATCGAAGAATATCGCACCCACGAGTCTGATACCGGTTCCACCGAACTGCAAGTAGCGATGCTCACCGAGCGCATACGCCAGGTGACGGACCACCTCAGAACCCACCGTAAAGACGTACATTCCCGCCGTGGCTTGGTGACGATGGTGTCGAAGCGACGCCGCTTGCTCAACTACCTGAGCCGCGAAGACGTGGGCCGGTACCAGAGCCTCATCGGAAGGCTGGGTCTGCGCCGGTAACCGAGTCGCTCTGATTGCTGTCCCGGTCGTCGATTCCTTTATGCCAACCGACCGGGACCCTAACGCTCCGGCGCGCCCAGATAGGCTCCGAGCTATCGTGGGTCGCCCTGCTTCCCGGCCGACTGGAATCCGGCTGGCAGTACACAACGTACCGAACCCGTAGCATTGCAACCTGGCCGAAGATTGAAGCGAACGGTGAGCGAGGGAGGAGGGTCACAAACGCCTGCGGGCAATTCTAGGAAGCGCACTGCGCAACCGCCGGCCTCCGTTTTAGCGAGTACACCCCTGCCGAATGGGAAACGGAATTGCGCGGCGGGCCAGCATCACGTACCGGAAGAGAGAGGTAGAAAAAACTCCTGTTATGACCACGATTGAAAATACCAACGCGCTGATGAATCCCTTTGTTGTTGAAGGCGAAATTGGCGGATATCCCATCACCCTTGAGACCGGACGGTTGGCGCAGCAAGCCCACGGCTCCGTTACCATCACGTGCGGCGAAACCATCCTGCTGGCGACGGCAGTCATGTCTGAGCAAGCCCGGGAAGGAATTGACTTCCTGCCGCTGACCGTAGAATTTGAAGAGCGTCTATACGCGGTGGGCAAGATTCCCGGCAGCTTTTTCCGGCGCGAAGGGCGGCCCGGCACCGAAGCGATCCTGTCCGCCCGTCTCACCGACCGCAGCATCCGCCCACTGTTCCCCAAGGGCCTGCATAACGAAGTTCAGGTCATCATCACCGTGCTCTCGGTTGATGAAGATCACCCACCGGAAACCCTGGGCATGGTTGCCGCCTCCGCGGCGTTGTCCATCAGCCAAATCCCGTTCGATGGCCCCATTGGAGCCTGCCGAGTTGCCTGGGACGGCAAAGACTACAGCATCAACTCCAGTTTTCAGCGCAGCAGTTCCGCCGACCTGAACATGGTGGTCGCCAGTAATCGGGACGCCATAATGATGGTCGAATCCGGTTCGGTGGAAGTCTCAGAAGAAGTTATCCTGGAAGGCATCAGGCTGGCCCACGAGAGCAACGTAAAGACAATCGAGCTCATTGATCGCCTGGTGTCGGAACGCGGAGCGGAAAAGACCGAAATCCACGTTGACTACGCCAGCGCTGATGAACGGCAGAAGAAGATCGACGCTTTGGTCAACGGCCGCATCGCCGAGGTCCTGGAACGCAATTCGTTCAAGAGCGAGCGAGACTCCAGCCTGGACGCCATTGAAACGGAAGTGGCCGCGCAGTTGGCCGACGACTACTCGTCGGGCGAGATCGCCGAATCCTTCAAGAACCTCGTCAAGGCTGAGGTCAGGGGACGGATTCTAAACCTCAACGTGAGGCCCGACGGAAGAAAGCTGGACGAAATCCGCCCCATAACATGTAGCGTCGGCGAATTGCCGCGCGCCCACGGCAGCGGCCTGTTTACGCGAGGCCAGACCCAGGTGCTTTCCATCGCCACTCTCGCATCGCTGGCAATGAAGCAAACACTGGACACCGTCGGCCCCGACAACACCAAGCAGTTCATGCACCACTACAATTTCCCGCCCTACAGCGTCGGGGAAGCGCGGCGCGTCGGTTCCCCGGGCCGCCGGGAAATCGGGCACGGCGCACTGGCGGAGCGGGCCATTCTGGCCGCGATGCCCCCTGAAGAGGATTTTCCCTACACGGTTCGCGTGGTCAGCGAAGTCTTGGCATCCAACGGTTCCACTTCCATGGGGAGCGTCTGCGGATCGTCCATGGCGTTGATGGATGCCGGAGTGCCTCTGGTGGCGCCGGTGGCCGGCATTGCCATGGGTCTCATCACTGACGGCGATGGCGACCAATACGCCATCCTGAGCGACATCCAGGGAATCGAAGACTTCCTGGGCGACATGGACTTCAAGGTGGCGGGAACGGAACGGGGAATCAATGCTTTGCAGATGGACGTCAAGATTGATGGCCTGACGCAGGAGCTGTTGAGCGAAGCGCTGGAGCAGGCCCGCGTCGGACGCCTGCATATCCTGGATCGCATGGCTGAGGCCATCACCGAGCCTCGCTCGCAAATGAGCAAGTACGCGCCGAAGCTGGTGAAGATGCAAATTCCTGTCGAGAAGATCGGCGCGCTCATCGGGCCCGGCGGTCGGGTCATCCGCGCCATCCAGGAAGAGACGGGCTGCGGCATTGACGTCTCAGACGATGGCGGCGTCATCATATCCTCCAGCGACCAGCCGATGATCGAACTGGCGCGCAGCCGCGTGGACAGCCTGACCCGAGATCCGGAAGTCGGTGACATAATCACCGGCAAGATCACCCGCACCACCAACTTCGGGGTGTTTGTTGAACTATCTCCGGGCGGCAAGGACGGATTGGTCCGCAACGAAGAGCTGGGTGATCTGGCTTACGAAGACGTGGACATCGGCCAGGAAATCACCGTAATGATCCACGAAATAGACCACATGGGCCGCATCAATATGTCCCGCAGGGTCTTGATGGGCGACACTGAGCCGCCCCCGGCCCGGCCCGAACGCCCTAACTACGGCGAGCGCGACCGGGATCGCGGGCCACGAGGCGGCGGCTACGGGCGGGGCGGATTCGACCGGGATCGCGGAGGAGACCGTGGCGGTCGCGGCGGCTACGGCGGCGGCGGTGGACGAGACCGGAACAGCGGCGGACGTGGCAGCTACGGCGGCGGTGGCGACCGGGATCGCGGCGGACGCGGGGGTTACGGCGGTGGTGGAGATCGTGACCGCGGTGGCCGCGGCGGTGACCGTGGAGGTCGCGGCGGTCAGGGCGGCGAGAGAGATCGCAATTCCATGCTGGGCAGCGACCCCAACGACCGCGACCGTGGCGGGCGCAGGCCCTCCGGACGCCCCCAGGGCGGCAATCGCAACCCATCTGACCGGCGCTTCCTGGGCGGTGGCGGAGCTCGCCGCTAGGTCAAGGCGACGGAGTTGAGGAGGCCACGTTATGCCAGTGATTACCATTAATGGTCCCATCGGCGCCGGTTCCATCGCCGTCGGCCAGCAGGTTGCGCGCGACCTGCACCTCAACTACGTTGACCGCATGGTATTTGCGGAAGCGGCCCGAATCATTGGCTCGCCGGTATCCATCCTGATGGCCAAGGAACAGCGGGTGGAACGGTTCGGGGACCGGGTTACCGCGCTGCTGGGTCGTGTTCTGGAACGGGCCGCCGTTTCCGGCGACTACGACCTGGGCGTCGGAATCGAGACGCTGCCGGAAACATACCATGAACTCGCCGGCGAGTCCTCATCACGGGTCCAGCGGGTCAACGACCAACTTTTCATTGATACCACGCGGGAGGTTGTACGAAATCTTGCTCAGGCCGGCCATGTGGTTATTATCGGACGCGGGGCAAACGTGATTTTGGGCGATACTCCCGGTGTGCTCCACGTGGGCATGCTGGCGCCCATGTCCAGACGGGTGGAAACCATCATGGAAAGGGAGCACCTCGGCGAGGAGGAAGCTCGCACCTACCTGGAAGGGCTGGAAGAGGCAAGGGTCAAGTTCTTCGAAAAGTTTTTCAAGGTGTCGCCGCAAGACCCGACGCTCTATCACATGATGCTGGATATGGGGCACATGAGCGATGACACAGCGGCGAAAATCATCGCGCACGCCACTGGCGATCTGGAACACTGACGGCGGCAAATTGCTTCGGGACGTTTCGGAAGCGAAGTAAAAGAACGCTGAAACAGGCGCGTATCTCCGCGCATCTCTAAGGAGGTCACTACGAAATGTTCATCCGAATGGTCTGGGGAAAGCTTCGAGCCGGTTGCTGGGAAGAGTTCGAGCGACACTACCACGAGCGCGTAGCCGCCGGCGTCAAGCCCAAGGGACTGCACGAACGGCAGTTGATCCGCAGCACCGAGGACCCCGATGAAGGTATCAGCGTCAGCGTGTGGGAAACGCTGGGTGATCTGCGAGCGTACGAGACCAGCGATTTTCGGGCCAACACCGCTCGGGAAGTGGAGCACCTGTACCGCGGCGAGTACTGGGTCAAGCATTTCGAGGTTTCTTCAACCGACTAGCCTCAGGTTCCATTCTGAAAAAGCTGGCCCCGCAATTAATACTTGCGGGGCCAGGATTTTAGCGGTGAGGTATAGAGGCGAGGCATGCCTCGTCCCGGCATTACCGACTGGCAGATGCGCCGGAGAGCCGAGCGATCCCGGCGCGGGAACAGTCCTCGTCCTCCTGCGCCGTGCCGCCGCTGCCGCCTACCGCCCCAATCAATTCGCCGTTCATGTAGATGGGTAGCGCGCCCTGGCCGGGAACGAATTCGCCACGCTCCACTTCCATCACCGCCCGCATGATGGGCGTAGTGGACCGCTCGGTAAGGTCGCCGCTGGGTTCACCAAAGCAGGCAGACGCGCGGGCCTTGCCCCGAGACACGTAGGGGGTCCGCCACGCCGACCCGTCCATCTTGCACATGGTGATGAGATCGCCGCGGGCGTCCACGACGGAAAAACTGAAAGCCTTGCCCAGTTCAAGGGCGGCGGTTTTGGCTCCGGCGAGGACAGCTTCGGCTTGTTCCAGAGTGATATTTGGCATTGCAGCAGGACTCCTTGAGATGGATATAGTTTCATTACAAACGGGCGTTGCTCCGGTTGAGCGCGCTCCATCGGCTGCGCTATTATAGCAGGGCTGTCCGCTGATCAATTGCGCCCTGCCCGGGGCCGGCAATGCGAGAGGCGCTTCAACATGATGGGTTTTTTTGAAGGATTCAACAAGGGCTGCGGCTGCGCTATCGGTTTGGTAGTGGGCTTGGTGATTGCCGCCATAGTTCTTACTCTGTTGTTTGGCACTTGTGGAGTGGAGGTTCGATAGCGGCGCGGTGGACATCCCAACTTGTCAGGAGTAGCGTAATGCAATTCGGATTCTATCTACCCAACCACGGCCCCAACGCCCAGCCCGGGGCCCTAGCCCAAATCGCGCAAACCGGGGATCGCCTCGGTTTCTATTGTATGGTGGCCGGTGATCACGTCCTTGTCCCCAGTCGAATCGATTCGCCTTACCCGTACACTGTCGGCGGCGAGTTTCCCACTGGAGAGAGCGGCGAATACTTCGAACAACTCACGCTGCTGACCTACTTGGCCGGCGTTACGGAAAACATACGCCTGGTGCCCAGCGTGATGATCGTGCCGTATCGCCCGCCGATCCTAGCGGCCAAGATACTGGCCACGCTGGACGTGTTGTCACAAGGCAGGCTGATCCTCGGCGTGGGTGTGGGCTGGATGGAAGAGGAATTTGAGGCGCTGGGAACGCCGCCCTTCGCCGAACGTGGCCCGGTTACGGACGAATACCTGCGCGCCTATAAAGAGTTATGGACCAGCCCGAACCCCCAATTTGACGGTAAGTACGTCCAGTTTTCCGACATTCAGTTTCTGCCCAAGCCGGTGCAGAAACCCCACCCGCCGATTTGGGTGGGCGGTCAGAGCCGTCCGGCGATCCGGCGGGCCGCCACCCTGGGCGACGGCTGGCATCCCGTAGGAACCATACCCGCGGCGACGCTGGAGCCGGAAGAATTGGCGGGCGATCTTGTTACTCTGAACCGCTTTGCCGAGCAAGCCGGCCGTGAACCGGCCGAGATCCAGATCTCCATGAAGGCACCCCTCTATGATCCCGCCACCATGCAAACTGGCCCGCGCCGGCGGTTCTCGGGTTCGCCAGACGCGATCCTGGAAGACGTTCACACGTACTCCGAAATCGGCGTTTCCCACATCATTTTCGACATTCGAGGTAGCGAACTCAACCAGTCGCTGGAACGGCTGGACTGGTTTGCGGGCGACATAATGAGCCAGGTTGATTGATTCGGCATCGGATTCGATGCCTCCTAAACCGTAGGGGCGACGCATGCGTCGCCCCTACGGTTCTCGGCCTGATGCGCCGCGGCTAGCCGGGTATTTCGTCGTAGTGGTCGAAGTTCCCGATAACGTTGGCCTCGTACAGAGCCTGCACCTCGTCCTCGGAGTAATCCAGGAGGCCCGTGAGCACGTCTTCGTTGTGCTCCCCGACGCGCGGCGTGGTTCCGACGACGGCGGGCGTGCGGCTGAAGTGCCAGAAGTCGCCGGACACGGCAATGGTGCCGGCTAGGAAGTCGTCAACTTCGACCATGGCCCGCCGCTCCCACGGATGCGGATCGGCGGCCGCCTGCGCGATGGTATTTACCGGGGCAGCCACCACGTCATGGTGCGTAAAGTGCGCGATGGCTTCCCGCATGGTCATGTCGGCCATCAGGTCGCGCATTGCCTGGTTGACGGCCTCGCCATTGCGGCCTCGCTCGTGCCGCGTGGTGAAACGCGGATCTTCCAGCCACTCGGGCTTACCCAAAGCGTTGCACACGCGATGCCAGTGGTGCTGGTCGCCGGCGGAGATGAGCACCCAGCCATCCTTGCACGGGTAAGTTCCCGACGGCGGCGCGGCGGACTCGCCGCGACGCGGTTCGATGCCAGCGCCATGGTAGGCGGTGACCGGGATCTCGGTGTAACTATAGCCGGTGTCCGCGAGACAGGCGTCAATGGTCTGGCCTACACCGGAGGACTCACGCTCGTGCAGGGCGGCCAGGGTGCCGATGGCAGCGTGGAGGGCGGTGGTCCGGTCGATGATGGGCACGCCGGCGCGGATGGGCGGCATTCCCTCTTCACCGGTTACCATGGCGATACCGGACATGGTCTGCCCAATGGGGTCGTAGCCGATCTGGTCCCGGTACGGACCGAATTGGCCGTAGGCCGACACATTGACCATGATGATGCGCGGGTTCAGTTCGTAGAGCACGTCGTAGCCGAAGCCCATGATGTCGATGGTTCCGGGCCGGAAGTTCTGCAACAGGACGTCGGATACCTTCACCAGTTTGCGGAGAACCTCCTTGCCGTCCTCTTTGCGGAGGTCAATGCTCAGGCTCTTCTTGCCGCTGTTGTACTGCACCCAGTAGGCGGACTGCTTGCGCACCCAGGGAGCGTGGTAGCGGGTCTCTTCGCCGCCCAGTCGCTCTACCTTGATGACCTCTGCGCCCAGGCGGGCCAGCACTTGGGCGCAACGAGGGCCGGCCTGGTGCCGACCCAAGTCAATTACTCGTATCCCGTTCAGGGGGCCATTCGCTTCTGCCATAACCGGTTCTCCTAAACTTTTGGATTCATTTGCCCCGGCTTTGACCAACGGAAAGCGCGGGCGACAATAGCGTCGCGGCTCCAATCAGACGCGGCGTTTTCAAGTGTCGCCATTCTACGCCGCAAGTGCAGGATGGGCAAGCGCGAGGAAATGGGTCAGACCGCCCCTTCCGCTGCCAGTTCCGATAGCTGTTCCGGCGTTAGTCCGCCCAACGTGCAGAGGATCTCGGCGTTGTGTTCGCCCAGGGTGGGAGGAGCGCCGGCCGGCGCCGATTCGCAACCAGTGAGCCGGATTGGTGTAGCCAGCGACCGGAACGTTCCGCCCAGAGTGTCCTCGGTGTCCGTGTACATCCCCCGCGCCTCAAGCTGCGGGCAACCAGCCAAATCCGCCACGCTTTGCGTTACACCCATGGAAAACCCGATTTCGGTGAGCTTGCCGGCCACTTCCCATTTAGGACGTACAGATGACCAGGATTCTATAGCCGGGATCACCTGATCAAACACAAAATCTGCGTCGGGAAACTGTTGCAGGTAGCGTTCATCCTGTGTTGGCAGATCAGATCGCTCAACCAGGTCCCACAGCGCTGCCAGGCGTTGTGGACTGCGCACGCCGGCCATGATGACGTAGCCGTCAGCCGCCCGAAACACCAGGCCGGGCCCCAGTGATCCCTGTCGGGTACGCCCCGGAATTTGGCCAGTAGCCTGATATGCGTTCATGTTGCTGATCACATGGGAGGCCATGCAGTCGTACATTGCCACGTCAACGTGTTGCCCCTGGCCCGTCTGGCGCCGGGTTTCTAATGCCAGGACGATGCTCAACGCGGCCCAAACCCCCGGCACTGAGTCGCCCATGTTGTCGCCGACCGCTTGCGGCCTGCCGTCGGGCTCGCCGGTAATCTCCATCCAGCCCGACATGGCCTGGATTGCCAGGTTATTCGCTGGCCAGTTCGAGTAAGGGCCGCGCGCGCCGTCGCTGTCTCCGTACCCGGTGATCTCGGCGTAGATCAAGCGTGGGTTGATTTCGCCCAGCCGGTCATATCCCAGGCCCAGCCGCCGGAACGCGCCCGGCCCCCAGTTGTCCAACAACACGTCGGAGTTGGCAACCAGATTCTCAAAGGCCGTCTTGCAGACCGGATTTCGCAAGTCCAGGGTAACGGATTTCTTGTTGCGGTTGACGCCAAGGAACCGACTGCTGACCTGCCCGGTTTCAGCATCGCCAATGAACGGGCCACGGCCGCGCGCCAGGTCACCGGTGCGAGGCCGTTCAATCTTGATGACCTCCGCGCCCATGTCCGCCAGGATCAGCGAGCAAAACGGCCCGGCAACGATGTGCGTGGCATCCAGAACGCGGACGCCATTCAGGGGTAAGGGCAGAGTCGCCGCGGGCTTGGCCGTGGGAATTTCGGAATCAGGCATAGTGAATCATCCCCAAGTTTTGGTTTTTCTCCATGCCAAGTTTACGACAAATCACGACACGTACTCTGCCAGTGACCGCAGCGCCGCCCGCGCACCCTTTCGCATCGGCTCGAAGTGGCTGAAACAAAGTATCTCGAAATCCAGTGAGGCCAGCTTTTGCACCGATCTTTTCGCCGCTTCCATATCGCTGGTGAACCAACGCGACGGCAGCGTTAGTCGTCCCTGGTATCGTTGTATCGCATCGGCCACCAGCAGCGCCCCCTCGTTAGGGAAATGCAGACTGATACTCCCGGGGGTATGACCCGGCGTGTGGACCACTCTGGCCCCGCCCAATAACGGCAGGCAATCCCCATCATCCAGCTCGGTCGCCACCGGAAAATGAGGGGGTGTCATCGGAGCCATCAGCGGCCACATCAAAGGACGTAGCCAGCGTGGTTCGACCGGATTCGGAATGACCTTTCCCGGCTTGCCGGCCAGGTATGGCGCCTCCAGCCAGTGTGCTGATACCGGGGCGCCGGTCGCCCGCCGCAGCCCGGCCATTCCTCCTACGTGGTCCGGATGGTAGTGAGTGGAGATCAACCGCTCCACTGAGTCCGCGCCATACCCCAGCCCTCCCAGGTAGCTCAACAGAGGACGATTGTGGAAGCGCCGCCACCCCGAGTCAATCACCGTTACCGATGCTTCGCCGCTTTCAGCATCAGGCGTGATTACGATAAAAGCGCTGGTGACGCCCAGCGAGCGTTGGTGAAGTCCCGGCAATACCTCTCCTACCCCAACCCGCGGCCCGGGTATGCTGGGCGGACGGTATATCAACTCGTCGGGAATTGGCCAATCCATACCTCAAGTACATCCGATGCAGCGACGAAATCAACTTCGCAGGTCAATGACCCGCCGGGCTTTGACCTGTGTACGCTCAAACTCCCCTTCCGGTTTGAGCTCCACCGAAACCCCAACGCCCAACGCCCGTCGCAGCGTGTCGCCAACCTGGGCGCGTAAGGACTCCAATGCCTGCGGCCCACCTTCGCCGGCGGCCCATACCTGAGCCGAAACTTCCGTCTGCACCGTCAAGCGGTCAAGATAGCCGCGCTCCCGTTCCACCACGAGCCGGAATTCGCCGCCAAATTCGTCCCACCCGCGTAGTACGTCCTCCACCCGCGAAGGAAATACGTTCTGGCCTCGTATGATGAGCATGTCGTCGGCCCGGCCGTAGATCCCCAGCGGCAGGGTGGGATAAGTGCGCCCGCACGGACAGTCGATCATGTCCCAACGGGCAATGTCCCCCGACCAGTACCGGATCATGGGCTGGGATTCCCGCTCCAGGTGCGTGTACACGGGTACGCCCTCCGCACCCATGGGAACTACTTCGTGGCTCTCGGCATCCATCAACTGCGTGTACACGATGTCCTGCCACAGGTGCATCCCCCGCTCCAGGTGGCGACATCCCCCGTTGGTCATCCATGGCGTCATTTCCGCCATGCTGCCTTGATCCACTACGTAGCATCCGAAAGCGTCCTCAATCGCCTGCCGGGTGGTTGGGACACTCGCTCCGGGTTCGCCGCTGAAGAACATCAGGCGAAACGCGAAATCGGACCGCGGGTCAACCCCCATCTCCCGCGCGGTTTCCGCCAGGTAGAGCGCATACGACGGCGTGGCGTACAGCGCCGCAGGCTTGACCATCTGCGCCCACTCCACAGCGCGCTCCGTCTGCCCCGGCGTGCCGGCGCCAAACGGGAAGCACGCCGCGCCCAGCCGCTCCGCGCCGACCAGCGCGCCCCAACTGCCCACGTACAGGCTGAAAACCGCCGCCACCATTACCGTGTCGCCGGGCCGGACGCCGGCGGCCCACAGGATGCGCGCGTGGGCCTCCCCGATACGTTCCCAATCACCCCGACTGATACCAAATACCGTAGGCCGGCCCGTGGTGCCTGACGTGCCGTGAATCCGGTACACCTGGTCGGGAGGCACGCACAGGAACCGTCCGTATGGGGGGTATTCCTCTTGCTCCCTGCGGACTTCTTCCTTGGTGAGGATGGGCAGTTGCTCGAACTCTTCCAAGCTTCTGATGTTGGACGGGTCAACCGGCGCATCCCGCCAGAATTCCCGGTAGAAACCCGAACGCTCCCAAGCGTACCGAACCTGGCCCTGAATCTTCTCCAAGACCACCGCATCCCGGTCCTCAGGAGCCATGGATTCCAAGTGACTGTCCCAGTGTTCCGCCTCACCGGGAGGGACATAAGCGGGATCGTATCTTGGCGGCCAGGGCATCGCGGATTACCTGCGGAGATTGTCGTTGATGAACTGCACCATCTCGCCGGTGAACGTTCCCACCGGAAACACGCCGTCCACTCCGATAGCCTTCAATCCGGCAACATCGCCATCGGGTATTGTACCGCCTACCAACAGCGTAACGTCGCCGGAACCGAGGTCGCCACGTAGCCCATGCCGCTCCAGCGCTCCCACCATGCGCGGCATCAGCCGCATGTGGGCGCCAGACAGGATGCTGATGCCAACCACGTCCACATCTTCCTGAGCCGCCGCCGCCGCCACCTGGTCCGCCGTAACCCGCATTCCCAGATAGACGACTTCCATCCCGGCATCGCGCAGGGCGCGTGCGATGACCTTGATGCCCCGGTCGTGTCCATCCAGCCCCAGCTTGGCAAGCAGCACACGGGGAGGGTTGGCAGGCGTTTGATGAACTTGCGAGGTCATTGCTTTCTGTCCGCAAACACTATACCTCAGGCGCGCAAATGTCGTTTAAAACACCCCCGGGTCCACGTACTCACCCCACTCGTCGCGCAACGCGCCCATGATCTCCCCTTCCGTAACGCCTGATGCCACGGCGGCGAGGATGGACGGCATCAGGTTCTCGTCCGCTCGCGCCGTCTTAACGATGTTCCGCAGGCCCGCCGTCGCGTCCGACTCGCTCCGTGCCTGCCGCGCGGTCGTGAGCCGCTCAATCTGCCGCTCCTCCTCGGCATAGTCGAACTCGAACAGCTCCAGCGACCCGGTGGACGCTGCCTCGTCGCGGTATTCGTCGTTCACACCAACGATGGTGTAGTCTCCGGACTCCACGCGCTGTTGGTAGCGGTATGATGCCTGGGCGATTTCGCTTTCGATATACCCGTTCCCGACGGCCTCCAGCATCCCTTGCAGCATACTGCCGTTGCCCATCCCGTCGATCCGCTCGATATAGGCCATGGCCGCCTCTTCCAGCCGATTGGTCAGTGTCTCCAGGTAAGCCGACCCGCCCAGCGGATCGGGCGTCGCCGCCACTCCCGACTCGTGCGCCAGGATCATCTGAGTCGCCAGCGAAATCCGCATCGCCTCTTCTGACGGAATGTCGTAAGCCTCGTCGTAGCCGCTGACGTGTAGCGACTGGGTTCCGCCCAGCACCGCCGCCAGCGCTTGCAGTCCGCCGCGCAGGATGTTGTTCAACGGGTCCTGCCGAACCAGCGTTGACCCCAGCGTCTGCGTATGGAACCGCATCCGCATGGATTCGGGCCGCGTTGCCCTGTAGCGGTCCCGCATCAATCGCGCCCACATGCGCCGCGCTGCCCGGAACTTCGCGATCTCCTCGAAAAAGTCGTTATGCACGCCGAAGAAGTGCGACAACCTAGGCGCGAATGCGTCCACCGGAAGCCCGCGCCGTTGCGCCGACTCGACGTAAGCCATACCCTGCGCTATGGTGAACGCCAATTCCTGAATTGCGTCGGATCCGGCCTCCCTAGTGTGGTACCCGCTGATGGATATGGTGTACCAGTTGGGCACGTGTTTGGTGCAGAACTCCACCACGTCGGTGGTCAGTTTCAATGCAGGACCCGGCGGCAGGGCAAAGGTCTTCTGCCCGTGAAACTCCTTCAGCGAGTCGTTCTGCACCGTACCGCGCAGCGACTCCCACGGCGTACTCCGCTTTTCGGCGGTGTGCAGGAACATCGCCAACAGCACGATGGCCGGGTGGTTGATGGTCAACGACACACTGGCCTGGTCCAGCGGTATTCCGTCGAACAGCTCCCCCATGTCGGCGGCCGAGTCGATGGCTACCCCCAGCCGTCCCACTTCGCCCTCGGCCAGCTCGTGGTCGGAGTCATAGCCGGTCAGCGTCGGATGGTCAAAGTCGGTGCTCAACCCGGTCTGCCCGTGGGCCAACAGAAACCGATAACGCTCGTTCGTCGCCCGCGCCGTCCCGAAACCGGCAATCTGCCGCCGCGTCCACAACCGGCCGCGGTACATGGTGGGGTAGGCCCCTCGCGTAAACGGAAACTCGCCGGGGTTGCCCAGGTCCGCCGTAGGGTCGAAACCGTCGGCGCCGAGCTGCGCCGGAGAGTACAGAGGCTCAATGGGAACGCCGGAGAGAGTGTGGAGGTCGCTGCTAGTCATAGCCGTTTCCTCGGAGAAGAGCGAGTTTAAGGTTCAAGCACTATTACCCGCCAATGGTGTTAATGTTATGGGTCACGCTCGATGATGGCAATGTGCTCCACCGCATCGTCGCAAAGCTCTGGTAATAGGTTCTGTATGAGCGGGTTCATCTGACTGGTGCTCATCGGTCCGTTTTGGCGCAACACGTACCTGACCGCGTCGCAAAATTGAGCGGTGATTGACGCCCTGGGGTTAGTAGCAAACGCTTCGCCCGTCGTTCGCAGTTCCACCAGTCGCTCGTTCATGTTGTTGCGAATTGCGTAGTGGGCCGCCACCGCTCTATTTGACGCCGACCTTGCAACCGTAGCTTTGCTCGCCTGCGCTTGTTGCGCCATCGCGTCGAGTTCGGTCAGCGCGTCCGCGGGTACTAGAACCCCGAGATTGCCATACTCCCGTAGGTCCTGCGCGATGTCTTTCACTCCGCCCGGGTCGGTAATGGAAACTCCTAATTCGTGATTCCTGAACAGACCGCCATTAGTGAGATTCGATGAGGTCACAATTGCGGTATGCTCATCTGCCACGTAGGCTTTGGCGTGCAGATAGCGCAGGTGACGAACCGTCGTACCAGGAATTTGCTCACACAGCCACGCCAATGCCCCGATGTCCAGCGAGCCGTCAATCAGGCTATCCGCGTGCAAGTTAGTCAGCACGTCAACCCGCACCGATGCTCGCCGTGAACGCAATTTGCTTGCCAACCGTTCAACCGGCTGGCGAGTGATGTACGGCGCGGCGATGATTGCCGACTCTTGGATTGAGCCGGCGAACCGGTCAAACGTGGCGCCCCATGGCGATTTGATGCTCTGCACTCGAATCCCTCATCCCTGATGACGTGCCATTATTGAGCTAACGTAATCCGGTGCGCAAGCTGCCAGCGGCACTTTCCGGGATTACGCCTGCCTGAAAGCGCTTTACACGAACGAATATGAAAATGGCTGCCGCCCTCGAAACTAGAGCGACAGCCGTTCAGTGTTCTGCCAATGCTTTTCAATCTGATGCAGCAACCGACGGATGCGCTTCTACTCTAATCAGAACCTCGACCGGGATTCCAAAGCGTTGGTGTAGTAATTGCGCCACTCCGTGCGTAATCGCTGTCTGCCCGGCTAACATCGCGTCAAGACTTTCCGCGTCTCCAGCCAATGAAATCAACTGCTCGCGCGTCACCATTTGCTGGTCCAGCATGAACTCAAGCATTGAATGAGGATTGGGGGCGCCATTCATGGGATAGTGCTCGTCCTCATACTCTATGACCATCGCTGAGATGCGGATTAATTCCGCTTCCTCCGTACTGCCAGGAGCGCAATTTATCAAGTCATCGATTCTGGCTAGCGCTGCCTCGAACTCCGCTTCGGTTCGGATCTGCTTGATTTCCAGCATCACTAAACCTCCTCTGCATCGATTCTGTCGTATTCGGCGTGCGTGCCAATGAACCGGACAAAAACCATGTGGTACCGGTATCGGATGTGAACCACCAGCCGATAGGTATTACCCTTGATGTTAAACACTACCCGGTCGTTAGCGATGATACTCGCAGTGGGATAGTGCTGCTTCACGCAGGCCGGTGAATCCCAATTTGCCTTTTCGGCATCCTTATGCCATGCGTCTAACGATCGTTCGGCGTCGGGGTATCGTTCCCAAAACTCCTGAAGCGTCCTTCTCTTAACGACCCACACTACACCCTCCAAGTGCTTAGGATTATACCATCAACGCTCCAATGGACTGCCCGGCCGGTGATTCGTCCAACAAGTCTAGAATCCCAAAACCGGCGAATCCTGATTCTGACGATCACTTCTCAAGCGCAGGAATGATGTGCTTGGCGAAGGCTTGCACTTCGGCTTCGGGCGGGGCGAAGGTCAGGCAGGGCATGAGGTAAATCTGGTTCACGCCGTGCTGCGCCATCTCGCGGATGCGCTGGGTGCAGTGTTCCGGGGTGCCGACCAACCCCATGGCGTCGCACAGTTGGGTGTTCACGTCGTCGCTGACGAACCTGGTCAGGTCGATGGCTTCCTCCCAATTGGGGGCATGGCCCAGGTCGGGATAGACGTCGCGCACCGCCTGGGGAATTTCGTAGTCAGGCAGGTCGATGTCCGAGTAGGGCAGCCAGTTGGGGCCGCCCCACAGCAGGGCCCAATGTACCGATACAGGCCGGGCCAACCGCCGGGCTTCGTCGTTTGAATCGGCGATACAGGTCCGCACTGCGAACACCACGTCCAGGTCGTCCAACGTGCGCCCGCTGCGCTTGGCACCCGTTTCCAGGTGCTCCAGGGCTTTGCCGACGATGCCAGGCGTGTATCCCACCAGCACCAGCGCGCCGTCGGCAACCTCGCCGGCCAGTTCCAGCGAGCGCGGCCCCGATGCCGCCATCAGTACCGGTACACCGGCGCCTCCGTCGCTGCCCGCAAAGTCCAGCCGGTTGGAAAGCCCGCCGTAGTCCACCGATTCGCCGGCCAGCAGGGCCTTCACTTCCGTGATGCAGCGGCGCATCTGCCGCAGGGTCGCCGGACGCCGTCCGATGGTAGTGGCCGAGGTGTAGCCGGTGCCGATGATGAACTTGGTCCGCCCCGGCGCGATTTCCGCGACAGTCTGCGCCGCTCCGGCAAGCACCGACGGAATCCGCCCGAAGGGGTTGGTAACGGCGGGGAACAAGCGCAGCCGGCTGGTCGCGCTGGCCGCCAGTCCCATGGTGACGAACGTGTCCCGGCAAATCATCTGGCTGTCCAGGATGCCTGCGCCGTCGAACCCCGCGTCTTCAATCTTCCCGATGAGTTCCAGCAACTCCGGCATGGGGGACGTGCCCGGCACCCGCATGGAAATCTTGATATTTTCCGACATGAGAATCTTCTCTCCGTAAAGTAGGCTTTCGCGCAAAATTGTCGGTTTCAGTATAGCAACCGAGGACTAACGGGTTACTCTGGCGGATTCCGGCCGGGCCCGTTCCGACATTGACCCATTTGATCGGATCACGCCATTGCCGACAAGGGTAGGGGCGAATGATTATTCGCCCCTACGATCGAGATACCACCCGAACCTGCATCGTCTCTTTGACTATCTCAGCCGCCGCAGCCTCGGATCCAGCGTGTCGCGCAACCAGTCGCCGAAGAGGTTGAGCGCGATTACCACGGTGGTGATCGCCAGACCCGGCATTAGCGACAGCCACCACAGGTCCAGCAGGTTGTTCCGGCCTTCCGACACCATGATTCCCCACGCCGGTTCACCAGGGGGAACGCCTACGCCCAGGAAGCTCAGCGAGGCTTCCAGCAGGATGGTCTGGCCAACCAGCAGGCTGATGATTACCAGCACCGTGTTCACGACGTTGGGGAATATATGCCGCCACATGATCACGTGAGGCGGAACACCGGCGACCACCGCAAGGGTCACGAAATCCCTTTCTTTGATGCTGAGCACCTCGCCGCGAACCTGCCGGGCGAACCGAGCCCACACGGTCGCCATGATGGCGATCACCACGTTCTGGATGCCCGCGCCGCCCTGGATCGCCACGATGATGAGCGCCAACAGAATCGTCGGGAACCCCATCACGCCGTCGCACACTCGCATGAGTATCGCGTCGGTTTTGCCGCCCAGGTAGCCGGAAGCCACTCCAAGAGCCGTGCCCACCAGCGCTCCGAAACCCAGGGAAATCAGGCTGATGAACGCGGAGATACGGGCGCCGTAGATGAGGCGACTCAATATGTCCCGCCCAAGCAGGTCAACCCCCAGGATGTTTTCCGAGTTCTGGAAAGGCGCGATCCGCTGCACCCCCTTGAGGACGTCCGGTTCCTGTGGGTCGTAGGGCGCCAGCAGAGGCGCGAACAGCGCGCAAATCAGTAGCACCAGCAGGGCTACAACCGGTATCCATGGAATCCGCGCTTCTCTAACCTTTGACAACCCGCGCCATGCCGTGTCCAGAGTTGACCTGGTAGTTGCCGTTTGTACTGCCATGTCCAGGCCCCCTTACTGGTACCGGATCCGCGGGTCCACGTATGCGTACAGGATATCGACCACGGTGGACAGGAAGACGTAAATGAACCCGGACGTGAGGATGGTCGCCATAATCACCACCGTGTCCCGTTCCCGTATTGCGTCCAGCATCAGCCGACCCAGACCCGGCCAGGCGAATACGACCTCAACGACTATGGCCCCGTTCAGCAAACCGGCGAAGCTCACGCCGCCGAAGGTAAGCACCGGGATGATGGCGTTCTTCAGCGCGTGCTTGAAGATCACCAGCCGTTCCTGCAAACCCTTGATACGGGCAAACTTCACAAACTCGCTGTCCAGCACTTCCAGCATGCTGGAGCGGGTAAGGCGCATGAACCCTGCCATCACGAACAATGAGATGGCGATGCCGGGCAAGATGTAGTGATCAATTCCGCCGCGCCCGTATGTGGGCAGCCACTTCAGCTGCGCACCGAAGAACATGATCAGCATGATGGCTACCCAGAACTGCGGCGCTGACATCCCGACGATGGCGAAAAGCTTGGCCAACTGGTCGAGAATGGTGTTCCGTTTCACTGCCGCCAGCACGCCTAACGGTATGCCGAGCAGCATAGCCAAGAACAGGCCGACCGCCGCCAACTGAAGCGTGGGCGGGATGCGCTCCACCATCATGTCGCTGACCTGGCGGCGGCTGGTTCCGGACACGCCCAGGTCACCCTGGACCAAGTTAAAGATGTAGCGACCATACCGCTCATACGCCGGGCGATCCAGGCCAAACTTGCGCCTGATCTCCTCCAGCTCCGCCTCAGTGGTGTCTGCTGTGGCCAAAGAAAGCGCCAGGTCGCCCGTCAACTCGGACCCGAAAAACACCACAATGCTCAGGATAAGCAGGGTGATAATTGACTGTGCGATGCGGGCTGCGGTAAAGCGAAGCATCGGTTCACGTCCTTAGGGCCGTCGGGTAGAGGTTGGGGTGGGTATCAACCCACCCCATTGCGCTTGACCCTGGAGAGCTTACTGGTTGACTTCCACAGTCCACAAGGCGCTCATGTACGGCGCCAGAGGCCAGGGAGTCCAACCGGCGACCCGGTCGCTTACCCCATAGGGCTGGTTCAGGAATCCCGGCGTGAAGTCATAATGCTTGTCGTGGATGAGCCGCAACGCCTCGTAGTAGGCCTGGTGCCGCTCTTCCTGGGTGCCGATCATGGCGCCGGCGGCCAGCACCTTTGCGGCGATGTCCGTGTCGTAGGCAATGTAGGCGCCTTCGCGGGCGTAGCGGCCCAGCATCCGGCGGCCACCGTCGTAGGTGTTCTCGTTGGTGCGCACCAGATACTGCCCGGCGATCTCGCCGGCGTACTGCACTTCCTTCAGGCTCACTTCCTCGCCCACGTTCACTTCGCATTCAATGTTCAGAACTTCCTTCCAACCCTGACAGATCAGCGTGGAGAGTTCCACCGTAAGCGGAGCTCCCGCGCCCGTCCACGTGTGGATTGGGAAGACGCGGCCTTCGTTGAACCCGGCTCCGTCCGGATAACCGGCGTCGGCCAGCAACTGCTTGGCCTTGTCGGGTTCATAGGGCAGCGGACCCAGGTCGGGCTCGAAGCCAATACCCGAGGGGCTGCCGATCCCGTGCATCCCGTCAATCTGGAAGGCGTCGGAGCCGCCGTACAGGGCTTGGATCTTGGTCTTGTCGATGGCGTAATCCAGCGCCTGACGGACCCGGAGGTCGTGACACATGATGGGCAGGCCGTCGTTATCGGTTTCGCGGTCGCAGCCATTGGCATTGATCCAGATATGCACCGATTCGGGAGCGTAAACGATACGTCCACCGGCGTCCTGGATCTGATTGACGACGGTGTTATCGGCCTCGATGATGTCCACTTCTCCCGCCTGCAACGCGGCCACGCGGGTGGACAATTCCGGCACCACACGGAGAGAGAGGGACTGGAACGGGAATGGCCGTTGGTCTCGCAGGAAGTAATCCTCAAAGCGCTCGTAGAGAATTTCTTCCTCGTAGCGGTGACTCATGACTTTGAAGGGTCCTGGCAAGCCGGGGTCAGGGTTCTCTTCAAAGGCCTCCGCTTGCTGGCACACTTCGACAGGCGTGCAGTTCTCGATGGTCTGGCCCAGCGGGAGGCTCGCCCAGTAGTCCGATGAAATCACGGTGCCGATGGCGGTGTTGTCCACTTCGGAGACTGCCGCCCCGAAGAACGCCAGCGGTTCCTTGAACGTGTACTTGAACGTGTCGGGACCGGTCACCTCGCGGTTGGTAATTTCCCGTGCGATCCGCACCGTGGACACGCCGGCGGCTTCCTCGGTTATGGACCAATTCGCCATGAAGGCCACGTCATTGACGTCAAGTTCCTCGCCATTGTGGAACTGGATGCCGGGCCGTATGGTGAATTCCCACGCCAGGCCGTCGTCCACAATCTCCCACTTGCTGGCGATTCCGGTGGCGGGATCCAGCACCAAGCTGCCGTCTTGCAAGCTGCCGCCCACCAGCCAAACCTGCGCCATCCGGTGCCACAGATTGTTCTCACCGGCAGCATACTTCGAGTTGAAGAGCTCGTTGCCCTGGGTGGTCACCATCACCGTGAACTTGTCGATGTCCTTCGACTCCATCATGGCCGGGGCTTCGGTAGGCGAGGGCACAGCAGTCGCCGCGGCAGCTGCCGGAGCCTGGGAAACCGCCGTCGCCGGAGCAGCCGGTGCGCTGCTGGCGGCTTCCGGTTCCCCGGCGCCTCCACAAGCGATCCCAACCAGCATCAGCATAGCGGTCGCCGCGGCCAGCAGAGGCAATGGCAACACTCGTGTGAATAACTTCGTTGTCAATTTGTCCTCCTCAAGACGGCTGTTGTGTCACGGCGCCCTTATCCGCCGAATTCCAACCTCATCCCCCGCGCGATTTGCCGTCCACGCAAAACTAAGAGATACGGGTACGTGTGTCAACGTACAATTGCACAATACTAACGCTTTACGATATTGTAATCTACGATATTTGTCGTTAATCGCAATGGCCGAGTGAGGTCAGCAAGCCAGTTGATGGTTTTCAGGGAGTTTGATGCGGAAGGTCTTTTCCAGGGCTTTGCGCCATAGCGGTGAGAGGGTGATTTGGGAAGGTTCCGGACCGGACTCACGCCAGAGGTGGGAGTGGCAGGGACAGGGTCGGGGTTGCTCACCGCGGGCGTAGCGGTCGTGGGGGTCTGGGTAAGCTGAGAGGCTGATGTCGTGCAGACCGAATCGCTGCCGGATGGCCTGGAAGTTGGACAAGGAGATGACGTCCCGGACGTGAGTGAAATCGGGCGTGTCAGCCAAGTCAGGGTGACGCTGCCACAGTTTGTTGCGACGGATGGGTTTGGGGTCGCCGAGGAGGATGGCTTTGACGTGGGTGATCAGGGCCGAGACACGGCGGCGCATGCGACGGAGTTCGCACTTACATCGATGCACAGAATTTACGGGATGATTGGATTGGATGGGGTGGGTGGCGCGTCCTTCGACAGGCTCAGGATGATCGGGTGAGGTCGGCACAGGATGAGCGAGCAGCGCAGCCAGGCGTTGAGGCAAGGTGTAGGTTTGGCGAAAGGTTTTCAGATGGCTGCGGGCGAGGCAATCATCGGTGATGGCGGCATGGAGCGCATACTCCAACCGAGTACGGGAGTTGTGCTTACAGCCGTAGTGGACGGCCAGGGCCGTGGTGACGTGCGAGGCGGCGCGGCAGAGCGCGGAGGCGGCCTCGGTGGGGTCGCGCGATGCGATGACGCGGTCGGCGCGGTGCAGAAACTCGGCGGCCTTGTGGCTATGGTAGGGGACGGTTCCCATGTTGGCGATGGCTCCTTTTGACGGTGGTGCGGTTCTCCGTAATGTAATGTTGCTGGGTAGTAGGATTTTCTGGATTCCCGCTTTCGCGGGAATGACGGTAGGGGAGCGGGAACG
>VXOG01000021.1 GCA_009840165.1 Chloroflexota bacterium
GGGTATGAGGGAGGCAACCTCCGCGTCCTGGAGGTTGCCTCCCTCATACCCGGCCCCTACTGCGGCAAGCTCCTCGCCTCCCTCGGCGCTACCGTCATCAAGGCTGAACCGCCCAACGCCGGCGACCCATCCCGTCGTCGTGGCCCCTTCCCGAACGACATCCCCCATCCCGAGCGCAGCGGTCTCTACCTCTACCTCAACACCGGCAAGCAGAGCATCACCCTCAACCTGCAAGACCCCGCTGGACGCGACCTCCTCTGCCAACTCGTCGCCCGCGTCGATATGGTCGTCCACGACTACACTCCGGCCAACGCCGCCTTGGTCGGACTCGACGATTCATCGCTCCACGCTGCCAACCCCAACGTCATCATCGTCCCGATAACCCCCTTCGGCAGCAGCGGTCCTTACGCCGACTACCGCGCCGGACACCTCGCCACGTTCCACGCCGGCGGCGAAGGCTGGCTGCTCCCCAACGGCGTCGCGCTGGACACCTTCCCGGATCGCCCGCCCATCGTCGCCGGCGCCAACATGGGGGACTACCAGGCCGGACTCACCGCCGCCGTGGGCGCATTGGCCGCCGTCCATCATCGCTTGGCCAACCCCGACACATCCACCGGCCAGACGGTTGACGCATCATCCCAGGAAGCCCAGCTATCCGTCGGGTACATGCCCATCCAACGCCACGAGTCAGAGGGCATCACCGAGACCCGATTCTCCCGCTACTTCCGCGTCGGCGGCGTCCTGCCGGCGTCCGACGGCTACGTGGAGCTGCTCACGCTGGAGCCGCGCCAGTTCCAGGGCCTCCTCGAATTCATGGGCAATCCTGACTGGGCCAGTCCTGAGATGTTCAGCGACCCGGCCACCCACGGCCCCGAGCTCAACCGCTACATGCGTGAGTGGTTCAGCCAGCACACCCGCGAGTGGGTCTACGCCGAAGGCCAGGCCCACGGCGTCCCCGTCGCGCCCTACTACACCCCGTCCGAGGTTTTCACCAGCCCCCAGCAACGCCAGCGCGACTTCTACACCCAGGTCAACCACCCCGAAACCGGCCCCCTCGAATACACCGGCGCCCCCTTCCAACTCAGCGAAACCCCCACCACCCAAACCCGCGCGCCCCTCCTCGGCGAACAAAACGCCGATGTGTATTGCGACCTGCTGGGCTACAAGGCGCAAGAGTTGGCGGCATTGGTGCGGGCGGGGGCGATTTAAGGTACTGATACCGTACTGCGTCAGTACCTTCTAACGATGAACTCCAGCAAGTTGTCGGTTCGTTCATATACCATGCGCCACCGGTCTAGGACATCACGGCCCAGCAATGAATGGAGCCGGTTTATGCTATGCCTCGAGTCTGGCTCAGGCTTTGCGATAAACACGTCAAGCTCGTATTTGTGAATTTCCCTTGCTTCGACGTCAAGGAATTCCAAGACGGCCAACTCTCTGAAATACGTTACTGTACCGCCGACACCACTAGAAGGGACTGAGCCTCCTAGCAGATCGAAAGGGATTCGGGCAGGTGCACCGTCCCGCGGATGGATACATGTCGAATCCGCACCAGTGTCAACTAGGAAATTTATAGTTCTGAATATGCCGAACCGTGGCAGTGTCAGGTGACCTTCAACAGTGGGCCGTCCGCTTGGATCAAATTCTCCAACAATCATAGGATCAACATCGCCAGATTGTAGTCAAGGAACTCAATCACGACGTTCACATCCCGCAGACCGCGTGTATCCAGAACAGATAAGAGTTCATCCATGGTGCTAGCTACGAACAATCCTCCGTCAGGGGCCATGGCCGCCCACTGGTTGGGGTATTGCTCCGTGAGCAACTCGATTTCCTGCCGCATCCGTGAGACAAGTTGCCGATATTCCAACATACCCTCAACTTTATGTTCTTCGTCGATGCTTCTCCGCGTGGTTTCTGTTGGACGAGTTTGAGCAATAGCACCCGCCCGCTCCAAATTCAGCGCCAGCAGCCGCTCTAAAATCTCCTCATCCCCCAAATCCGACGGCCAGCCGTAGGCCGCCGCTACCGCCGCATCCAGTGTTCCGTGCGCGTTGTCCAACCACGTGGGCCGCGCGTTATACAGATTCGTAAGAGTCCGTGTATCGTTCTCCCGCAGCTGATTTAACTCGGCGGCGGCCAGAGCAATTGCCTCCCGTTGCTCCCCGGTAGGCTCCGGGAATGGGAACGTTTCAAAGCAGCTAGTCGGTGTGTAGCGTAACCCGCTTTGCGCCTCGCGCAGTTGAGTTCCCATCGCTGACGCCCACAAGGTATGTATCCGACTTTGCAACACGCCAAAGAAATAGTCGTCATCGCGGGCGAAAACTATGATAGTGGCGTCAGGTAGCACGTCACCGTCAATCCAGGCAAACATCCGGTGCCTTGATACCATGCTGGTCCCGATGTATCGCTCCATGCCAGCCAATGCTTGACGCATTTCTATACGTGGCCGGCCATGTAACCACCAATATTTTCTAAACCGTTGGTCTCTATTTTTATTCCGTAACGGTTTGACATTGATCAACACATACTCAAATGGTGCCTCATATAGCGCCGCATCAGATTCCGGCATATCGATACCAAAATCTATTATTCGCATATCGCGATGTCTCTGGTTTATATCTCGGCCAATCATCCAGCGTCTCACGACGTCGCTGTTAGGCTTGCCGTGGGGATTCGGTTGGCGCAGCATTCCGTTGGCAACATCAGCAGTGATTTCAAAGGGGCCAACCTTAATGTCTCCCATGAAACTAATGCCGGAGTTTTCAGTCAAGGGCTTGGCCAAGGTCAGATCTGCCCCGGCGGTCAAGTCGCCGTTAATCTTGGAGACGCTCTTGCCGTCTAAAGTACGTTCAGCTTCGCTCCCGTCATCAAAACAGATTATCGCCGTGTGTACGGTTGCACCATCCAGCATCCAATCCTTGTCCGATATAGCCGCAAAAATATCCCCCGTTTCCTTGATCCGCTCCAACACTCGGCGATTGGATTGAAATCGTATCGCTTGCGTCGCCAGCAAGCCGGCCCTTTTGGTTACGCCGGCCTCAATCTGTCCCCGCGCTTTCTCAAACCAATAGCAGCACAAATCGCTGGAGTTGGGAATCCGGCTGCCATACAGACCATACACCGCATCCACGTAATCATCGCCCAACGATTCCCGGAATGGGAAGTGCCCCAAAAACGGCGGGTTCCCCACGATAAACTCCGCCGCCGGCCATTCCGGTTCCGCCGGGTGATCGGGGTCAGACAAGTCAAGGATCGCGTCCGTCTGCCGTATCGTATCCAACGGCGTCAGGATGGGATTCTGCGTGTAGGGAAAGCCGTTGCTCTGGTGCCATTGGATGTAGCCAATCCACAGGGCCGTCCGTGCCAGTTCCGCGGCGTAGGGGTTGATTTCCAGCCCCAGCATTTGGTTGGGCTTGACCGTAGGCGTCAGGCCATGCCAGCCTTGCACAGCGGCGTAGTCAATCACGCGCTTTTCCAAATCCAGCAGGCCGCGCAACGCCAGGTACAAAAAGTTTCCGCTGCCGCACGCCGGATCCAGCACCCTTACCGATGCCAGCCTCCGGCGAAAGGATTCCAGGCGTTGGCGCGCCGGAGAGTCGTCAGAATCAGGATCTTCCAGATTACCGGATTTCGAGGATTGTGGGCCGTAATCCAGAAAATCCCCCAATCCAGAGAATCCTGATTCTGACGACAATCCTTCCCTCTCCAGCAACTCCTCAATCTCCACTCTGGCCTCGTTCCATTCCCGTTCCAGCGGGTCTATCACCACCGGGTTGACCACCAGCATGATGTCATCGGCCCCGGTGTAGTGCGCCCCCAGCCTGGCACGCTGCGATGCGTCCAGGGCCCGCTCAAACAACGTGCCGAAAACGGACGGCTCGATGTTGCGCCAGTTCTTGGCGACGGCCTCCCCCAACCGTTGCATCGCCGTAGGGCTCAACTCCACCGGCTCATCTGGCAGGAACAGGTCTCCGTTAAAGTGCGCGATTTCGTGGGGGCCGAAGAGTCCGCCGCTGGCCATCTGCTCGAACAAGTTGGCGATGGCCCGGTTGGACAGGTCCGGCCGTTGCCGGTTGGCGCTGAGAATGTCGGCGAGGATGCCGTCGGGCAGCAGGCCGGCGTCCTCGGCGTACAGGCAGAACACGATGCGATTCAGGTAACGGGCTAGGCGTTCCGGGTCGCCGTTTTTTGACCGATCAATGTGCTGCTCCATGTCGGCGACAATGTCGCGGAACAGTTCGGCGGTTTCTCGGGTAACGTCTTCCACCGAACGGTTGGGGCGGAATTCGTCGGGGGCGAAAAAGCAGTTGCGCAGCTTGACCAACTGCCCATCGTGTTCCAGCTCGGCAATCGGGATTTCGTGAAGAACGGTCTCCATTCCCGGAAAGTTGGTGCGGATCTGTATCTGTCTGAAGGACGAGACAATTAGCAGTGGCGGCGTTTTCAGATACACCTGATAGCGCAGCAACTGGTTGAACGCGCCCGGCAGTTGGTCATCGCCCCCCTTGAACTCCCAACCGAAGCGGTCTTCCAGGTAGGCGTCAGCAAACCCGCCGGGAACCCACTTCTCAAAAGTGAAAGCATCGGCGTTGCCGTAGGACACCGGGGTGGGATGGCCCACCAGGGCGCACAGGTCCAGGAACATCTCCTGCGACGCCTGCTTTTCGCCAAACTCAACGTTGCGCCACTTGGCGATGAACTGCTGGGGATTCATTGTAGGAACTTGTGGTGTCATTGTCGTTTTAGCCGTCTCAGCATATCTATCACACTACCGATGTAAGGCCGGAGCGTCAACCGTCAGTGGGCTGTATAATCCCCCCATCCCCGCGAACCCATCCGCCCCCGGCGGACAAGTTCGCCATCACTGGAGGCAACCCCTATGGACTTCGGACTCGAAGGCAAGCTCGCATTCGTCGGCGGCGCCAGCCGCGGCATCGGCAAGGCCATCGCCCTGGAACTCGCCCGCGAGGGCGCAGATGTCGTCGTCGGCTCCCGCTCCATGCCCGACCTGGAAGCGACCGCCGCCGAAATCGCCGAAACCACCGGCCGCCGCGCCATCCCCATGTCCTTCGACGCCACCAACCGGGAGCAGGTGGACCGCGTCATCAACGCCGCCGCCGATACCCTAGGCGGCCTGCACATCCTGGTCAACAGCGCGTCCCTGCCCGGCGGCTCGCCCAGCGCTACCGGCCCCATCGAGGACCTGATCGACGAGGACCTGATCAGCGACTTCGACGTCAAGTTCGTCGGCGCGTTGCGCTGCTCTCGCGCTGCCATCCCCCTGCTCAAGGCCCAGGGATTCGGACGCATCATCAACATCAGCGGACTCAACGCCCGCAACGCCGGCAACCTCAGCGGCGGCGCGCGCAACACTTCCCTGGTCCACATGACCAAGACTCTGGCCGCCCAGTTGGGACAGTTCGGCATCACCGTCAACTGCATCCATCCCGGCACCACTCGCACCGAGCGCACCCCCAGCCTGCTGGCCGCCCGAGCCGAGCAACTCGGCGGAGTTTCCCTGGAGGAGGCCGAGGCCCAGGACTTCGCTCCCGGATCCCCGCGTGGCAACCACATCTGCCGCATGGTTGACGCCTCCGAAATCGGCTACCTCACCGCCTTCCTCGCATCCGACAAGGCGTGGGCGATTACCGGCGAGCTCATCGCCGCCGGCGGCGGCACCGGCAACGCCGTGTACTATTGATTCCTGCATTCATTTCGTGTGTTCCGCCCATGGTGAGCCGGTCGAACCATGAGCGGAACACACCCGCTCAAGCCGGGATTGCGATATGATTGACATACCCAGCCCGGCTATCAGGCATATCCAGTTCATCGTCCTGGGAATCTGGCCGGTCAACTTGCTCACGCTGTTGGCTCGTGGCCATCTGTGGAGCTGGAGCGAAACGCCCGAAGCGATAATCGGCTTGTGGGAATGGGGCGCTTTTGTATCGTTTTCGATTGCGATTCTGACGGAATTGGGGGTGAGAATGTTTTTCGCATTGGCCGAGCGCCGCCGGCGCATAGAAGAAGCTCGAGAAGAAGGCCGCGAAGAAGGCCGCAAAGAAGCCCGCCAAGAAGCCCGCAGGGAAGCGGACGACATGTTGATGACGCTCAACGCGGCAGCGCGCACCAATCCCGACCTATTGCCGTCCTTGCTTCAGGAATACCAGGAACGCATGCGAAACGGCAGTGGCGCCGCCGCCAACGAGTCGTGAGTAGGTGTCCGCCATGACCAAATCAACCGCCCCCCTAACCGGCGTCCGCGTCGCCGACTTCTCCGTCCACGCCGCCGGTCCTTTCGCCGGCATGATCCTGGCGTCCCTCGGCGCAGATGTCATCAAGATCGAATCCGCCGCCAGACTCGACATAACGCGCCGTCCCCACGCCATGTATGGCAAGCCGCCCTCTTCCTTCGAGCAAGTCAACGCCAGCAAGCGTTCCGTTACCTTGAACCTTAAGGAACCCCGCGCCTTGGAACTCGCTTACGACTTGGTTCGCGTCTCCGACGTGGTGCTGGAAAACTTCCGACCCGGCGTCATGGACCGCCTGGGCCTGGGCTACCCGCAGCTGCGCGAGATCAAGCCCGACATCATCATGGTGTCCCTGTCCTCCAACGGACAGACTGGCCCCGAAGCCCGCTACGCCGGCTATGCCCCCATGTTCGCCGCACTGGGCGGCCTGGGCTACCTCACCGGCTACCCCGATGGTCCGCCCGTCGAACTGCGCCACGCCATGGACCACACCGGCGGCATGATGGCCGCATTCTCTGCCGTCGCTGCCCTCTGCGCTCACCGCAACCATCAGGTTGGCCAGCGCGCCGACGTTGCCGTGCGCGACATTGCCACCGCCTTCATGGGCCACGCCCTCATGGACACGGCGATGAACCAGCGGGACGCGCAACGCATGGGCAACCGCGATGACGCCATGGCTCCCCACGGAGTGTTCCCCTGCCTCGGCGAAGATCAATGGATCACCATCGCTGTCGCAAACGATGCCGAGTGGGACACCTTGAAGCGGGCAATGGGCAACCCGGCGTGGGCCGATGCCGACGACTACGGCGACGCATTCCTCCGCTGGCAGAACCAGGATCCCCTCGAAGCGTGTCTGTCCGAATGGACGACCGGCCGCGACGCCTTCGAACTCACCAATCTGTTGCAGGACGCGGGCATCGCCGCGTTCCCGTCGCTGTCAGCCGACCAGCTGATGGAAGATCCGCACCTCTCGGCCCGCGAAGTGTTCCCATTGACCACTGACCCGGACCGTGGACAGCAGCGCGCCGTCGCCCCGCCCTGGCGTTTCTCGGAGACTCCCACCGACCCGCTGCGTTGGACGCCGGAACTCGGCCAAAACAACCAGGAAGTCTTTTGCGGCCTGCTGGGCATGGACGAAGCCGAACTCAACGTCTTACAGGAAGCCCAAATCGTCTGGTAGCATTAGCGTTTTGTAATGACCAGATTGCAACCAAGGATTCAGATGATATGCCAAGCGAACTAATACCCCAGATAATCTACGGAGCAGTGCTGCTGTTTGTACTCGGCTCCGTCGGTGCTTTGTGGTACCGCATGGGTGGTATTCAGCGCGACCTCGGTCGCCTTGAGGCCAACGTGTCCGGGACGCAAGCATCGTTGAACGAAAAAACGGCGTCGTTGAACGAGAAGATCGATGCAACGCAAGCGTCGTTGAACGAGAGGATCGACGGAGTGCAAGCGTCGTTGAACGAGAAGATCGACGGAGTGCAGGTTTCGTTGAACGAACTGACGAAAACGGTAGCGGAAATGCAGCTACAAATGCAGCGCAACCACTACCAAATGATGATGGCCATCCTCTCCCACAGCCATCGTCCCGATGGCCGCCCCACCTTTGACTTGCCGCCCGACTTTGAACCAACTCCTTCAGACGCTGGCGATTAGCGCAGCAAGTCGAAACAATGGCCCAGTGAGAGGACTACTATGTCTGACTACTCTTCATACGAACACCTCCTCATCGAAAAGTCCGACGGCATCATCACTCTGACGATGAACCGCCCGGAAACCCTCAATTCCACCAACTTCAAACTGCATAACGAGCTCAGCCGCATCTGGCTCGACATTGCCGCCGACCCCGAGGTTCGCGTTGCCGTCGTAACCGGAGCCGGCGAAGCCTTCTCCGCCGGCGGCGACTTCGAGATGATCGAGCAGGCCATCGACAACCCCGCCATCGTCGCCCAGAACACCAAAGAGGCCGGCGACATCGTTTATAACATCCTGAACCTGGATAAGCCGGTCATCTCCGCCATCAATGGCGTCGCGGTGGGCGCCGGCTTGGCTGTTGCCCTCATGGCCGACATCTCCATCGCTGCCGAGGACGCCCGCATCACCGACGGCCACATCCGCCTGGGCGTCGCCGCCGGCGACCATGCCGCCATCATCTGGCCCCTGCTCTGCGGCATGGCCAAGGCCAAGTATTACCTGCTCACCTGCGACTTCCTGGACGGTAAAGAGGCCGAGCGCATCGGCCTGGTGAGCATGGCCGTACCCCGAGACGAACTCATGGACACCGCCATGCGCATTGCGCGCCGCCTCGCCGACGGCCCCCAGCCGGCCATCCACTTCACCAAGCGAGCCCTCAACCAGTGGCTCCGCCAGGCCGGCCACACCTCCTTCGACTACTCCCTCCTGGCCGAAGCCCTCGGCTTCTTCGGCGACGACGTAAAGGAGGGGCTGGCCGCCCTGCGGGAACGGCGGCGGCCCGAATACCCATCATCCAAAGGTGCATAACATAGGAACGTTCACCTACCCACTCGAAGTTCTCTCCGCAGACGGGAGCCGCTCCGAAACGGTGGATGCGACGGTTGACACCGGCTCCACTTATACATGTCTGCGGGCATCGATGCTTCGTGAATTGGGGATTGCTGCCCGCCGGCGAATCCGATCAGAGTTGGCAGATGGCAGCATCGTGGAAGACCCCATCGGCGAAGTCCGGGTTCGTGTCGAAGGTGTGGAGACAACGACGATCGTAGTTTTTGTCGACGATAGCGCTCCCGCCCTGTTGGGCGCCTACACCCTGGAGGGCGCCCTGCTCGTCGTTGACCCGGTGCGCCAGCGGCTGGCCCCAACCCACGCGCTGCGGTACGGCAAGCGAGCCGCACATAAGGCAACGTGCTCTATGCAGAGCAATAAACAAACCGTTAAAATAACCGACATCCTAAACAAGGTCGTACAACGAATGGTGCCTGCCGCAGTCGTTCTTGTAGTCAGTCTGATGCTGACGCAAGCGTTTACTGGGTGCAATTTTGGTGATGCAGAAAGTGATTTTGACTCCTCCCTGAAGTATATCGCCCAAGCGAATGAGCATCATTCAAACGGTGCATACGACAAAGCAATAGCTGACTCCAACAGGGCCATTGAACTATCGCCAAATAATCCGCTGCCTTATATGACTCGTGGAAATGCATATCTTGGCAAAGAGGAATTTGATCAAGCAATATCAGATCACAGTACCGCTATAGACTTATCGGCTACCTTTGCAAATCACGAGGTGGCGTTGCAAGCGACTTACACTGCCTATTACGGACGCGGAACAGCTTACTCAGCAAAAGGTGAATATGACTTGGCGGCCGCCGATTTCAGCGTGGCAATCGACTTGGCTCGAACTAATCCAGACAGCACTGTGGCTCACGATTCGCGTGGATACGCCTATTTTAGAAAGGGAGACAACGGTAAAGCGATAGCAGACTACTCCGTGGTGATTGCGTTGGACCCGGACAATCCTGAAAATTATCTGTGGCGCGGTAACGTATATCGCGCAAACGGGGAATACGACCAGGCAATAGCCGACTATGCTACGGCAATCGAACTAAATCCTAGTGACGCTGAGAATCACCGGTTGAGGGGCGCCGCATTTCGTGAAAAAGGCGAATACGACCGAGCGCTTGCAGACTTGGATAAAGCCATTCAACTCGCGCCGGATGAGGCAATACCGTATATCAGCCGCGGACTAACTTATAGTAGAAAAGGCGACTATAGGCGGGCTATAGCCGATTACGATAAAGCTATCCGCATAGACCCCAATGATCCATCCCTCTATCGCTATCAAGGGAGCGCTTACGCTTCCTTGGGCGAATACAAAAACGCAGTGTCTAACTATGACAAAGCCATCAGGTTTGATGTCAACGATGCGGAGAGCTACTATTTTCGTGGAGTCAGCCAAGCACAGCTGGGAAACGTGAATGAAGCGCGACGTGACTACAATCGTGCTCTCTCGCTAGGATTTGATCAAGCAACCGTTGAGAAAGCAGTCGCTGAACTTCCCTAATGATTGTTGCTGTTTTGTCCGCATGAAGGAGCCATTGCACAACAAAGCCCTGGGCAACAACCACACGGGAGAAATTGACCTATGAAAGATTGGGAACGCTACGAGCAGACAGCCCAATATCTGCTGAACGAATTTGCGACGAACTTTGGCTTGGGGACGGTTGAAGGCAAACAAATAGTTCCTGCCGTTTCGGGAACGGAATATGAAATAGATGCAAAAGGGGTAAAAATCGATGGTTCGGGGTTTTTGATTGTGGAATGCCGGCGCAGAAATGCAAGGTTAGATCAAGAAGCCGTTGGTGCCTTGGTGTACCGAATCAACGCTACCGGAGCACAAGGTGGCATACTTGTGACCCCGCATCAACTCCAGGAGGGCGCACGGAAGGTTGCTGAGCACGAGGGTGTCTATCATGTGATTCTGGACAAAGAAAGTACCACCGAAGCCTACGTCATCGAATTTCTCGACAAGGTCATTATGGGTTTTCACGAAAGTATTGGCGTATCGGACTCGGTTGAAATCACTTGGATTCCTTAAAACGCTAACCCCAAGAGGGTCAGTGCCCCATCACCCCATCCACCCCTCCTACTCCCAAAGCAGCCCCGTCAGCAGCGCGCCTGCGGTGCCCCTCCTCAGTACCCGGCTCGTCTGGTTGCTGAATCCCCTCACGCTATAGCCAACCCCAAACCCCGCGCCGCAGTTTCCTGCTGTTCGTCAAGTGTTACTAAAACTAAATCAAGGAAATTAATGAGATGACCTACCCACCCCACATTTTCGCCGACAACCCCTTCAACCGCGGCGAGGTCGAACGCCGCGACGAAGACTGGATCATCCAACAGTCCCAGGAACCCCGCAGCAAGTTCCTGCCCTTCAGCAACCTCAACGTCCTGCTCACCGACGACTCACCTCCCGAACTCGGCTGGCTCTCCACCCAGCAGGCGCAACCTCTCCCCGCCAGCGCCGAGTGGATCTTCCTCGGCCTGCTGGATGGCGTCGCCCACTTCGCCTACGACCTTTCCAAGAACGCCGCCGTAGTCGAGCAGGTCCTGGACGCTACCGGCTGGCATTTCGAGGATTGCCGCACCGCCGGCGAAACCATGTCCGGCCCCAACACCGGCATGCTCTCCCAAGCCCGTTCCCAACTGGACTGGAACCTCCGCCACGGCTTCTGCTCCGTCTGCGGCCACCCCACCGACAAGGGACGCGGCGGGCAGGTTCGCCAGTGCCCGGCCTGCAACTCCCAACACTTCCCCCGCACCGACCCGGTGGTCATCACCGTCGTCGCCGACACCGACGGCGACCGCTGCCTGCTGGGCCAGTCCCGCGGCCGCCTGCAACGGATGCGCGCCTACTCCGCACTCGCCGGGTTCATGGATCAGGGCGAGTGCATCGAGGAAGCTGTCGCCCGCGAGGTCATGGAGGAAGCCGGCATACAGGTCAAAAACGTTCGCTACCACTCGTCGCAACCCTGGCCCTTCCCGTCGTCCCTGATGATTGGCTGCATCGCCGAAGCCGATACCACCAATATCAACATGGACAACGAGGAGATGACCGACGTCAAGTGGTTCACCCGTGCCGAGGTCCTCAAGGCCCTGGAAGGCCGCAGCGAAGAGCTTACCGTCCCCGGCCCCATCGCCATCGCACACCACCTCATCAAAGCCTGGGCCACCGGCAATACTCCCTGATCTCGACGATCTCGACGGCATGACCAGGGGATTTTCAACCCAAACCGTCATTCCGGCGCCCCAACTAGTCATTCCGGCGAAAGCCGGAATCCAGGAATTATTGCATATAAAATCCCGCCCATCCTGTACATCCTTGCAAACAAACCCCCTGCAATTGAACGCTCTCTGGTGACGCCGGCCCATTGCGTCATGCTGCCGCCATTCCGTACGCTGGAATCAATCTGCAACGGAGGCCAACCGCAGCTTGACCGCTATCCACTCTTTCCCCTACACAGAGAGTTCGCCGGCTTGGGATTACGACGACTTATCCCCGCAATGCCCATACGTAAACTACCCGCCCTACACCGCCACGTATCTGCGCGATCTTCTCGCTCACTTGGTCAGCGTGTCCGCCGGCAATCCGGCTTCCCTGCTGACTTCTCTCAGCGAGCCCGGCCTCTACGCCCTGGCTGCCGCTCTCCGCTCGGTCGCCGGCTACGATCCGCTGCGGAATGACGACAATCTGCGTGACTCACTCATCGCTGAACTCCGCTGGCGAAACTGCAAAGCGATGGGCACGGATCCCCAAGGGCCGGTGCGCCGCGGGCGTCTCGTCCAGTTGGTAGCCTCCTGTACGCTTCTGTCCGTGGCGGGAGCCTCCTCTCTGCAAAGGCAAAAACTCTCCGGTGAGTGTCCATTCTGCTCCGCTCCGGATTTCCGAGTTTTCCTGCCCACCGTGCACTGGCGTTGCTTTGCCTGCGATCGGCAAGGCTCGCTCTTGGAGTTCGCCGAGAGCCTGCTGGAGACCGTTTAAAGTGGGTGTCTAAAATCTCCCTCTCCCACCAGGGGAGAGGGCTGGAGCCTGCCCCGCACTGCGAGGGTGAGGGGGAATACCCTGCGCCGCCTACTTGCCAGATTCCACCCACACCCGGTAACCCCCCTCTTCCATAGTCGCCGGCGCGACCGGAGCGACCGCTACAACCAGCCGCTCATCGGAATCTACCTCCACCGGCATCGATCCCATGAAACGATCTGATTCCGCGTCCAATTCCAGCGCTATCCGCGTCGCGGACGGTTCTCGTCCCTCTGCGATCACCCACACAATCCAGTCCTGTTGAACCCGGTTGTTGACCAGCGCGAACCCGTCCGATTCCCAGCCCACCGTGTCGTTATCCAAATCGTCGCCCGACACCCGTATCCCCTGCACGCAGAACCCCGGCCCGTTGATTGCATCGTCTGTAACGTAGTGGAATCTCACCAGCGCGTCCCGTCCGGCGTATGCCGCCAGCGACGCCTTGCCGTCCTGCCACCCTTTCGAGTCGCCGGTGTAGCCGTACCCGTAGCTGTTGCCGACCGGATTGGAGTCCGTCGTTCCCGTGGCCTCCAGCACATCCCATGATTCTCCGCCATCCGTCGAGACCGACACGTACAGGTAATCCCATTCCTCCTCAATGTCATGCCAGTAGCGATAAGTGAGCATGGGTTCCGAGCCGCCTGGCGCTTCAACTGGGACAGTCAAACTCCGCGTCAGGGTCGCCGATATGGAGTCTCCGCGATTGCTCCACCAGCACTCTCCCTCAACGTCCGTCGCCAGCAATGGCGTCGTGCCCGATCCTTCAAAATGGACCATGCCGGACTCGCCGGTATCTCGAATCTCCACGTAGTCTATTCCATACTGCGCCAGTGATTCTATCGGCCCCTCGCCGTCCGCTTGCTGTCTCCGGGTTATCGATGCCGCAACGTCCAACCCGTCATACCCGTAAGGACTCGACTCCAGGTCCAGGCGGTTTGCCACCATCCAGTCGGCGAACACGGTATGAAATTCAGCCGCCCCGCCGTTGAAGGCCACCGAGTTTCGAGCGGAGAGAAACTCGTCCACAGCGGCAATTCCGTCCGCTTCAATTGATAGCAGGTCCTGTAGTCCTCCCTCCGGCGCGTATTTTTCCCTCAGGTAGTGGGCAAACAGGGCCGACGCGCCGTAGTTCAGCCCCACGTTCGCACCCAGGTGGTCCGGCCAATTCACCAGCGACGCGTTCGGGCGGTGCAGGTAATGGAAGATGCTCCCGGGGCTATAACCCGCCTCGGTCACGGCCAGTTCCGACAGCCCTTCGTTCAACCACGTCGCCTCCGATTCGTCCGCCTCCTGGTGTATGACGTGTTGCAGCTCGTGGGACAGGATGTGCAGGAACCCCGGATCGCCGAACTTTGCCGCTCGCGAGTTGATGTAAATCGCCGCCACCTCGTTGCTGTAAGGACTGACGCTGGCCGCGTACTGGTCGCTTCCCGACACGTAGCCGCCGACCCCCGGAATCCTCCCGCTGATGATGTGCAAACGATCCGGTTCGCTGCCATCCGCGAACACCGCCTCTACCCGTGGAAATACCTGTTCCTCGGCCTCCTCTATCGCTTTTGACAGTGCGTCGGTCTCTACCTTTGTGTCCTCGCCTACCCACCAGTACGCGCTGTCCGAAATCGCCGCCAGCCGGAACCGATTGCTGACCATCGCCATGTTTGGGTAGTCCAGCGTCCAGAAATCCCTGGTCTCTCCAACCTGCAAATCCTCAGATGCGGGGGCCGCCGCCGGGGGTTCGGCGCCCTTCCACCTCAGCTGCCGCGCCAGGATTCGGAGATCCCGTTCCGGCGGAACCGGAAAATCGACTGCCGACATCGCATCGGTCGGCCCATCAACCGCAGTTGTTGAGGCCGGTGCCTGTCGATCCTGCGGAGCCGCCGCTGCGGCTCTGAGCCGGGTCGCCGCTGCTGCGGGTGTAGCGGCGCCGGAATCGGCCACTGCTGAGACCGGCGTTGGTCGCTGCGCCGAGGCCTGGGTTGTGTGAACCGCCGTTCCGACTTGTGTATCGCCGCCGGTGTCTTCCACTGCGCAACCTGCGCCAAACCACAGCGATGCGGACAACGCGAACAGAATCGCCAGTTGGGTCAGCGGCATGAACCCTGACCGCCACTCCGAAGCGTTACGGTTGAGCGCTATCCTTTTGGTCATCTTGGGCCGGTTCGATCCGTCGCGGGTCGGTGTTGTACCGGTTCATCGCAATGTCGATGCCTTCTGACAACAGGCATTCCACCGCCTCGGCTGCTCTAAGGATGGCATCGCCGACGGCCGGAGTTTCTTCGTTTGAGAAACGTCCCAGCACATGATCAACGCTGCCCGACATGCCGGGACCTCCAATGCCGATACGCAGCCTTGGAAAGTCCACCGTGTGTACCGTTCGTATGATGTCTTTGATGCCGTTGTGTCCGGCGTCGGAGCCGCGCGCGCGCAGGCGAACTCGTCCCACCGGCAGCGCCATCTCGTCATACACCACGACCAGGTCTGCGGGCCGACCTCCGAACCTTGCCAACAGATACGCTACCGACTCGCCGGACAGATTCATAAACGTCCGCGGCTTGGCCAGCACCACGGGCTTCCCATCCCGGTATCCCTGCCCCAGCGCCGTGGTTCGGCGGCGGTCGTTGATCGCTATGCCCCACCGCTCTGCCAGCAGGTCAATGCAGCCGAATCCCACGTTGTGGCGCGTGTCCCGATAACGCGGGCCGGGATTGCCCAGGCCCACTATGAGCCGCGTCGGTGTCCGTTCCTGTTCTTGCTCCATAACGATCCGGCCAACAAGGTTGCCACGCCGCCGCCCCGTTGACAAGTGCCAAATCACCATAGGCCGGGCCATTCGATTATCGCCAAGCCAAGCCCGTCATTCCCGCTTTCTACCCCGTCATTCCCGCTTTCTACCCTGTCATTCCCGCGAAGGCGGGAATCCACAAGTCCTGCCCCTTACAACTATGCTTCCCATCACACCGCCAATCCCAAACCAAAATCCCATTCATCCTGTTCATCCATGCAAAGGCAAAAATATACCGGCAATAATGATGACACCAGCCCATTGCGCCCATACGCACCCACGTTCTATCCTACCTATGTCAGGTTCCCCGCAACGTGCTCGAGAACCGCGCGGGGTCGCCGCACCGCTAGCAGCGGCGGTCACCAAACTACTAGACCTAGCGAGGTGTCATTTCGGTTCGGGTCGCTCAACGGCCTGTCGGTTACCAAAAGCAGAATTAGGTTCCCCAGGAGCCTAGAGTCGGTTTATTACCCGACCAAGCTCCCGGAACCCGGCGGGTGTCACCACCGCCCCACGAGGTTCGTCAATAGTCCTCTCCCCTGGTGGGAGAGGGTTGGGTGAGGGGGCAGAAGCCCTCGCCACCAGGGCGGCCAGCACGTAGAAGCCTAGGACGCAAACTCTCTGCACGCAAAAAACAGTGTTGGCCGTGCTCCGACAATCGATCCGAACCATCAACCTGACGCCAAAATCCCAAATTCCACGCCACCAATCATAAGGAGAGTCCCGCCAAGACACCAATAGTGCCCACCGGCCGACACCGCTTATGGTGAGCCTGTCGAACCATCATCCTGCGGAACGTCCGCCTATGGCGGGAGCCTGTCGAAGGGCCAACTCCCTCTGCGCTTCCCATCCCGTTTTTACAGGAGACCCCCATTGCTGTTATAGTCTTTCCTCGTTTGGCGTGTTGTCACCGGCCTGCGCCGGGCTTCTAGCTTTCGACGCCGAATCCGGTCAATACTTCATGCAGCCCACTCGTAGATTGACGGCGATAATGACTATCTTGGCCGCGATATGTCTGGCCGTGTCGCTGCTTGCCTGTACTGCCGCGCCGGCGCCGGACGCCCCTGATGCTGAATACGCGACCAGGGTAGAAGCGCTGCTTCCCACCGCTGAATCCATCGCGACCGCCGTATCATCGACCAATACCGCCGTTCCGCCGACCCTCGCTCCGGCTGCGCCAGTCAATACACCCGTTCCAGCCACCGACACGCCAGCGCCGCTTACTTATACCCCCCGGCCCTTGCCCACATACACGCCGCGCCCCGTTCCCCTTCCGGCCGGCGAAAGAGAACGCACCCAGGCAATCCCCTTTCAGGCCCAGTCCATCGACGGGTCTGAGGTGAATCTGCCTGACACTTTTGGAACTCCCACCCTGTTGGCCTTCTGGGCTCCCTGGTGACCCCACTGCCAGCGGGAGTTGCCCGTTGTCGCCGAGCGTTATCGCGCAGAGTTCCAGGATGCCGGCTTTCATGTCATCGGCGTGTCCCAATTCAACACCACCGAAGCGGCAACCAGGGAGTTCGTGGAGCGCCATAACCTCACGTTCCCAAATTTCTACGATCCCGACGCAGCCGTCGCCTCTGCCTATAGCATCAGGGGTGTTCCCACCTACGTCTTCCTGGACAAGGAAGGCCGCGTCGCTCGCACCAGCGCCGGCGCTCGCGGTGTTGAGTTGATCGCCACAGTTTTGAACGAATTGAGAGTGGAGTGAACCGAGGTTGTGCTATAATCGTTCCCCGTTCATACCTTTGCAGGAGAATCCGACTTGCGCCACTACGAACTTGTAACCATCCTCAGCCCCATGCTCAACCAGGACGACGCCTCTGCCACTTGGGATGAAATAAAATCCTTCATCACCAATCGCGAGGGTGAAATCACCGCCGAGCAGCTGTGGGGAACCCGCCGCTTGGCCTACCCGATCCGCAAGGGAAACTACAACTTCCTCGAAGGATCCTACTACCTGAGTTCATTCACCGCGGGCAATCCGTTCAACCGTGAACTCGAAAATTATCTGCGCCTGCACGACAACGTGCTGCGCGCCCTCGTGGTTCGCTGCGATGGCCCGCTGGCCGATAAGCCGCCGCCCGGTCCGCTAACGGCCCCCTCACGGTACATCCCGCCCGGACGTGGTCGGCGCAACGACGGCGGCGGCCCGATACCAGAAGCCCCGTCCCCCGCCGCCGAGCGCGGCTCCGGCCCGCCGCCGGCTGCCACGCCAGCGGCTCCGGCATACGAAACCCCAAGCGCCCCAGCCGGTGCTCCTGCTGCCCAGACAGCTCCCGAAGCGCCCCCTGCGGAACCCCCAGCCGCCCAGGCGCCTCCCGCGGAACCCACCGTTGCCCAGGCGCCTCCTGCCGAAGCGTCCGCGCCCCAGGCTCAGCCGGAACCTCCAGCAGCTAGCCCTGAACCTCCCGCCGGCGAATCCACTGCCGAAAACGAAGCGTAATCCCGGCATGAACAAGATCATCATCATCGGCAACCTGGGCCGCGACCCGGAGATGCGCTATTCGCCCTCCGGCCAGCCGATGACGTCGTTCAGCATCGCCAGCAATCGCCGTTACACTACTGCAGCAGGCGAGCAACGCGAAGAAACGGAGTGGTTCAACTGCACCGCTTTCGGCCGTCTCGCCGATGTGTGCAACCAATACCTCACCCGTGGTCAGCAGATTTACGTTGAAGGAAGGTTGAGGTCAAGACAGTATGACCGGCGCGACGGTACTCCCGGATTCTCCCTTGACGTGAATGTGACTGAAATGCAGATGTTGGGTCGTCGAGGCGACCAGCCCGATGATTCCGGCGGCTACGGCGGCGGTTACGGCGACCAGCGCGGAGGCTATGGAGACCAGCGTGGCGGTTATGGCGCTCCCCAGGACGCCGGTTACGGCGAACCCCGTAGTGGCAGCTATGGCTCCTACGCATCCGGCGGCCCAGGCGAAAACTCCGACGTTGATGACCTTCCCTTCTGAACTGCCGCGCAAGTATTGCAATATTTCGGAGGAATTCCCCACATGACTACCCCCGCTCCGTCTTCTCCACCCCCGTCGGATGCTCCTCGTCCCGCGCCCGCTGATGCGTCGTCGCCACGCCCGCTTGGAGGTGGTGGCTTCGGCAATCGTCCCGGCGGCCCCCCCGGTGGCCGCGGCGGCCGCCCCGGCGGACGCGGTGGACG
>VXOG01000024.1:0-3817 GCA_009840165.1 Chloroflexota bacterium
CCCCCGCGCCCTCGGGGTCTGGAATGTCATTACCTGCTGGGACAGCGGAATCCCTGTATCGTGCGGCCGGGGCGGCGCATTCCCCCGCCTGCCGTCCTCGGCTGTCGGCGTCGCGTATGTCCCGAAGATCGCCCTGACCTGCGTTTGAAGATGCGTCGATTTCTCGATCGGCCGGCCGGACGTCCGAGGCATTCCCCAATCCCCATCGCTCGCTTTCGGCGTCTGGTACACGCCAAACACCGCCGAAACCTGATCCGCCAGCCGGATCGTCTGTCGTTTCGCCCGCTTCTCGCTGAAGCGCTCCGAGCCTGGATTGCCACCACGCGTCGCTGTCGGGCTGCGCCACAAACCAATCCCGCTGACGGGGGTGCGGAGCGCCGATGCCCGCAGCGCACAGATCGGAGGCCCAAGGAGCATATCCCAATATTTCCAGCGAAGCTCGAACCAGGGAAAGCCACGTCCGGCCAGCAGGGCCTGCAACCTGCTCACCATAGAGGATTGCGGGTTGGCAATGCGCAATGAGGCGCCAGAATTCCGGCCATAGGTGGCGGGGATCGGCTTCCCATTCGTGCGCACAATTCCAGCAGATGAAGAAGCCAGTTCGTCGAGGGCACGGCACAGGGCTGCGCGCATCGCATTGCGGGCATGCAAACTGTTTGCCGGCGGAGCTGAAGGGCGGGCAGGGACAGGACCCCGTCCAGACTGGCCGCTCATCAGGCCATCCGAGGAGCCTGAGGGCGGCTGGCCATCCGCCGATTCCGGCGAAGAAATGGCACTGCCGATACCCATCAAGATCGGTTGGCTGAACATCCTCGATCGATCTCTCATCGACGTCCCCCTCCGGTATAAATCCGGCCTGAATCATCTGCCGCAGCCAATCGGCGCAGTATGGATCGCTGTCGTTGTAGTAAGCGGCCATCAAGCATCACCCGCGCCGCCGATCAGGGAGCCGATTGGAGCTTTTCCAGAATCCACCCTAACCAAGCTTTCCCGGCTCCCTGCGGCGGCCATCCGGCCGGATTTCAATGCCCGCCCAGGCAACAGCCATCGCGGCATCATCGCCCTCGAAATAGCGCCGCAGCCGGCGGCGAAGGGCCCGCCGGATCGCATTCGCCAGCTTCGCGCTTGGCGCATGGATTCGCGTTTTCTGGCCGCGCTCCATATTGACTATCGCCATGTCGCAGGCGGCGACAACGGCCCGCTCGGCCTGGGCGGGATTCATTGATTTGTCGCCTCGATCGTGCAGGTTCCATACCGCAAATCCGCGCTGAATTCGATCTCGCTGCCATCGGCGAAGCTGGCGACTACGCGGACATCATTCAGCTGGGGATTTCCCCCGATGGTCCGGCGGCCGAAGCGCCTTTCATGGCTGACCACGCGGTCGCATTCCAGAACGCGAAGGTAAGCGCGATCTATGCCGTCCGCCTCGGCGGTCAGCTCGCTCAGCTCATATTGCAGCTGCTCGGCCTGCGATCGCTTAGAAGCCAAGATTGACCCCATCAAGCTCGCCGGGCTTCAGAAATTTGCTCCGGCGCATGCCGAAAGAAATGCAGCTCCGCTGCCGGCATTCGACATAGGCCGATCTGGGCGGAAGAAATAAAACCAGCTGCGGAACGGAATAGCGCAGCTCAGCGCCGCATTGATCGCACGCAACGCCGGCGCGCAATTCCTCGCCCCGCAAATCCGCAGCTTCCCGCTGATGCTGGCTTAGCGATTTCATTGGGCTGGCAGCTCCGCCTTCTTTTGGATGGCCGCAGCCGCAATCCGGGCGGCATTCCGGGCGGCGACGATCCGCTGTCCATAGTCGGCCCGCAAGACGCTGAAACTGTCGAAGCGCTGGCGCCGCTCCTCATCGATCAGATCGAAAGCCGCATCCAGATCATCGAATTCGGCATCCCCCGCAAAGCGCTTGCCGCCAAACAGGATCCAACAGGGCCCGCGGCCCTGCAGGGGGAAGGCGATCTCGAAGCCCCGATATGGAACCCGGGCGGATCTGCGCCGGCGGGCCATCAGAGCCCCCTGCCGCCATCTGTGAAATCGGGCAGCGGCATCTTCTTGCAGCTCCAAAGATGCCGGACCTGCTTCGGATTCGGCATGTTGCCGGCGATGTCGATATGCTCGCTGGCCTTCGGAAACAGCTCGATCGCCGCCCGCTTATCGCCCAGGCAGAGCGCTTTTGCCAGCTGCAAATCCTCATATGTCGGCATCTGGCGATCGGCCCGGCTGACTGAAACATGATCCCAGAATCGCGCATCGCGCTCCAGGGCGATCGTGTGTATCAGGAAAAGATGCTCGAAGCGGGCATGATAGCCATCCAAAACTTCTTCGACGATGCTCAGCCGCCTGTCGGCGGGCTTGGCCTTGCCCAAAATCCGCCTTCGCCGGGACACGAGCCGCGATCGAGCGCTCATAGGGCCAGGGGCATCGGCAGCGCTTCAAGGCGTTCGCGCGCGATCTTCAGATATTCGGGATTCAGATCGATCCCGACAGAGCGGCGGCCGAGGCTCTGCGCCACGGCGCATGTCGTTCCTGATCCGGCGAAAGGATCCAGAATGATCGCCGGCTCCAGGCCCGCATCGCATTCACAGCCGGGCTTCCATGTAATGGAGATCGCTTGACGATTCTTTCGACCGGAGCCGCGCATTCGGAGCAGACGCCCTTTGCGCTTGATCCGGCCAGGATGCATCGGCGCGCCAGCTCGTCGGGGAATGTTGCGAAATGGGCCTCCGGCCGGGCCTGCGTCCCGATAGTCCATACATTGCGGGAATTTACGCGGCTTGTTAACCCCTTATAGCGCCACGAACCGAACCGGCGGTCGAACATGTCGGATCCCTTCGCCGGCTTGAATTGCCCATCCAGGCGCCGGGGGCGCGTTCCTTCCGAGGGCGGCATTTTGATCGCCTCTCCATCGAAGAAATAGCGCGGCCGCTTCGCGAAAAGAAATAGATGCTCATAGCAGCTTGAGGGCCGATCCTTGACTGATTCAGGCATCGGATTCGGCTTGTGCCAGATGATGTCTGACCGAAGAATCCAGCCTGCATCCTGAAGCTGGAAGGCAAGTCGCCAGGGCAAGCCGAGCATATTCTTCTCGCCGACAGGCGCAGCGCCGGCGATCGTATTCGGCGGGCGCCCTCGATGCTGGTCATAGGCCGGCCGCGGGAGCCCTTCCGTATAGCGGGGGCGCTGCTGCTTGGGGCCGCCGAGGCCATATCCGCCCCGACTGCCGCTGTAAGCATCCCCGACATTGAGCCATAGCGTCCCATCGGAGCGCAGAACGCGCCAAATCTCATCGGCGGCGAGCTGCATGTTCGACAGCCAATCGGCAAGCGATTGCTCCATGCCGATCGCGCCCTCGATGCCGTAATCCCGCAGCCCCCAATAGGGCGGAGATGTAACAACGCAATGAACGCTCTCATCCGGCAGAGGAATATCGCGCGCATCAGCCTGGGCTAAATGGGCGATCCCATTAGCCCAATAAATGGGCCCGGAGATGAATAGATCAAGAGCCGCCATCAAAGCTCCAGCTGTTGCATGGTCATCAGGCCCCGGAATCCGCAACCGGGACATTTGACCCATTGCGTGGGCGGATTCGACAGATTAATGGCCAGCCCATCCTTCAGCATCTCGGTGCCGCATTCATCACATGCCACGCCCGCCCAATGCGGGCTGTCTTTGGCCGCGGAGATGGCCTCGTGGGCGGCTTTGTTGTGCTCGCTCAGCGCTCGCATGTCGCCGAGCCCCCCCCCCGGCGCCGCCCGAAACACCCCCCGACGGACCGCCGGGGGGGGACCACTGGTTTGAGTCAGCGCGCGCGGCC
>VXOG01000024.1:3827-18276 GCA_009840165.1 Chloroflexota bacterium
CCCCCCAAAAAAAACCCCCCCCCCCACCCCCCCCCCCGGCGCCCCCGCGGCGTGGGCCCGCGCCATTCGGTTTTGACGGCCGGCGCATGGCCGGCCAGCTGCCGTTCCAAATCGACTCGCTGCAGGTTCGATAGCGGTATGCGCGTGTTGTCGATCATGGCTTTGACAGCCTGGCCGATCGAAAACGGGACGACGTTGCGCCGCATGTGGATCTGCTCGCAAAGCCGCAGCAGCCCGAAATAGGTCGCGTCATGGCCCCGGATGCCTTCAATTTCGCGCTGCTTGGCATCATCCAGCAGCTCGCCGCGCTCGATCAGGGCCTTGTTTAAGCGGGCGCATGTCCCTACGGCCTCATCCCGCTTCTGGATTGCGCTATCGCGCTCCATCCGCAGCAGCTGAGTTTCCTGCTCGAGCATTGCCCGGACCAGCTTCCCGACTTCATCAGCCATCCAGTCAGGATCGGCTTCTGCGGGATGATCGCCAAGATATTCGATGATGGCTCGGCCGATGCGCTGCTCATAGGTTGGGGATTCTTCAGGCATATCGATCCTTGTAACTGAAAATTGGCATCAGGCCAATTCTTGGCCATCCAGGGCCGGGGCGAAGGCTGCGCCTAAAAGATCTGCGAGTTGGCTGCTGGGCCTATCGCCCCAGCCCGCGAATAGCCGGCCGGCGCCTGTATGTCGCCGAATGCCCGCCGCTGCGGGGGCGCCCCCGTTCTTGCCAGACAGCGATCGCCCGAAGCTTGAGCTGCTGAATGTCCGCTGCTGCATTTGGGCCTCTGCTGACGGAGAAGGGCACTGCAAATATAGCGTGGTATAGCAAAAGCGCCCCCGGCCTCATCCAGTTGTCAGCAGAGGTTGGCCGCAGGGCGCTTCGCCGGCCGAGGAATGCCCAGGGAGGCGATTCATCTCACCGATACCAGTTTATGGGCCTGTTTACCATTTGCACGTAGTCAGCAGAGGCCCATCATCGCCGCTCATCCGAATCCCAGCGACATCGCCCGCGGCAAGCGCTTCCTTGCCTCGCTGTCCGATCGTCGCGATCTCCCGGCTCAATTGACCCCCTATGCCGATCCGATCCGCATCAAGCCCGGCTTCCGCAACAGCCACAGGGCCAGGATCATGCCCTCGCTCTGGATCGAAGGGCGGATGCCGGGCCCGATCCCGCCGAGCTGGGCCGAGCTGGTAAATAGGGGCCCGGATGGCAAGCGCTCTTTCCATGCCCTGCGGCTGGGCGCCCTGCTGCTGTCGGAAATTGCCGATCTGAAAGAGCGGCGCCGGGCTTATCTGGTCAGGATTCCGCTGCGGCATCTGGCCGCCGATCTGTGGCCAGAGCGGGCGAGGGCCCGCGATAAAACGCCGATTCTGGCTCAGGTCCTGCCGCAGCTACTGAAGCTGCGCTCCCGCGGCGAGGGGCGCCAATCATGGAGCCTGCCCGTCTTCAAAGAGCTCCGGATCGCGGGCGCCGATCTGACAGCCGAGATCTGGATCCCCAATGCCCGCGCTGCCGGCGGCGCGATGATCGATTTCCAGCTGCTCAGAGAGATCGGCGGGCATGGCTGGCGCAATGGGGCCTATCTGGCGGCGGCCTGGCTCGCCGATGGCGACAGGCTGGCATTCGGGCGGGATGCCTTCGCCAATGCCGCAGCCGCGGGCCTCGATCCGCCCCAAACAGCGCGGGCGCAGCGCCGCCGCAGGGCGGAAGCGGCCCGGGCGGCCCGCTGGCTGTCGAATTGGCGCGATGCCGAAGGCAGGGCGGCGATCAGGCTGGCCGAGGCCGATTCAGCATGGCGCATAGCGCAGCTGCATGGCCGGGACAAGATCGCGCCGGGGCAGCTCGAGCTTTCCGGGATGGGGCGCGAAAAACGGGGGCGAAAGCGCGAAAAACGGGGGCGAAAGCGCGAAAAACGGGGGCGCTTTCTCGAAGCGCGCGCGCGTCAAAGACCCAAAGACCTCCAAAGACAACTTGGTATTGGATAAGCCTTCCCGCATGCGCGTCCGCGCGAGCGCTTTGGGGCGCTCGGCGGCGCTGCGAGGCAAAAAGAATCCCAGCCAGGGCGGCAGCTTGATTTATCAGCGCCCGTAGGGCAACGTAGACGCATCGAGCGGCCGCCGAGGCCGCGATCGGCGAGGAGAAGCGCTGATGTCCGAATTCAAGATCCGCCCATACAGGGAAGCCGGTTATTCGCCCTACGCGCAGATGATCGAGCAGATGGGCTGCAAAGTAAATCCCGCCGGCGTCGAAGCGTCGATGCGCTTGCAGTATGGGACGCTGGATCATCTCGGAGCGGCCGATTTCCGGCGCGAAATCCTGATCGCCGAGCAGCTGGAAGCCGCCGAGCCCGGATGTCTGCTCGGAATCGCCGAATCCTATGGGCTCGGCTCTGATTACATAGCAGCGCAGGCCGAGCAGGCCGAAGGCGGCGATTTGGACAGGGACATGTCATTCATCTTCAAATCGCTTCGCCGAGCATTTGAGGCGGGCGCGATCAGCCTCGATCTGAATGTTCGGCTTGGCTCCGTCGCCGTCGCGGGAATCGCAGCTAGGCTGGATTCAGCCAAAAAATAGCCGCCTTGCCCCGTCTTCTCCGATAAGGGCAAGGCGGGCGAAAAGAGGCCCCTGATCCCTTCTCGATCGGGGGCCTCTCCATTTGGGGCCAAAATGGGCCATGCAGCAGAGGATCAAGGAATTCCGCTTTATCCCCGCGGCGGATCTGAAGCCCGATCCGCGCAATTGGCGGCGCCATCCGGAATCTCAGCGCCAGCAGCTGCGCCAAATCATGGAGCGCATCGGGATCGCGGATGCGGCCCTTGTGAGGCCCGTCGCCGATGGATACATGCTCATCGATGGCCATCTCCGCAGCGAGGAAATCGCCGGCGATGTCCCCTGCCTTGTGCTAGATCTGTCCGAAGCCGAGGCGGGCGAGCTGCTGGCAGTGCTCGATCCTCTGGCCGGCATGGCGGAAACCGATGACGATGCCCTGCGGGAGCTCCTGCAGGAGTCGGATTCGGGCATGGATTGGGAAGCCCTATTCCCCGATGCCGATATCCATGAAGCCGAGGAAGGGGATTGGCCGGACAAGATGGGCGAGGAATCGCATCCGGTCGGCATTCTGTCACATGTCGTTTCAGAGGCTCAGAGGGAGCTGATCGAGCGAGCCATCCGCAGCGCCCGGTCCGAAGGGCTGTATTTGCCGGATCCGCTCAATCAAAATCGCACCAGCGGGGCGCTGTGCGGGATCCTGGATCAATGGCTGGCGCAAAAAGCCTGATCCTGCGGCCGATCGCTGTCAAAAGCGGCCGCAGATTCATCCAGCGCCGCCATTACAGCGGCCAGGCGCTTAACAGCCAATGGCTCTATGTCGGCTCATTCCTGGATGAGCGCCTGATAGGCTGCCTCAGCCTCGGCCCGCCGATTAACCGGCGCCTGGCCAATCGCATCCTGGAAGGCGCCAGCTGGGCATCGATCATCGAGCTCGGCCGGATGGCATTCATCGATGAGACGCCGCGCAATGTCGAATCGCGCTCCCTGGCGATCCTCTGTCGGCCGCTGCGCAAGCGCTTTCCGCAGCTGGAGCTGCTGCAAACCTATGCCGATGCGACACAATGCGGCGATGGGGCCAGCTACAGAGGGGCCGGATTCCTGCTTGTCGGCATCAATCGCAATCGCACAGTGATGCGACACAGGGAAAGCGGCAAGCTCATATCCAATGTCCGCCTGGAGCGCAATGCGCAGCTCGGCAGGGGGCATTCCAGGCGGCATGCGCGCAGGGGCGACGAGAGCGCGAAGGCGATAGCCGAGGATATGGGCTTCGAGCCCTTGCCGGGCTTTCAGCTGCGCTATGTCAAGCCGCTGCGCGAAGGCGTCAAAGAGCGCCTGACATGCCCTATCTTCGAATATGCAGAGATACATCGCCGCGGCGCCGGGATGTATCGATCGCGCCGGAAGGATCCTAGCGGACCGCCCGCCAATCCTGGCGGGAAGGGGCGGGGCAGAACCGACCCCGGCGCTCCAATGACCGGGGCGGGGGAGCATGCCGACGAGAGCGGGTAAGCCCCGGCGGCGAAGGCGCCGGCGGGATGCCTGGGCCCGGCGCGGCTGGCGACAGATCAGAGAGCGCATATTGAAAAGGGATCAGCATCGCTGCCAGATCAGAGGCCCGGGCTGCACAGGCCGAGCCACGCAGGTTGATCACATTCGCCCGCTCAAATGGGGCGGAAGCAATGATCCAGGCAATCTCAGAGCGGCCTGCGCACATTGCAATCTGAGCAGGGCCCCCCGGCAGCGGGGGGCTGAGCCAAGCAAGGCTTGGATTTAGCCGACAGAGCAGGAGATCCAGGGAGCCAGAGGCAGCTGCTGAGCGAAGGGGGCCGGATTTTTAAGCAGCAGCGCTGTGTATGGCGCTAGGGATGCCCGATCTTTTCTCTCCGGCCCAAAAAAATTCGGGCGGCCCGGGCGGAAACGGCGGCTGAGAGGCGTTTTTAGCCCCGGCGGGCGCGCTGATGCCCAAAGAGCCGCCATAGCGGCAGAGACGGCCGTTATGGCGATCCAAGCAGACATTTGTCTGGTATCGTGGAGCACGAAAGGCGACAATCGGCCCAGGGAGCGAATGATGCAGCGCCATTACCATGTCTATTTCGGCGAGCCCGAGGGCCGCGTGGACCAGCTGCGGACGCGGAAAGATTGCATCTTCAACAATCGCGCCCACGCCCATGCCTGGGCCCAGAAGCAGCGCGGCCGCGGGAGATTTATCGTCCGCAGCTGCGATGGCGGCGATTGGTGTCCATTCCCCGGCGGAGAGCCGGGCCCTGGCGCGCGCCTTGAGCCGGGCGAGCGGCAGCCCCTTCCCGGCCCACGGCAGCGCGGCAAGCGGCCCAGCGCCCTCGCCCGCTCCGTCCTTCGGAAAGTCAAGCAGCTTGATCGCGACAGCCTCGCCGCGCTCGAAGCCTGGCTGGCGCGGCGGATTGAAGCTGCAACCTGATGCGAGCGCTCGCGCCCAGCGTGGCAAATTTGGCCCGCCGCGCGAATGCCGCCGATCTCTATGAGGATCTGCAAGCCGAGCTGCTGCTGGCGGCGAACATCGCCGATCAGCTGGATAAGCTCGGCGAGGCGGGGGCCCCGCTTCCGGGAACGCTCTGCGCTCAGCTGCGGCTGCTCCTTCAGAATTTGAGAGCCGCGATCAAGACCGCGGAAGCCTCAAAGGGAAAGAAGCGCGATCGCCTTGCAGCTCTGCTGGGCCGAAAAACTTGACTGCCCGCCGCTTTATGCCACGCCGCTTAATCCGAGGGCCGATCGCCTAACCGAGGGCATCGAGGAGCTGGCCGGGGCGCTCGGCCTTCCCGGCTTCATGCCCTGGCAGGGATATGTGTTCAATGTCGGCTTGGAGCTGACGCCGGACGGGCTCCCCGCTTTCTGGCAGGTGGTTTTGACCATTCCCCGCCAGAACGGCAAAACGACAGTCGTATCGCTGCTTTCGATAAATCATGTCGTCGATCTGCTGGCCCGCCGCCGCGTCTTCTATACGGCCCAGACATCAACGGATGGCGTGGACAAATGGCGCGAGGAAATCTATCCGATGATCGAGGAATCGCCGCTGTATGACGATGCGGAGATAACCACGCGCTCCGGCGCGGCCAATCCCGGCATTTCCTCGGCCGTTACCGGCGGCTCGCTGCGGATCCTGACCGGCTCGGAAACGGCCGGACATGGCGCCAGCGCCGATCTGGTCGTAATCGATGAGGCCCATTCGATCATCGACACGCGCCGGGACCAGGCGCTTTTACCCACGATGTCGACGAAGCCGCATGCCCAGCTGTGGGTAGTTTCGACAGCTGGCAATGAGGATTCGACATATCTCCGCCGGAAGGTGGAAGCCGGCCGCAAGCGCGTTCGCGAGGGCCGCTGCCGCGATGAAGGAATCGCCTATTTCGAATGGGGCCTGGATGAGCGCGAGGATGATTGGGAGAATCCGGCCAATTGGCGGAAGGCGATCCCGGCGCTCGGCCATACGATTTCCATCGAGAAGGTCAGAAGCGCGCTCGAATCATTCCGCGAGCAGGATGATCTCGATGGCTTTCGGCGGGCCTATCTGAATCAATGGCCCAAAGAGGCGACGCTCTGGAGCATCCCGCAGGCCGCCTGGGAAGCCTGCCAAACAACGGTCAAGCTGCCGCCCGGCGAATTCTGGATCGCGGCGCATGCCCCCAATCGGCAGCGCGGCAATGGCGTTATCGTCGCCTGCGCCGAGGGCATCGTGGAAGTGGTCGAATCTCAGCGCGGCACAGGCTGGATGCTCGGCTTCCTGCGGCAGCTGTGGCAGAAGCATGGCCGCGATCTCGGCGGAATCGGCTTCCTGGAGCGCGGGCCGCTCGAGCAGCAGGGCCAGCAGCTGGCGGCCGAGGGCGCGCCCGTAGCCTGGCTTTCCTGGGGAGCCGACATTCCGGCCGCCTGCGAGCGCTTCTATGAGGCCGTAATGCAGGGCCATAAGGCCATCGCAATCGGCGCCCCGAAGCGGAGCATCCTCGATCGGGCGGCCGCCGAGGCCGATGTCCGCGATCGGATATCGGGATCCTGGACATGGAAGGAGCGCGGCGACAAATCGATCGCGGCGATCTATGCGGCGACGGCGGCATACGATTTATTTATCCGGAAGCCGCAGGTGAGGCGATATGGATTCTTTATCGCCGATGCCAGCGATGAGGATGCGATGCGCGAATATCAGGAAAAGCGCGAGCGGGAATTCAAGGCATGGCAGGAGAAGCGGAAGGGCGGCGGCTAGTCCGCTATAGCCTCGGCGGGCAGAGCCGCCAGATCGAAATCATCGATGCCCGGGCCGAGCCCGCGCCCGCGCCGCTTGCCCGCGCCGCCCAGCCGCAGGCCCAGCTGATGGCATCCAGCGGCGCGCCGCAGATGACGCTTGAGGATCTTGCCCGGCTGCTGGGCCGCTCCGGCGATGCCATCGACAAGCTTCCGGTCGTCTTTGGCTGCCTGCGGATCATCATTTCGCGAATCCAAAACATGCCCCCGCGCGTCCTCAACAGCTCCGGCCAGATAGCCCCTTCGCCGGTATGGATGCGCGATGCATCCGGGATATGGGATTGGGGCGATTCGATGTCGCAGGCCGCATACAGCCTGCTCCAGGAAGGCGAGCTGCTGCTGCTGCCCGGCTTCGATTCGGCGCGGCGGCCGGTCGGCTTCGTCGTTCTGGATCCCAACATGGTCCAGATCTATAAATCCGACAGCGGCCCGCGCCCGCGGCTGCTTTACATGATCAATGGCGTCCCGGCCGAGCGCGTCATCCATGTGCGCTATCTGGCCCTGCCGGGCGAGGCGCGGGGATTGGGGACGGAGCGGGCGCGAAGGCGCGCCGGCGAGATAGGCATCATGGCCGAGGAAACGATCCTGCGCCATTTCAGCCAGGGCGCGCGGCTGCAAACGGTATTTACGGCCAAAGACCAGACGATCTCGCCGGAGATGGCCAGAGAGGCGACATTCGAGCTCCAGGCCCACTATGGCGGGATCGAGAATGCCTGGCGCCCCGTGGCGATCGGCGGCGGCTACAGCGTCCAAACGCTCAGCCAGAATGCCGAGCAGGCGCAATATTCGCAGCTGAGCCAATGGGCCGATGCGCGGATCGCCGCCCAGCTCTATGGCTGCGATCCCAGCTTGTTAGGGATCGTTCAGCAGGGCTCCCAGCTGACCTATCAGAATGCCCAGGATCGCGAGGGCAATCTATTTCGCGATGCCATCCGGCCCGTAGCCCGCCCCATCGAGCGCGCCTTCGGGCAGATGGTCAGCGCCGGCCGGCGATTCGATCTGTGGGAATCCCCGATCCTGGCCGGCGGCCCGCGCGATCGGGTTAACTATGCGAAAGAGCTGGCGGCGATCAATCAGGCCGTCGGCGGCTGGCTCATCAGCCCCGATCAGATCCTGGATGCGATCGGCCTGCCGGCGCTTGGGGAAAATGCAGAGATAGAGCCGCTGCCGAGCTTGGCTGCCCCGGCGGCGGAAGCCGACGAGAGCCCGGCCGATGAGCCCGAGGGCGAGGAGCAGAGCGATGAAGATCGAAGGAACAGCCGCCCGGTATGGCGAAATGACCTATCCGCATTGGGCATTAGCCCCAATGGGCATTGAGATCGCCGAGGGCGCTTTCGAGGAATCCCTGAAGAAGGGCCCGATCGTCGATTTCCTGGCCGAGCATGGCGGGCTGCCTATGTCGGGGACGCATGCCGATGAATCGGTAAGGCTCGAGCTCGGCCTGGAAGGGAAGGATCTGAATTACTCCGCCGCCCTGGATGGCGAGCAGGCGGATGCCTTCCTGATACATCAGAAGGTAGGCAAGGGTTTGCTCCGCGAGGCCAGCTTTTCGGCCGCGATCCTGGATGGGGAATTCGCCGAGCGCGATGGCGAGGAATATTTCATCATGACGAAGGCTGATCTCGATCGCGGCGACATCTCCATAGTCAGGGCCGGGGCCAATCCCAACACGACAGCGCGCACAGATGCCGGCGGGGATCCACGCCGTACAATCGATCAGCGAGCTAGCCGCTCGCTTGATCTGCGAGGCTGCCTGATTGGCATCAAAGGAAAGCGCTAAGCGCGAGCTTCTAGCCAAGCTCCGCCGCGGCGAGCGCGTGGAGTTCAGGGCCCGCGCGCCGGTCCCGATGCGGGCCGTCGATTCCGACAAAGAGCCCCCTGCAGATCCCGGGAAAGACCCCGATCCGCAGGAGGGCCAGGGGGATGTCGGATAAGCCTGACGAAAAGTCGATCTTCGAAAAGTTCGACGAGGCGCGCGTAGCCGCCGGACAAATCCGCGATGAGCTCGAGGGCTATGAGGATCCGGAAAAGATCCCCGCCGAGCTGCATGCCAAAGCGGACAAGGTATTCGCCGAGGCCGCCAAGCTTCGCCATCAGATCGATAAGGATCGCTCGATCAAGGCGATGGGCTATGTCGCCGATCAGCGCGCCGAATGGAATGATGCCGCGCAATGGCTGGCCGCGCATGACTACATGCCCGCCGACAAGCCGGGCGATGCGCCGCCTTCAACCGATGCTCAGCTCGTCCAGCTGATCCGCGATGTCAATGCCCAGAAGCAAACCGGCGGCCGCGTCGTCGCCAATATGGGCCCCGCCTTTCAGCGCAATAAGCTCATCCGCGCCGGCGTAACCGGCTCCGATCTGATCCAGGCCGCCATGCGCGGGCGGATCATGACCTATGACGAGAAGGGCGATGTCGTAGAAGCCGCCATTTCCCGCGCCAGCGGGCTCGTCGCCGATGAGTTTTCGACATCCTTCTATGACTTTGCCGAATTCATGGGCGGGCTCCGCCGGGCGGGCTCATTCGTTACCCAGCATGAAACGGGGAACGATATGACCTTCTTCAAAACCGCCTCGCACAATGCCTCGACGGGCGCGACGAATGAGGGCGCGAGCGCTCCGGAGACAGAGGACACATACACAAGCTATGAGATCAGCTTCTCCGAATACACGGCGCTGGCCTATCTGAGCAAGATCGTCATCCAGGATTCCGCCCCGGCCGGGCTGATGGATATCGTCAATGACGGCCTTTTCCGGGTGCTGGTCCGCAAAGAGGAAACCGCATTCCACACGGTTTTCCAGGCTTACGATTCGGCCAGCGCCACGACGATCGCGGCCTCCTATGACCGCACGACAGTCGCGCCCAGCGATTCGACAGCCGGCGATCCCAAGATCTCCGCCGCCAACATCCTCGATGCCCTGTATGGCCTCGATGAAACCTATCTCTCGTCGAACAGGCTGCGCTGGCTGGTAAGGGCCATGACCTATCGCCACATCATCGGCGACATAACCTATTCGACAGACAATCCGATGCGGATCTATGAGCCGAGCCCTGTCGCCGGCGCCCCCCGCGTCATCGAGGGCGAGCAGGTCCTGTTCGATGCCTTCCTGCCGGCGATCATCGCGGCCGCGAACAATGGCCCAAGCCAGGTAGCCGCCGCGATCGGGGATTTCAATGACGCCTTCCACATCGCCGACTGTACGCAGATGGAGCTGGATGTCAGCACGGAATTCCGCTTCGGCCAGCGCCAGGTAACCGTCCTCGGCTCCAGGCGAACCGGATCGGCGATCCGCGATCCGCTGGCGGCGCGGCTGATCATTTCCGACGGAGCCTCATAAGAGCGAAAGGCGGCCGCCGTGGCTGCCTATGAGCCCCGGCTGACATCGATAGACAATGTGCGGCGCTCGATGCGCGTCCCCGAGCAGGGGCAATTTCTGCCCGGCGGCGAGGAATCGCTGCGCATCCTGGCCGTCATCGAAGCGGCTGAGACGGACATCTTCGAGCTCTGCAATGAGCGATTCGATGTCGCCGGGGCCGATGCCTCGGCGAGAAGTTTCAGATGCCCCCGCGATGGGATGCTGCTAACCGACAGATTCGCGGCAGATCCCGAGCTCGTAGAGCGCCTTGCCAGCCGCTCGGCAGCCGATGGATCGGCGATCGGCGCGGCGGCCTGGGATGTCGTTTCGCCCCCCAAGCCCCTCCGCGCCGGCCGCCATCTGCAAAGCTATCGCTTCTATGCCGGCAGCTGGTATCGAATAACCGCGCGCTGGGGCTGGCTGTCAATCCCGGCGAGCGTGAAAGAGGCGGCGACGATGGCGGCGCGGCGCCTGTATTCGCGGGAAACATCGCCGCTGGGGATCGTAGATGGCGATGCCGGAATCTACATCCCCCGCGAGGATCGCGATGTCATCCGCCTGCTCCGCAGCTACATTCCGGCGGCGGCGGCCTGATGCCGCGCGGCAATTCGAATTCCTTCGATGTCAAATTCGATTTCCGGGAAGTCGAGCGCGGCCGCAAGATCCTGCTCGAAAGCGGGCCGGAATTCAAGAACGCGCTGCGCCGGGCCCAGCGCCGCGGCATCAAACCGATGATTGCCGCCGTGCGTAAGGAGTATCCAGGCAGCAAGCGCAATGCTCGCCGGATCATTCGGGGCTCGTCTGGAACCACGCCTCAGATAGTCGTCGCCGGCGCCCGCGCCGGCCTGCCCTCTAACCTGGCCTGGCTGATCAATGGCGGGCATCGCGCCTTCGGCCGCTTCGAAGTGCCAGCCAATGCCTTCGTCCGCCGCGGCGTCTCCAATGCCTGGCGCCGGTATTGGGGCGATCTCAATGACGCGATCGATGTCGCTGTCGGAAATGTGCTTTACCGCATATGAGCTCCGGTTCGCAGGCCCGCCAGCTATTCCTCGAATGGGCGCAGGGGCTCTATGACCTTTCGCGGATCTATGTCGATATCCAGCGGCCCAACATGGACCATGTGAGCTCATCCGGCCGCTTCGTCGGCATAGGGCCGCCCGCCTGGGAGCCGGTCAGGGAGCGCTTCAGCGCCGAGATCCCCGATCAATGGAATGCGACATGGATCTTTCCGGTCAGCTTCGGCTCCGGCCGCGTCCAGACGTCTCCCGCGGCGGCGAATGATTCCTGCTGGGATCTGATCAATCGCATGCTTGCCGCGATCGCCGAGGGCTCATCGCCCGGGCTTTATGGCGAGATGGGAATCTGGCCCAGCGGCATCGAGGAAACCGATCCCTGGGGCGAGGGCTCCGGGGATGCCGATCGCGAGATGCAGATCATGGCAATGGAAATTCACATTTTGACCATCGGATGGAGGGCATAAATGGCAGCCAAGCGCGCCGGAATTCTTGATCAGTTCGTAGCCATAAGCGCGGAAAGCGTTTATGGGCAGGCGGCCACGGCTTTTAATCGCGTGGTCCCAGCGAACAATGATTCCTGGGAGCCGGAAATTCAGGAAGTTTCGACAAGCGCCCATCGCCCGGGCCGCCAGGCCATGCAGGCCGATCAGAGCATCCAGATCCCGGTTGGCGGGACGGGCTCGATCGAAACGATGGTTGCCGAGGCGGGCATGTTTCTGCTGATGCGGGATCTTCTGGATGAATGGAGCTCGGCCCTCGGCTCCGTGGCGAATTCGAACCTGAAGACGCTGACGCTCAAAAGCAATGCCCTGGGCCCCCGCTCCGATGTTGTTTCCTCGCTGTCGGCGCTCATCGGCCGCGCGGACGTGGCGCAGGCCCGCCGCGAAAGCCTCTATGCCGGCTGCATGGTTACCGATTGGGAGCTGGCCGGATCCGTAGGCGAGCCGATCATGCTGACCATCAATTACGACTGGGCGGCGGATTCGACGAGAACGCAGAGCCTGGATAACGCCTACACGGCGCCCTCGCTGAGCAAGATCATCAAGGGCCCCTTCTACAGCTGGCGGGATCTGTCGATCTCTGTCGACGGCGATCAGCTGGCTACGCTTAAGAGCTTTTCCCTGACCGGCAATCGCGGGCTTGACACGGAGCGCCGCTATCTCCAGGGAACATCAGTCAAGGCCCAGCCGCAGCGCGATACCGTCCCCGAATACGGCCTGGTCCTGGAATGCGATCTGGATGCGAAGACGCGCGAGATCCGCGATCTGTGGGGATCGGATGGGCTGACCGGCGAGATCGTGGTTACCCTGACCGGCCGGACGGACCAGAAAACGGGCGGAAGCGATGCGATCTATCCGAGCATCGCTTTTACGATGGCGACGGCCAAAGTCGAAGGCGACGAGCCTGCGATGGAGCTCGAGGGCCCAACCGGGATTAGCCTCAATCTGGCGGGCAAGGATCTCGGCGATGGATCGACGCCCGCTTTGCAATGCGTCATCGCCGCCGCCCAGACTGCGATTGACTGATGAGCGATCCCAACAATTTCTCCTATGAGCCGGGCGATCTCTCCGCGCGGGATTTGCAGGAGTTTCATGAGGAAACCGGCTATGACTTCGGCCAGATAGGCGATGAGGCCGTCCGCGAAGCCATGCCCTTCCATGACGCGATGAAATGCATGGCTGTGTCCTATTACCTGGCGCGGCGCAAGATCGATCCCGAATACACGCTGGAAATGGCGATGGATCTGCCGATGCGGATTACCAGCGAGGCGCTGAAGGAAGAGCCTGACCCCCCAGCGAACCGGGCGGCGCGGCGCTCGAAGAATTCCGGCTCGCGGCGCGGCGGCGCGCGCGGGAAAGGCTCCTAAGCGTCTGGGCGCTCGCCAAATACTGGCGGCAGCCGGCGAGCGAAGTTTGGGATCTGAGGGACCGCGAGATGAATTGGCTATCCAGAGAGGCTGAGCGGATCGAGAAGAAGAAGGCCCGCGAGGCCAAGCGGGCCGCTCAGCGGGCCCGCCAGCGCAAGGGCCGCCGCTGATGGCGGGCCGCCGCGGGGAAATGCGCGTCCGCCTGACGGCGGAGGAAAAGCGCTATCTGAAGGCCATGCGCAATGCGGGCAGGGCTACGAAGAAATTCGCCGGCGGCTCCGCCCGGGCGCTGAAGAATCTGACGCTCGGCTTCGGCGCGCTGGGCGTCGGGATAGCCGCCGCCACAGCCGTGGCGACAAAGAAATTTCTCGACCAGGGCGATGCCCTTGACAAGATGAATCGCCGGACGGGCATCTCCGTCGAACAGCTCCAGCGCTATGACTTTGCCGCCCAGCAGAGCGGGACCAGCATCGAGACGCTGGAGAAGGGCTGGAAGCGGCAGGCGGCATTCCTCAATGAGGCGCGCAAGGGAACGAAAACATACACCGACACGCTGGATCAGCTCGGCATCGACATCGAGGAATTCAAGGGCCTGAATACCGATCAGGCATTCCAGCTGCTGGCGCAGCGCACATCCGAGCTCGAAGATCCGATCGAGCGCGCGGCCGTCGCCCAGCTGGTATTCGGCCGCGCCGGCATGGAGATGCTGCCGCTGATCGAGGATGGGACGGATGGCCTCAAGCTTCTTATGGATCAGGCTGATGCGACGGGCAATATCATGTCCGGCGACACGGCCCGGGCGGCGGCCCAATTCAATGACCGGCTGAACATTCTCAAACAGGGCCTGCTGGGGCTGGCCCTGGAAGGCTTCGGGGCCCTGCTGCCCTGGGTAGATCGCGGCCTCGCCAAGCTCGAGGAATGGGCGCCGATCGCCGCCGCATGGTGGCAGGAATGGCTCCGCCCCCATTTCGAGCGGGCCGTCGCATTCCTGCGCGATCAGCTCATCCCCTGGATCGGCGAGAAGCTGCTGGGCGCCTGGCAGATAGTCTGGGGATTCATCCAATCCCGCTTCATTCCCTTCTGGAACAGTGTCGTCGTCCCGGCTTTCGACAATTTCAAAAAGCTGCTGGCCGAGGGCGTCATACCGGCCATCCGCGGATTCGTTACCGAGCATGGCGAGCTGCTGAAAAGCATCGCGATCGGAGCGGCGATCTTTCTGGGGCTGCTGTTTGCCTTCAACAAGATCAAGACTGCGATCACGATCGCCAAAGTAGCCTTCATCGCCATCAAGGCGGCCGTCCTGGCCTTCTCCTGGCCGGTCATTCTGATCGGGGCCATCATCGCCGGGCTGGTCATCCTGTTCGTCCATCTGTGGCGAACAAACGAGGGC
>VXOG01000004.1:0-4856 GCA_009840165.1 Chloroflexota bacterium
AACGAGGGCTTCCGCAATTTCATCCAGCAGAAACTGATCCCGCTGTTCAAAACGGCCTGGCGCAATGCGCTGGCGGCGATATCCGATTTCATCGAAACGCGCCTGATACCGGCCTGGAATGACCATCTGCTGCCGGCGATCCGCGCCTTCATCGCATTCCTGCAGACGCGCGTCGTTCCGGCGCTCGGCTGGCTGAAGGATCGCGGCCTCGAATTCATCGGCCTGCTGATGGCATTCATAGCCGAGCGGATGGATTTCATCCAGCTCGTAATCGATGCCGCCCTGGAATTCATCCGCGGCACATTCGAGCGCCTGTGGCTGGCCATTTTGACCACGTTCGACATCTTCGCCGCGCTTTTCTCCGGCAATTGGTCGGAAGCCTGGGAGGGCGTAAAGAAGCTTTTCGGCATCATCTGGGAGCAGATCAAGGCCCAGCTCAAGCTCTATCTGAAGATCATCGTCGGCGCCTTCAAGGAGCTCAGAGAGATCCTGGGGCCGATCCTGCTGCGCCTCAAATCGAAATTCCTGGAGATCTGGCGCGGCATCCTCAATGGCCTCAAGGGGATCGTAAACCGCATCATCGGCCTCATCGAGGGCATTCCAAACGGCTTCGTCGATGCCATCAATTCCGTAATCCGCACATGGAACAGCCTCTCCTTCGGCATCCCCGGCAAGAAAGTCGGGCCCGTATCATTCCCCGGCTTTCAGCTTTCGACGCCCAATATCCCGACTGTGCCGCGCGTCTCGATCCCGCGCCTGGCCGAGGGCGGCATAGTCAATTCGGCGACATTGGCGATCCTCGGCGAGGCGGGCCCCGAGGCGGTCGTTCCCCTCACCGGCCGCCATGCCCGCGCCGCCGGCCGCCCGCTCCAGGTCAATTTCAATGCCCCGATCTTCGCCGGCGATGTCGCCGAGGCGGGCCGCTATATCGTCGATGTTTTGGATGAATGGGTCAGGACGAACGGGCCGCTGTCGGAAAGGCTCGCCTGACTTGTGGCCGCCCGCAATTGGCTCCGCGCCAACGTGGAGATATTCCGCTCGCTGACGGCGACGACGCCCTATTTCCTGCGCAATGTCATGCGCATCCATACATTCGAAGGCCGCCGCGGAGGGCTCGCGCAGCCGCAGCTGGGCTCGGCGCAGGTAACCGTCGATGCCCCCGGCGGATCCGTGCTGACCACGCAGCCGGAAAGCATAAGCGATGCCAAGCAGCTCGTAGGCCGCCCGGTAAACATCCGCCTGTATGAGCAGGGCTCCGGGCTCTGGCGGGGCCGGATCTTTCGGGGGATCATCACGAAAACGGCCGTGCAGCGCTCCGAGCAGACCTATCGCGTTCTCCTTACCCTCACATCGCGCGGCTACAGCTACAACAGGGACATAACGCTTCCCAGCGGGACGCCGGCCGAGGCGCTGCCGGCGCGGATCAGCCGCATCCGCGGGCTCGCCGGCGCTTCGGATGAGATCGCCCTGTCGCCGGCCTTCTCCTCATACCAGGCCGTAGCCCTCGATCGCGATCGCGAGGGCTCGGCGATCTTCTTTCTGAGGCAATGCGCCGATACGGCCGCGGCCGTATGGTGGGGCAATCTCTACATGGACGCGGCCGCCGATCAATCGGCCGGAATCCTCTGGCTTACCGATGATCCGGCCTCGGAGCGGGGCTTCGAGCTCAAGATCGAGCCGCGCGTGGAAGTCGATTCGCGCCTGCTTGTTACATCGACTGATTTCACGGATGGGGCCGGGCAGCGGCATGCGGCGCGGAATCAATCGGCCGTCGATCAATATGGGCTTTCGCGGCTTAGGGTTACGACAGTTTCGAGCGCGGAGGCGACGGAAGAGCTCGCCTCTTACTGGCGCGGGCGCTACAGCGAGCCGATCTCGGCCGTCCTCGAATGCCAATTCCGGCCCAATGACGATCTGGCCGGCGGGGCGCAATGGCCGCGCTTCATCGATGACGATGCGACAGCCGAGGCGATCCGCCCGGGCTTTACCGCGCAATTGACGCATGAGCGCGAGGGCCGCCGCTTCCAGGTATCCAACCGGATCGAGGGCATCGAATGGGAATTCCTGCCCTGGGATCCGGAAACCGGCCGGCCGCTGATCTTCGCCCGGGTTTGGCTGCTGCCGCTTGTGTTTCTGGCGACGACGCGCTGGGTCCTGGGCTCATCGCAGCTGGGGGATGCTACGGGCTTTACATCGGATCCGGCCAGCGCGGATCCGAATTTCCGCTGGCCGATGGGCGGGGGCGTTTCAGCGGCGGGCTTCAATCGCTTCAACATCGGGCAGAGCTACATCTATCACAATGGCGATTCGCTCCCGCGGCCGCAGAATAACCGGCTGCTGATTCAGCGGACATCGGCGGGCGCCTTCCGGATGCATGTCGGCACGAGCGGCCGCTGGCTGCTTGTCGCCAGATCGGATTAGCATGCCGGGCCCGAATCATCCGAGCTTCCAGAATTTGCAGCGGATAACGGCTGCGCAGCTCAATGGGCTGCTGGATTCGACAGTAACGCGCGGGAATCCGCGCGTCGGCCAGATCGCGATTCGCGGATCCCGGCTGATTACGGCCGCCAACGTGGATCTTCTCGCCCGCCTCAATGGCGGCAACAATTCCAATGCCGCGGGCGCCGGCGGGGCCTCAAGGGAGATCCCGGCTGTTTCCGTAGGCCAAAACTATGAGCTCGCCGAGCTCAATGCCCTTGCCGCCCAGGGCATCCGCTATGGCCGCCGCGCCGACATGAACAATCTCGCCGAGGGCGAGCCGATCCTGGATACGAACAATCATCTGTGGATCTGGAGCGGCAGCGGCTGGCTGAGCCTGCGCCGCGAACAGCCCTCGATGGCCGCGATCGCCAACATCGCGCAGCTGACCGGATCGGCATTGAGCCTCCAGCTGCCGGCGGCCAGCGGCGGATCCGGGCAATTCACATATGCCCTGACCGGGGCCCCCAGCTGGGTAAAGCGCTCCGGCCGCAATCTGTCCGGAACATTCGAATATCGCGCCAGCGCCTGGCGGCTGAAATGGACGGCTACCGATGCCGTTTCCGGGCTGACCATTTCGCGCAGCTTCTCGCTGCAATCGACAGGGACAGTGCTGGCAGCCCCAAGCCCCGCCGCAAGCGCGATCCTCAATGACCGGCTGGTAATTTCCTGGCAGGCGATCGTCGGGGCATCAAGCTATCAGCATCGGCGCAAAGAGGCGGGGGATAGCGATTTCGGAGGCTGGACCAGCGCGGGAAGCGCTACAAAGATAGCAGTGGCCGGGCTTTCGCCGGGGACTCGTTATGAATTCGAAGTCCGGGCAATTGGCATAGGGCAATTCATCACGTCGGCGGCTGGAGTGATAAGCGCCATGACGGCCAATCGGACCCTCGATAAGCCGTTAATTTGGCAAAACAGCGCTTATCAAACTGGGAGTTCCTTAGCCCCGAAGTGGACCCTAGTTGTCATAGCCCGCGCAGATCGATCGTCCTTCGGGAACTGGCCAGAAAATATAGGTTTCGAGGTGCAAACAGCGACAACAACTGGGTCGCTGGATTCCGCCCCCTGGGAAACTTCGCGGATCTCGAATAACGTCCGGCGGCGGGTAGCCAACGGCATCCACACGTGGACCATTATTTCCACGGCAGCTAGATCCTCGCGCCAGGGATTAATCCGCGTCCGGGTGACTGCCCAGGGTTATTTCACAAGCCCTCATTCGACGACGATCGTTCTTCCCGGCGCTTAGCTAAGGATCTGTAAATGCCCGCAACGCCCCATATCAATTTCGAGCTGCTTAGCGAAGCCACGATCACCGAGGATCGGGGCACAAGGACATATACGGCAACCGGGCTGACCATACCGACGCCGGATGATGAGGCGCTGGTCATCCAGATCGGCAGCCGGATCAGCTATCCCTTCGAATCGCTGCGGCTGACATCTCTGGAGCGCGCCGCGGCTGGCGATGAAGCATCGGCCGCCAACGGGATCCTGCTGGATGAGATAACGGCTCCGAATTTCAGCCCGGACCGGATCGGGCTGACCAGCGGCGACGAGCTGCTTTATGCGCAATCGGGCCAGCCCACGCAGGTCAGGATCTGGCATCTGCGGCCCGATGACATCGACATCTCATCGCTTGCCGCCGAGCTGGCGCCGCGGATCCTGCCTGTCCCAACCGAGCAGAGGCGCTGATATTACCTGGTCCAACCCCCCGATGAGGAAACATATGAGCTCCAGCCCGCCGGGCCGCCGGCGCCGGCGGATGTTTCCGGAAGGCTGATTACGGCCGCGGCCGAGGATATTGCGGGCGAAGCGGGCGAGCTGACGGTTACCGCCCGGCTTGTCGACGCCGATGGATTTGCGCCGGAGCCCGGCGTTACCGCCGGCGGCAATCCGATCTCCGAATATCAGCGCTCCTTCGAATCCGATGAGGATGGGCTGATCCAGCTGCGGCTCATTCCCAATGACCAGATGAGCCAGCAGGGGCTCCGCTGGCGCCTGCTCTGGCCCGCAGCCTCGGATCCGATCGATCTGGCCGTTCCATCGGGAAGCGATACGACGCTGAATGCGCTGCTGGGCGCCGATCCGGCCAACCGGGAAGTGCCAGCCGGCGGCTCCGCCGGGCAGGTATTGACCAAAGCCAGCGATGAGGATTTCGATGATGAATGGCGCGGCATTCCCAAAGAGCTCCCCGCGGGCGGGGCCGCCGGGCAGATGCTGGTCCGAGAGATCGATGGAGAGGGCCTGGAAGGCCAGCGCTGGCAGGATCCGCCCACAGGGCTCCCCGCCGGCGGATCGGCCGGCCAGCTGCTCGAGCGCTCGGCATCCGGATACCAATGGGCCCCTGCGCCGGTTGGATTGCCCGCCGGCGGATCGGCCGG
>VXOG01000004.1:4866-17886 GCA_009840165.1 Chloroflexota bacterium
CCGGATACCAATGGGCCCCTGCGCCGGTTGGATTGCCCGCCGGCGGATCGGCCGGCCAGCTGCTCGAGCGCTCGGCATCCGGATACCAATGGGCCCCTGCGCCGGTTGGATTGCCCGCCGGCGGATCGGCCGGGCAGCTGCTGGCCAGAGCCGGGGCCGGATATGCCTGGATCCCCGCCCCGATCGGCCTGCCCGCCGCCGGCAGCGAGGGCCAATTCCTGCGCCAGGGCTCGGCCGGAGCCGAATGGAGCGCATTGCCGACAGAGATCCCGGCCGATGGCAGCGCCGGCCAGCTGCTCGAGCGCTCGGCTTCCGGCTGGGCCTGGGCCGATCCGCCAATCGGCGTTCCCGCGGGCGGCAATGACGGCCAGCTGCTGGCGCGCTCGATCGATTCGGGGCCGCCGCAGGCATCCGGCCTTGAATGGATCCCCGCCCCGATCGGCCTGCCCGCCGCCGGCAGCGAGGGCCAATTCCTGCGCCAGGGCTCGGCCGGAGCCGAATGGAGCGCATTGCCGACAGAGATCCCGGCCGGCGGGGCCGATGGCCAGATCCTGCGCCGCGCCGATGGAGCCCTTGCCTGGGCCGCCGCCCCGATTGGCCTGCCCGCGGGCGGAGCCATCGGGCAGATGCTCGAGCGCCTGGCCAATGGCTATCGCTGGATTGCCCCGCCCACAGGGCTCCCCGCCGGCGGCTCGGCCGATCAATTCCTGCAGCGGACATCGAGCGGCTATCAATGGGCCGATGCGCCGACGGAGCTTCCCGCGGCGGGCGATGATGGCCAGCTGCTGGGGCTCTCATCCGGATCCCCGGCCTGGATCGATCCGCCAACCGGCGTCCCCGCGGGCGGCAATGACGGCCAGCTGCTGGCGCGATCGGGCGCCGCGGGGCTCATCTGGTGCGATCCGCCGATCGGCCTGCCCGCGGGCGGAGATCCCGATCAGATGTTGCAGCGGACAGCGAGCGGCTACAGCTGGATAGCGATTCCGACAGAGCTCCCCAGCGGCGGCAGCGCCGGGCAGCATCTGGCCCGCAATGCCGCCAATACCGGCCTGGAATGGATCTCCCCGCCGCGCGGATTGCCGACAGGCTGGGCGGCGAGCCGACATCTGGCCCGCAATGCCGCCGATACCGATTTCGAATGGATCGAGCCCCCGATCGGCCTGCCCGCGGGCGGAGCGGCCGGAGATCTTTTGGAGCGGACATCAATCGGCTTTCACTGGCAGGCGCGCCCGCCCGAGCTGCCCGGCGGCGGAGCCGCCCTGGAGCATCTGCGGCGCAATGCCGCCAATACCGGCCTGGAATGGGCAGCTCCGCCCGAGGGGATCCCGGCCGGCGCGGCGCCGCTCGATCTCCTGCAGCGCAATGCCGCAGGCGATGGCTGGCAATGGATCCAGACGACGACAGAGCTTCCGCCCGGCTGGGCCGGCGGCCAGATCCTTCAGCGCAATGCGGATGATTCGGCCTGGCAATGGATCCCGACGCCGGCAAGCCTTCCGGGCGGGGCCGCCGAGGGCCAGTATCTGCGCCGCGGCGAATCGGCCTTCGAATGGGTAAATGCCGCCGATCTGCTGCCGCAGGGATGGGCCGCCGAAATGGTATTGGCCCGCAATGGCGACAATGACGGCTTCGAATGGGTAAGCCAGCCCACAGGGCTTCCCGCCGGCGGCTCGGCCGATCAATTCCTGCAGCGGACATCGGGCGGCTATCAATGGGCCGATGCGCCGACAGAGCTTCCCGCGGCGGGCGATGATGGCCAGCTGCTGGGGCTCTCATCCGGATCCCCGGCCTGGATCGATCCGCCGATTTCGCTTCCGGCGGGATCCGGCGCCTCGCTGATCCTGCAAAGAAACAGCGCGAATGACGGCTGGTCATGGATCGCCCTGCCCGAGGGCATTCCGGCGGGCTATGCCGCCTCGCAGGTGCTGAGAAGAAACAGCGCAAATTCCGGCTGGGAATGGGCGAGGCAGCCAACAGGGATCCCTGTTGGCGGGCTCGAGCATCAGCCCCTGCTGCGCACATCGGGCGGGCATGCATTCGGCGCATTGACGCGGGCGGGCCTGGCCAATGACCAGCAGATCCCCGCCCTTACCGGCCAGGCCGGCCGCTATGCCGTGGTCAACGCCGACGAGAGCGCGCTCGAATTCTTCGCGGCGCCGGGAACGATCCAGGCTGCGCAGCCGCAAATCCTGTCGCCGGTTTCAGCTGCGGCGATTTCGCTGGGATCGATCGATTCGCGCATCTCCGATACCGACACGACGGACATCCCCCTGGCCTCGCTGGGGGCGGGCTCGATCCTGTCGGATCTGGATACCGATGCGGACACCGTCAGCTTCAAGCGCGGCGCCTGGATGGCCCTGCTTGAAATCGATACGATCATCAACACGGCCAGCAGCGGCAACAATCTGGCCAACCGCAGCACGCTCGCCTTCCATCTGGCCAAGCAGGCCGGGCTGCCGGCGGGCGCGCTCATCGATCCCCTGCCGATCTATTTCCGCGGCGGCAATGCCGCCAATTCCGGCAAGGCCGTTTTGCGGACCATGCTCTGGCTGCCCGAGGATGTAAGCGGAGTCAAATTCCAGCTGCTGGGATTCCAGGGAACTAATCCCGATCGGGATTTCGGCTATTCCTGCATCCCGCGGTCGATTACCATCTATGCCCTGGGCGGCCTCAAGGGCGATCCCGGCGCGGATGCCGAGGGCCTGCCGACATATGGCTCGGCCGGTCAGATCCTGGCCATAGCTTCCGGCGCCGCTTCGGCCGAATGGATCGATGCGCTTTCGATCCTGCCGGCGGGCGCGGCCGCCAATCAGCTGCTGCGGCGCAATGCCGCCAATACCGGCTATGAATGGGCCGATCCGCCGACGGAGCTCCCCAGCGGGGGCTCGGCGGGCGAGCTGCTGCGCCGGACCAGCGCGGGCTATGAATGGCATGATCTCATCCTGATAGCCGCCAATCAGCCATCTTCGGGCTCACTCGATCAGCTGTGGCTGGATTCGGACACGAATTATCTGAGTGTTTGGGATGGGACAGGCTGGCAGGCTGTCGCCGCCAACATCGCGGCCGCCTCGCTCACACATGCCATGCTCGGCGCCGGCATCGTCGAATCCGACAATCTCGCCTCGGCCGTATCCGGCCTGCTGATGCCATCCGGCGGGGCGGCCAATCAGGTCATCCGCCGCACGGCCGCCGGCTATGAATGGGCCGCCCTGGGGCGCGATTCCCTGGCGGCGGATCAGCAGATCCCCGCCCTTACCGGCAATGGCGGCAAGATCCTGGCGGCCAATGCCGGAGCTACGGCCCTCGAGCTGATAGACAAGCCGGCCGATCCGCCCGCCCCGCCGCTGCGCGGGCGCTTCAGCTATTCGCTCTATCCGATCGCCGCTCAGCGCGCCATATCGGTCGGCGGCGGGGTCGAGGGCTCGCCGCATGCTTTCTTCTCAAACGCCACGAATGCGCGCAATGCGATCGGCGCGCTGATCGCCTCGGATGCCGATGCGGCCGCGAAGGCGGCCTGGAATGGCGTCATCGTCGAAGTCAGCTACATCTTCGTGCCCGGCATCCCCCGAACCGAATCCTGGTTTTATGATGCCGGCGTAAATCGCTGGTTTCAGCTGCGCCAGGACAATACGACCACGAGCGGATCCTTCGAGCCCGCGCAGAATGCTCCGCCGGATCCGGGCAGCGACACGGAAGGGCTTGCGCTTACCGATTTCGCGATCGGCAGCATCATCCCGGCCTCCGGCGAATATGCCCGCGATTACATCCGGACATGGGCCGATGGCGCGATGGCCCCGATCGCCCTGGTCAGCGATCTCGCCTTCGGCGGCCAATCGATAGCGCAGGGCAATCACATCCTGGCCGAGCTTTCGGCCAGCTCGGCGCCGGATGGCAGCGGCGAGGCCCCCCAGCTGCAAATCGACATCCGCGACAGCCTGGGGGCGGCTGCATCCACGCTGCACATCCTGGAGCCGGATGGCTCCGTGCATTTCCTCGACGTCGAGATAACCGGATCGCCGGATCAGATCAATCTCTTTATCGAGGGCCCCCATCAGGGCAGCGGCTCGGGATCCGTAACTGTCAGCATCCGGCGGATTACGGCTCTCGTCGGCACGGGATCCGGCGCCCGCCGCGCCTATGAGCTCGCCGAGCGCGCGATTGATCTGGCCGGCATCGGCGCTTCAGTCAGGGCCAATCCCGGCGGAGCCTCGACGGGGCAGCTTTCGACGATCGAAATCGCCGGCGTAATTTATGCGATTTCGGGCTCCGGCGGCCTTCCCGATGGCGGCTCCGCCGGCCAGTATCTGGCCAAGAATGCCGCCAATACCGGCTATGCCTGGGTTACGCCGCCCGATCCCGGCCTCAGCCAATCGCAGGTAGATGCCCGGATCATCGCCCTCATCCCCATCAATGGCGGCAGCGCCGGGCAGCTTTTGGCCAAGAATTCGGACAATACCGGCCTCGAATGGACGGATCCGCCGCAGCCCGGCTCCGGGCTCCCCGCGGGCGGCTCGGCGGGCCAGCTGCTTTCCCGCACATCCGATGGCTATGCCTGGATCGATGCCCCGAATCCGGTAAGCCTGCCGACAGGCTGGGCCGCCTCGAAGATCCTGCAAAGAAACAGCGCGAATGACGGCTGGTCCTGGATCGATCTGCCGGCGCCGGGGCTCGATCAGGCGGCCGTCGATGGCCGCATAAATGCCCTGATACCGGCTGCCAGCCGCGTCCCATCCGGCGGCAGCGCCGGGCAGCTTTTGGCCAAGAATTCGGACAATACCGGCCTCGAATGGACGGATCCGCCGCAGCCCGGCTCCGGGCTCCCCGGCGGCGGCAGCGCAGGCCAATTCCTGCGCCGGACCAGCAGCGGCTATGAATGGGCGGATGCGCCGAGCGGGCTGCCCAGCGGCGGCGCCGAAGGCCAGGTGCTCGAGCGCACAGCATCCGGCTATCAATGGGTGGATCCTGAAGTTTTGAGCGGCACCGCCCGGGCAAAGGAATGGGTTCAGGGCCGGGCCTATCGCACGGGCTCATTGGCCGCATACGATGACCGCGTCTGGCGATGCGTAACCGTTCTTGAAAGCTCCCAGACAGCTCCGCCGTTTTCCAACCACTGGCATGCTGTCGGCGGATATGCCGGCATATGGCAGAGCAGCCACATTTACCAGCCCGGCGAATATGTCAAATACCAGAGCGACTTTTACATGGCGCTGGCCAATATCACGGCCGACGCCGATGCCCCGCCCTCGAATTCCAATTGGGCCCATCTGGCGCCGGATCTGGAAGGCTTCCGGGGGATTTGGGCGGCCGGGGTTACCTACTACCGCGGGCAGGTCGTTTATCAAAGCGATCATTTCTACACCTGCACGTCCGAATCGGTTACATCCAACACCGGGCCCGTCGCCGATGTCGGCAACTGGGATCCATCGGGGATATTCCGCGACAGCTGGGATAGCAATTACCGGTACGAAGCCGGCGACCAGGTGCTGCACGATGGCAAGCTCTGGGGCGCGATTGCGACGATACCGGCCGGCGCCGCTTCGGAGCCGGGAACGCATGCCAACTGGAAGCGCATCGACAACGAGGCCGTAAGCGCCTGGGCGCTGGATGGCGATTCGAGCCCGATTCCCGCCGCCAAGCTGGTCAATGCGCCGGGGGCCAATATCGCTCTGTGGGCGCAGGATGGAAACAGCGATCGCATCCCGCGCGATAAGCTCCAGCCGCCTACACAAACGAGCGATGCCGACACAGGCCGGATTTCGCTCAATTGGGGCAGCGCATATGAGCGGCTGAATCTGGCGGGGACGCAGCTGGTGAATGGCCAGCGCGTCGGCATCGGCGGGACGATGAGCAAGCAGCAGGCGCTCGATCTCCACAATCTCGCGAATGCGCCGCGCCAATTTCGCCGGCGCGGGATCTGGGCCAGCGGAATCGCCTATGCCGTGGGCGATGTCGTCGAAAGCGGATACCATGCCAACCGAATCGTGGCCATCTGCCGCACGGCCCATACATCCAGCGAATCGGCCTTCAATGAGCCTACGGACACATCGCCGGCATCGGCCGATGATCCCTGGGAAACGATCCTTTCGATTCCATACATCGATTGGAACGCGGCTGTTCCCGATCCCTTCCCGCTTACCGAATCGCATGTTTTGCCGACTGCCGGCTTCATCCGCAACAAGCCCGAAATCCTGGCGATCGCCGATGTCGATGGGCGGATAAAGCCCTGGGCGCGCATCGGCGCTACGGGCCTGATACCGGCCGGCAGCCTGGCTACGGGGATTGCCAATGGCCGCAAATTCATGCGGGATGACCAGGTTTGGGCCGGAATCCCCCATTACCGGGGCAGCTATGCCGATGCCGCCGAATATGAAATCGGCGATATCGTCGCCCAGGGCGGCGGCATCTACATCGCGATCGCGGCGAAGGCTTCGGGGACGGCCTTCATTTACGCTTCCTGGAAGCGGATCGATAATGTCGCCGATTCGAGCACGGATTTCAATCCGCGCGGGCTTTGGGCTGCGGGAACGCCCTATGAGCGCGGGGATTATGTGATTCATGGGCTCAGCGCCTTCTGGTGCCATACAGCCCACACGCCGCCGAGCAATGCGCCCGGGCCCAATGCATCCAGCTCTTCAGGCCAATGGCGGCGGCTGTTCGAATTCGAAATGCACACGCCGTTCGATGGCCGGATCAGCTTCACGCTCGATGCGACACAGAGCCCCGTCGATTCAGGCGCGCGCGTCATGTTCAATCGGCATGCCTGGGAGACCGGCGAAGGCAGCTACTACGAGGAGAATGTCGTCCGCCACAATGGCGCCCGCTATGTCTGCCTGCAGGAGCATTCGCCCTCGGCCTCGAATGCCCCAGGCACATCGGGCGGAGCGGCTTACTGGGAAGCATGGTAGCCGGGCCCGGAGCTTAGTCTGATCCGCCCGATTCGTCGGTTTGAGAGGGGGTAGCCCATACTCCCCACTACCCAAGCCGACGAGCTTATGGAGATCTGCGAATGGGCCTCGGCAAGCTGCTGGGGGCGCTGCTTCTTGGCGCCCTTGTAACCCTCCCGGCGCCGGATAGCGCCGCGGCGGATGACTATCGCCCCGAAACCGAATGCGTCCCGGCGCTGACCGATCATCGCGGGCGGATGCTTTCAGAATCCGATCTGCGCTGGCTGAGGGCCTTCTATGCGCAATTCGGCATCGATACCGGATTTCTGGATTTTGACTATGCCATCCAGGGCGCGGGCTTCCGATGGCTCGCGGATGAGCCGCTGATCGCCGTCTGGGCCCATAAACATGAATTCGACGGCTACATCCGATTTCCGAAGATCGGGCCGGGGCTGTATGACCTTGCCCCGGCGCCGCGCGGGGCTCCGCTGGCCATAATCGCACAAGGGGCGGACGGCTGGCCCGTTTGCACCATTTCCCGCATCTTCCTGTAGGGGCTGCTGCGGGGGCCAGCCAGGCGCTTCAATCGCGAGAGCAATAAGGGGGATTTATGACCACGCTCGCGCAAAAACTCAAGCATGCCCTGGTCGGCATTCTCATCGCCGCCGCAATCGGCGGGCTGGAAGCTGCCGGACAGCTTGATATTTCCGGCCTTCTGGGCGGGGGAGATGTAGGGGCGCTCGGAGCCGGCGTAGCGGCCCTGCTCATCACATTCGCGCTGCAGGAGCTGAATGCCGCCGAGCAAAAAGAAGACGGCTAAATCCCCGAAAGGCCCCGGCGCTCGCTGGCTCAGCTGATGCTGGCCCTGGCCGGGGCCTTCGGCGTTTTCTGGCTCGCCTACCAGGTAAGCGCGCTTTGAGCGATTCCGATCAGCCCGATTGGGAGAAGATCCAGGGCGCGGCCAGCGAATTGCCTGACCAGCTCGCGGAATTTTTGAAAGCGGCCGGAGATCTTGATCCGGCGATCCCTGTCGATGTTCTGGGGGCTCAAATCATCATGACGGCCTCGATGATCCAGCAGGCCGTAGCATTTCAAATCATCGATCCTCAGCCGCCGACAATCCGGCGATAGGAGCCTCAATGACATCCAAATTACCTGGCAATACCGGCCGCAAAATCGCCAGCGCGCTCGAATCCGCCGGCTGGCGGGAAGGGCCCGGCACATTTCTCCAGCAGGCCGATAAGGGATGGTTCTCCGTTTTCGATCCGCCGCTGCGAGTTTCCGACACGCAATCCACGATCGTTACATGGGCCTATTGGTCGGATGAGGATGCCGATTACAAGGCCGCCCGCAAGGCCGTCGGCGAGCTGAGCCTGGGGATCAATGGCGTTTTGATCTGGCCGCAGGCGCCGGGCCAATTTCCGGCCGATTGGGATGGCCCGGAAGCCGGCGAAAACTATTACCACGGCTCGATCGAAATTGCCCTGATGGAGCGGCAAGCCGATGCCTGACATCGACACGGCCGCGGCGCGCGCCAGCGCGGAGCGCGCGGCGAAAATCTTGGATCAGATTGGATCCGATTGGGATGAGCTCGATTTGGAAGGAGACCATCCTTCCGCCAGCCGCATTGACAGCGGCCTCATCGATCTAAAATCCGCGCTTCAATCGACTGTTTCAGCCCTCGGAGGCGAAGAATGACCGCTCGCAATCTTTTACTCGGCCTGGCGGCCCTGCTGCTCATCGGCGGCCTGGCGGCCGGGCATGGCATCAGCCATGATGATCCGGACCATTCGGATCTAACCGCCCGGATAGCGGCCGATCTGGGCTTCGATGATCTCCGCGAGGATGTCGAGGAAAACACGGCGGCTCTGGCCACAATCGATGCCGTCGCCGCCCAGGCTTCGGATGCGCGCGATCAATTCGCCGCCGCCGGCGATGAGCCCATCGCCGAGCCCTGCGAGGCCGCGCTGGCCGCGCTTGACAGGCTGCGCTATGTCGGCGGGGAGCCCGTGCTTGCCGAAGCCGACAAGCGGCAGGATGCGCTGAGCGATTTGGCGACGGCGCTCATCAGCTGCGGGCAGGCGGGCTGATCGATGTCGATTCATGTCGCCATCGAGCCGGGCCTGACGCCGGAAGCCATTTCCGTCCAGGCGACCGGCTATCAGGATGCGCCGATCAGCGCGGACATTTTGAAGGATGCCTGGGGCATCGATGATCTCAGCGTCATAGCGCGGTCATTCGCGAAGGCGAATGGATACGATGCCCTGAGCATTGGCGGGCCGATCTGGGATGCTTCGAGCCTTTCCAGCCCGGCGCAGCTGAGCGCCGGCCAGCAGGGCCAGGCCAATTTCGCCAGGAACATCAATCGATGCTTTGTCCGGCTCGCCCCAACCGGATCCAGGCTGCTTGAAATCGATGAGGAGGTCGTTCTCGCCGATCATGCCATCTGGGATAACCGCGCGAATCCGGATCCGCGCAAATTCAAAGCCGATATGAGCGTCTCGTCGACCACAAGCGTCGAGTCATCCTGGGAGCATTCGCAATCGATCGGGATCTCGGCAGAAATCGGGACCAAGATCGGGCCTGTCGATGCCAAGACGACGATTTCCTATAAGGACAGCTGGGGCGAGGGCCATGCCGAAAGCCGCGGCGAGGAAGTTTCCTTTTCCAATGAGATCGAGGGAGAGCTCGAGCCCGGCGAGCTGCAGGTAGCGGCGCTTACCCAGCAGCGCGGATTCGCCAAGATCCAGACCGATTTCGCCGTCGCCGAGCCCGCATACCATTGGGGCCAGCCATCGACATACGGCTTCCTGATCGGCTTCTCGGCTTCAGGCAGCGTCAAGGCGACATATGAGGATCATCCGCGGATCAATGTCGCCAATGTCGTAATCATGCTGAGCGATCTGCTCAATCATGCGGGCAAGCCGGGAAGCGTCAAAAACTCCAGGATTGACACGATCGGCGTCTTCGCCGATGCCGATCTGGCCAGCTATCCGCTTCCTGACACATCAGAGGAATCGATCCGCCGGGCGGCTGGCGCCCGCGATCTGCGGACCATTTATCCGGCACAGCCGGCAGCTAGGAGCCTTCATGCCTGATCAAGAATCCCCGGCCCCGGCGGCCTCGCCGCTCGTCGCCCCGCTGCTCGAAAGCAATGGGCGCGTGGAAGCTATCGCCATCCTCGGCCCCGCCGGCAGCTTCCAGCGCTGGCCGCTGGCCTCGGCCATCCAGCTCCAGGGGGAGCTGACCGACGCGATCGCCGCCGCGGTCAATCAGCGCCGGATACCGGCCCCGCCGGCAGCCGAGGGCGATGAAGGCGATGCGGATGTCGAGGGCGAAGCCCCGCCGGAAGCCGAAGGGCCCTAGATGGTCATCAAGCACAAGCGCTTGCCGACAGACGAGGGCGCGCTGGGCGATTTCATCGAGATCGAGCTGGATGCCGGAGAGGCGGTCGAATGGATTCCGCCGGCGCCGGATTCGCCGGGCGCGGCCGGCTCGATCCTGCTCGGCTGGCAAACGGCCGGATCTCTTGGCGGCGAGCTGCTGGCCATGCTCAAAGCGATCGAGAACGCCAAAGCCTGACCGGACACCCTATCAGTTAAAGCGCCCCCGTTTTTCGCGCAAGCGGCGGGGGCGCCGCTGTAACAAAGCCGCTTATTAAATAAGCTGTCGGCGGCTCCGCTTATTTAATAAGCGCGCTATTCAAGCCCGGCTAACTTTCGCGCCCTCTCCGGCGACAGCGGAACGCCGGTTTGCAGCCGATCCGAATCCAGCCAGATTTGCGGATTAGGCTGAAGGCGAATATCCGCTCATCGCCCTGCTCGGCCATCCAGGCGCGGGCCTTCTCGGCGATGCCCGGGCTGGCTTCGATGTCGGCCTTGTAGGTTCGCGGCGGGCAGCCCATCAGCCCCTTCTAATTGGCCTCGGCGGCTTGCAGCTGGAGCCCCAGATCCCCCATCAGATTGAACAAATAGGGCGCGGCATCATCGGCTGGCAGGCCCAGGACCTGCGCCAGAAGGCCGAGCGTGTGGTAGGCGCCCGCCGCCGCTTCGAGCAGATCCTCGCCGGCATCCTCGGGCGGCCCCTCGATCGCCGTGCGCGCGCAATCCCGGACCAGCCAGGGATCGAGCCCGATGCCGGTCAAAGTTATTGCGGCCGATTGGCGAGCCCAGCGATATTGCTCCAATGGCTCCATATGCTTGCGCCAGATCAGGATCTGTTCGCGGGATTCGGCAAGCTCAATCATCCATAAGGCCGATCCGGCTCACATTGGCCCTCGATGTAACCACTGCAACGGCTTTGCCAGCGATGCCGGTTGACTTCATGGATCACGTCTTTAGGCTGACAAAGGCCGCGGAAGCCGCAATCGCAAGTCCACATGGTATGGCCATGCACGAAGGCCGGCTCCTCACATGCCGGGGGCGGTCCACTGAAGCGCATCGACACACTGACCGCGCGCGGCATCGCCGGCCCGCCGCCGCGGATCGCTCCGCCCCCTTTACCCGGCATCGCGCTCCTCCACGTCAAATCGCCAGCTCCATCCAAGCAGCAGCTTCGGGTAAGTTTTGGAATATTCGGGCTCGCACGTCAGCCGAATTGTTGATCCCCGCTCGATCGCGCCCGAATACAGCGCAGCGTTCGCAAACCGCTGAAGCCGCCCGTGAAGCGCCCGCGGGCTGACGTGAAAGTCCGCCGGGCGCTGCCTCATAAATGATTCCGGGGTTTCCGGCTCCGCAAGGGCCTCATTTAGCTCGGAAAGGCTCCGAAAATCGATGGATTCGGACGCGCTCTCTTTGTTTAAATCGCGCATGCGCGCCCCCGCGACGCGCGCCCGCCCCCGCGCGCCCTGCCACTAGACCTAATAATCATTATGTCTAATCGGCCGATTTAGCCGTGCCTGCCCTGCTTCGTATCCCAATGCCCCTGGCTGATGGGCTGGCTGACTGTAACGAGGACGCAAGGGGCGCCCTCGCCGCTTGTGGCATCGGGCAGGGCTTCGAATTCAGCCATCGGCTAATCGGGCCATTGATGTAAGAAAGAGCGGCTGGTCCGCGATGCTGTTTCGATCGATAGCTTTCTTAGCGATTCCGGGACGGGCCGAACCGGCTCCGCCTCGATCGCCGGAATGTCGATCCGCAGCTTGATCCCCACGCTCTGCGCCAAAACGATCCCCGAAGGGGAAGCTGTCGATTCGGTTTGGATCTCGAATTCACATATCGATGTCGGCGGGACGTCGGCAAGCGCTGCCTTTAGCTTCTCCCAGCTGAGCGGGCCATGAATCAGGGGCATATCAGCTTTGTCCTTTCACGACTTCGTCGACGATCCCGGCGATGCGATTGGCGCGGGCATCGGCGACATTGCTTATGACTTGTGCCAGCTTCCCGCTGGTGAAATAAAACCCAAGATCGCGCAAAAGCCCATCGGCTTTCTCCAGATCCGCTTTGCATTCCTCAATCAGCCGCAGCCGATGATCCGAACCGATCAATTCCGCAATGCGCTCGCTGTCAGGCATAAAAAGGCAATCTACTCATCCGGCGCCGCCTGGCCATCGGGGGTTTGCGGTGTTGGCGATGAAATAGGCCGCGAGCTGCGGGACGATCGCGTTTCCGATGGCGCGCAGCTTAGCCACTCGGGCGGGAACCCCATGAGCCAAAGGCTGAATGCCGAGTTCAATGAACCAGAGGCGCCCTTTGTCGTCTCTGACTGGAATTCCTCGGGACCACGGATCCCATTCGAGAATTCTGCGGCTTGATCCGCAAGCATGATCTGGCGCCCGCTCTGGCGCCGGCGCTCGATCACCGCTGGGCTGTTCGCCACTCCCCGCGTATGGCTCGCCACTGCGTCCGGCGAGCGCCAATTCATCATCTCCGAGCTGGGAGCTTCGGGCATCTCCAAAACTTGGCGGCCAAGCATCCCGTTCACCGGAACCGGGCCCGGCCTGCTCCCGTCCTTGTAGTCCCTCGCTTGCGGGGTGCTGTAAGTTCTCAGCTGATGGGCTTGGTCCTCGAGATTGCGAATCTCCGCGCGCCGGCCCCTGCCCGCCCCGCCATCCCCCCGCGCCCGCGGGGGGTGGAATGTCATTACCTGCTGGGTCAGCGGAATCCCTGTATCGTGCGGCCGGGGCGGCGCATTACCCCGC
>VXOG01000026.1 GCA_009840165.1 Chloroflexota bacterium
TCGCAGGGAGGTGGTGAGATGCACCCTGAAAATACTAAAACCACGCCAAAGTACGCTTGCAAGGAATGCGGCAGCGTCAATATCAGAAGTGATTTCAACGGATACGACATTTTCATCGCGCGAGGGAGCAAACTCATTCACGTTGGAGACGAGCACCTAGAACCATTAATTCAGGCACTATTCTGTATGGACTGCGACGAGGAACTGCCTGTGCAGTCTCTTGACGACATAACCGTAGAGTAGGTAGGAGGCAAAATCCCGACGCTACACACGGACGCAGGCCCTCATGTTCGCCCTCCCCCGCATCCTCCTCACCGGCGCCACCGGCTATGTCGGCGGCCGGCTGCTCAAAGTGCTGGAAGCCCGCGGCCACTCCGTACGCTGCCTCGCCCGTCGCCCCGAAAACCTCGCCGGCAGAGTGGCGGATACCACCGAAGTAGCGCCGGGCGACCTGCTCGACCCCGATTCTCTGGACCGCGCCATGGCCGGCATCTACGTGGCCTACTACCTCGTCCATTCCCTCGGTTCGTCCGGCGACTTTGAGGCGGAAGAGGCGGCCGGCGCGCAGAATTTCGCCGATGCCGCCCGTGCCGCCGGCGTAACACGTATCATCTATCTGGGCGGTCTTGGAGCCATCGCGGACGCAACGTCGCCACACCTGCGCAGTCGCTGGCGCGTCGGCGACATCCTCCGCAGTTCCGGGGCAACGGTCATCGAGTTCCGCGCGTCCATCGTAATCGGTTCCGGCAGCGTTTCCTTCGAGATGGTGCGCGCCCTGGTGGAACGCCTGCCGGTGATGATTACACCCCGCTGGGTCTCCGTCCCCGCCCAGCCCATCGCCATAACCGACCTGCTGGACTACCTGCAAGCCGCCCTGGACGTGCCCGCGGACGGCAGTCGGATATTCGAGGTCGGCGGTGCAGACGTCGTATCCTACGGCGGCTTGATGCAGGAGTACGCCCGGCAGCGCGGCCTGCGCCGCCGGATGATTGCAGTTCCGGTGCTCACGCCGCGTCTGTCCAGCCTGTGGCTGGGGTTGGTTACGCCGGTGTACGCCCGCATTGACCGCAAGCTGATTGACAGTCTGCGCCACGCCAGCATCGTTGAAAATCCCGCGCCGACCGGCGCATTTGGCATCCGGCCCATGGGCATTGCCGACGCCATCGCTACCGCCATCCACAACGAAGACCGCGATTACGCTGCGACCCGCTGGTCGGATGCCCTGTCATCCTCAGGCCGGGAGCGTGTTCGAGGCAACGTTCGCTTCGGCACGCGCCTGGTGGATACCAGGACGGTTACGGTGGCATCGCCGCCCGGCATAGCCTTCGATCCGGTGCGTCGCATTGGAGGCAATACCGGGTGGTATTATGCCAACGCGCTCTGGAAGTTGCGGGGTTTCCTGGATCTGCTGGCCGGAGGTGTCGGCGTCCGACGGGGCCGACGCCATCCCAGCGAACTGGCAGTCGGCGACACCGTGGACTGGTGGCGGGTAGAGAGCTACGAACCGGGCCGTAGGGTCAAGTTCTACGCCGAAATGCGTTTGCCCGGCCGCGCCTGGCTCGAATTCGAGGTTACGCCAGCCCCCAACGGCGGCTCAATCATCCGACAAACCGCCGAATTCGACCCCATCGGATTGGCCGGCCTAATATACTGGTATGCGCTCTGGCCCGCCCACGCCTGCGTCTTTCGCGGCATGATTCGCGGCATCGCCAAAGCCGCCGCCGACACATCCGACGCATAGGGCCACTTGAAACCTACCACCATTCTGGTCACTGCCGTGATTCCGGCCAACACCCTCATCCCGGCGAAGGAACGTCACCCCGTACTTGATACGGGGCCGGAATCCAGAAATCCGTGGCATCAAAATATCCTGCCCATCCACGCAAATAAGGGGCTTCACTTCCCATGAAATACGGCGTAACCCTCCTCCCCACCTCTTATGATTCTTTCCGCAAACACGTCCGCATGGCCGAATCGCTGGGGTTTGACTACATCGGCGTTGCCGACTCTCAATCGTTGTTCCGCGAGTTGTTCGTCTCGCTGACGGTGGCGGCCATGGAGACGGAGCGGGTGCATGTAGGTCCGTCGGTTAGCAACCCGCTGACCCGGCATCCGGCGGTGATGGCGTCGGCAATCGCGTCGCTGCATGAGCTGTCCGGCGGACGGGCTTTCATGGGCATTGGCACCGGCGACTCGGCCATTCTGAACCTGGGACTGCGGCCGGCCCGGCTGGCCGCCTTGCGCGAGTACGTCGGCGCCTTGCGTTCGTTTATGTCAGGCGAAACTGCCGAATACCTGGGCAGAGAGGGGCACGTGCGTTGGAGCAGGGAACCGGCCCCAATTATGATGTCCGCCGAGGGACCACGCACCCTGCGCATCGCCGGCGAAATCGCCGACCGAGCGATGATTCACACGGGGCTGACGCCGGAGATACTGGAGGACACGGTGGCTCACGTGCGCGCCGGCGAGTGGAACGTTGGCAAGCCGCTGGGCTCCACGGAAATCTGGGCGTTCGCCAAATGCAACATCGCCGACGACCATGCTCGGGCCATCGATGAGATCAAAATGGCCCTGGCCGCCAGCGCACACCACGCCTTCCGCTTCACCCTGGAAGGCAAGCACGTCCCCGAGGAACTGCACGAGGCCATGATGGCCATCCAGGGCGAGTACATGCCCGCTGAGCATGAGCAGGTGGGCGACACCCGCAACGCCGCCATCAGCGACGAGTTCGGCGTCACTGACTACCTGGCGGACCGATTCGCGGTAGCCGGGACGCCAGACGAGTGCCGAGCCAAAGTGTCACAGATAGTTGGGTCGGGAGTGGACGTGCTGCAAATCACCGCCATCAGCCACGACCCCAGCGACATCATCCGCCGGTTCGGTGAGGAAGTAATCGCGCACGTTTCATAGCATTGTGACGAAACGTAGGGGCGAATAAATATTCGCCCCTACAACCGTTGGCTAAGGATGTTGGTTACGGGAACAGGATCTCCCCGGTTTCGGCGTCCTCCACCGTGATGGCGGTCACGGGGCAGTTCTCGGCGGCTTCAATGATGGTCTCCTCGGGATCTCCGGCCGCATCCTTCACATAGGACTGGCGGTCTTCGTTGAGGCCGAAAGTGTTCTCGGCGAAGGTCTCACACATCGCGTTGCCTACGCAGACGTTGTAGTCCACGGTGATTTTCAACTGTCGGGCCATTGGGGTAACCTCCTCATGGTTCGGGGTAAATGCGGCAGTAATGACGGTCAGCAGCGGCGGCTGGTGGGTCCGGCGCTATTGCATGCTGACGGGAAGATTCAACAGGGTTCGCTGCCCGACGCTGGGCAGGTATTCCAGCCGGTCGGGGTCGGTCTCCAACTCGAACCCCTCAAAGCGGCGGGCCAACTCTGCAAACGCTTCCTGTCCTTCAAGGCGAGCCAGCGTCGCGCCCAGGCAGTGATGCACGCCGCTGCCAAAGGCAACGTGGGGATTGGGATCGCGCGTTATGTCCATCCCGTCGGGGTTATCGAAAACGTCGGGATCCCGATTCGCCGACGAAATAACCCAGCGCACCCGGTCGTCCTTGCTCACCGTTTGTCCATCGCCCATATCAACGTCCTGCGTCGCCACGCGCTGTATCGACTTCAGCGGCGAGTCGTAGCGCAACACTTCTTCGACGGCCCCAACGATGCGTGCATCGGGGTCGGTGCGCAACAGGTCGAACTGGTCGGAATGTTGGGTGAACGCGAGGACTCCGTTGGAAATGAGGTCGTTCGTCGTCTCATGCCCCGCAACCAGCAGAAGCAGGGCGTTGGCCAGCACCTCGTCCCGGGTGTACGCCCCCATGATCTCCCCCTTGCAGATCACGGACAGCAGGTCGTCGCCCGGCTCCCGTACCCGCTCTGCAACAATGGGAGCGAGGTAGTCGGTAACCGCCTGCACGCCGGCGGCATAGTCGCGGATACGGCTGGGGTCGTTGCCGTCGAATCCGCACATCTGCCCACACAGTTCCTTGACGAAAGCGCGGTCAGTGGGCGGTATGTCCATCAGGCCGGCGATGATGCTGTAGGTGAGCGGCGTGGCGAAGTCCTGCATCACGTCCATCCGCCCGGCGCCCTGCAAATTATCTAGCAAGTCGTTCACCGTCTGCCGCACCAGCGGACGCCAGGTTTCCATGGCCTTGGGCGTGAAGTAGCCGTGTACGACCTTGCGTTTTTCCTTGTGCTTGGCGCCATCGTTCTGGGTGAAGCGGGCGGCCATCCACTGCCGCACCGCCGCGAACAGCTCCATGTCTTCTTCGGGAATGGTGGGCGACGGCGGCCTGTTATCGCGCAGCGCAACCTCGGACGAAAAGTATTCCGGGTGCCGCGCCGTCCAAACCAGCCGTTCATAGCTGGTCACTACCCACATCTGGTACTGCTCGTTCCAGTGTACCGGCGCTTCCGAGCGCAATGCGCCGAAATAACCGTAAGGGTCGCGAATCGCGTCGGGCGCAAAGAGGTCATCGTGGGCGAAGTGAGGCATGGTAGAACCCCGCTGTGGGCTGGCAAGTGCGCCGTAAAATTATCACAAGCAATGCAACAATTCAAACGAACAGACAGTGGGACAGACGACGGCCCACCGCTCGAAAAAGCGATGGGCCGCTCCGGATTGCGACGGGCGACCAGGCGCTACTTCGCGCTAGTCACCGAAACCGGCAACGCTTCCACCGCGCGGAACGTGAGTACACGGTCGTACTGCACGTCCTCTACCGGGATTTCCAGCTCGATGTTGTCAAACCGGTTAGCCAGGTTTCGGAAGATCTCCTGTCCCTCCAACCTTGCCAGCGTCGCGCCGAGGCAGTGGTGAATGCCGCTGCCGAAAGCTACGTGCTGGTTCGGATACCGCTCGATGTCGAAGTCATCGGCCCGGTCAAATACCTTGGGGTCGCGGTTGGCGCCGGGGATGAACCAGCGCACGCGGTCGTTCTTGTTGATCTGCTGGCCATTCAACTCAATGTCGTCCATGGCGATGCGCTGGATGGAACGCACCGGCGAGTCGTAGCGCAGGGCTTCCTCAGTGGCCCGCACGGTCTTCCCCTCTGGGTCCGACTTGAGGATGGCCCACTGGTCGGGGTGCTGGGTAAACGCCAGTGTCCCGTTGCAGATCAGGTTGATGGTGGTCTCATGACCTGCCGACAACAAGAGCATGATGTTGTTGATGGTCATTTCGCGGTTAAACACGCCCTTCCGCTCGCCTTCGCACACCACCTGCATCAGGTCCAGCGAGTCAAAGTTCTCTGGATTCTGCATCCGGTCTTCAACCATCGGCGCGATGAAGTCCTGGAGGTTCTGCACCGCTTGGCTCAACGGCTTCATCCGGTCCGGCCCCTCGCGGTTGAGGAATCGCAGATCCTTGGCCAGTTCCCGCAGCCTCGGCCGCTCGCTGTCCGGAATCCCCAGCATCCGGGCGATCACCAGCAGGGGCAGCGGAGTGGCCAGGTCGGCCATCACGTCCATGCGGCCCTTCTCTTCCACCGCGTCCAGCAGTTCATCGATGGCGGACTGCACCAGCGGGCGCCACATTTCGATGCTCTTGGGCGTGAAGTAACCGTGCATGACGCGGCGCATATCGACGTGGTCCGATCCACTCATTTCGGGGTTGTAACGCCGCTGGTCGTGCTGGATGAAACGGGAAACCTGCCACTTCTTGATGAAGTTGTACAGTTCCATGTCATCTTCGTCGATGGCGGGATTCGGCGGCTTCGTGTCCCGAGCGTACACGCTGGACGAAAACGCCTCGGGGTGCCGGGTGACCCAGACCAGATGCTCCCAGGAGGTGATCATCCAGACGTCGAGTTCCTCGTTGTAATACACCGGCTGGTGCTCGCGCAGACGGTTGTAGAAGTCATACGGCTTGTAGATGGCTTCCAGCGAAAACGGATTGTCATTGAAGGTGCTGACCATTGGTTGAAACCTCCGGTTGTCGGGTGTTGCTTCGCTCGGCGACACACGCCGGTCGCTACGGATTTCCGAATTATAACCGATTTTCCGACGCCGTACAGCGCAAAAGGGGCAGGTTTGTTACCTGCCCCTACGGTTCGCGCCCATTGTCGAATCGTACGCCTAGCGCGCGTTGGTCACCGTTACCGGCAGGCTCTCCAAAGCGCGCAGCCCGATGAGCTGGTCGTATTCCAACTCCTCAATCGGCACCTCCAGTTCCAGGCTGTCGAAACGGTTGGCCAGGTTGCGGAAAATCTCCTGCCCTTCCAGCCGCGCCAGGGTCGCGCCGAGGCAGTGGTGGACGCCGCTGCCGAACGCTACGTGCTGGTTGGGGTAGCGCTCGATGTCGAAATCATCAGCGCGGTCGAACACCTTGGGGTCACGGTTTGCGCCGGAAATGAACCAGCGGACCCGGTCGTTCTTGTGGATTGTCTGACCGTTGAGGTCAATGTCGTCCATTGCGATGCGCTGGATGGACTTTACCGGGGAGTCGTAGCGCAGGCACTCCTCGGTGGCTCGCACCGTCTTGCCTTCGGGGTCGGCCTTCAGATTCGCCCACTGGTCCGGGTGCTGGGTGAACGCAAGAGTGCCGTTGCATATCAAGTTGATGGTGGTCTCGTGGCCGGCGGACAGCAGCAGCATCACGTTGTTGACCACCTGGTCACGGTCGAAAATACCCTGCCGCTCGCCTTCCGCTACCACGGAAATCAGGTCGTCCCTGGGATTGTCCACCCGTTCTGCTACCAGCGGACCCAAATAGTCCTGAAGATTCTGCACCGATTCAGACAGTGGCCCCATCCGGTCGGGGCCGGTCCGGTTCAAATGCCGCAGATCCTTCGCCAGCTTGCGCATGATAGGGCGGTCGCTGTCGGGGATGCCCAGCATCCGGGCGATCACCAGCAAAGGCAGCGGCGTCGCCAGGTCGGCCATCACGTCCATGCGGCCTTTCTCCTGCACCGCGTCCAGCAATTCGTCGATGGCAGACTGCACCAGCGGACGCCACATCTCCATCGACTTGGGAGTGAAGTACCCGTGCATCACCCGACGCATGTCCACATGGTCCGGGCCTGAGATTCCCGGGTTATAGCGTCTTTGGTCATGCTGAATGAAGCGGGAAACCTGCCAATTCTTGATGAAATTGTAGATTTCCATGTCGTCTTCATCGATGGGCGGATTCGGTGGCCGCACGTCCCTGGCGAATACGCTGGACGAGAATACTTCGGGATGCCGAGTCACCCACACCAGATGCTCCCATGAGGTGACCATCCACACCTCGTACTGCTCGTTGTAGTGGACTGGCTCCCAGTCTCGCAGACGGGCAAAGAAATCGTAGGGCTGGTACATCGCCTCTAGGGAGAAGGGGTCGTCGTTGATGGTACTTACCATGGTTGCAACCTCCCGGTCTAAGGGTTTTACGTCGGCCATTCGATTATTTTCGACGAGTTTCGGATTACACGATTATAACGAACGTGTAACACGTCGTACAGTCCTTGATTGATTCCCTAATCGTCTATTATCAAATAAAACAGGGACGGGTTTATCACCCGTCCCTGCGTCGTGGACTTGCTTTCGAGCGCGGTGCTACGACAGGTTCACCGGCAGCGTCTCCAGCGTGCGGAACGTGATGCTGGAAGTGTAGGTCAAATCCTCGGGGTTGGCGTTCATGTTGAGGTTGGGGAACCGTTCGGCAATCGCCTTGAACGCTTCCTGACCTTCCAGCCGCGCCAACGTAGCGCCCAAGCAGTGGTGGATGCCGCTGCCGAAGGCGACGTGGGGGTTCGGGTAGCGCTCGATGTCAAAGTCATCAGGGCGGTCGAACACTTCAGGGTCGCGGTTGGCGGAGGTTACGAACCAACGCATCCGCTCGTCCTTCTGAATAGTCTTGCCGCCAAGCTCCACATCCTCGCCGGCGATGCGGGTGATGGACTTGACCGGCGCGTCGTATCGCAAGCACTCTTCGGTGGCGCGGATCATCTTGCCTGCCGGATCGGTCTTGAACAGTTCCCACTGGTCGGGATGCGTCATGAACGCCCGCGTGCCGTTGCAGATCAGGTTGATGGTTGTCTCGTGGCCAGCCAGGAGCAAGAGGATGGCGTTGGCAACCACCTGTTCCTCGTCCATGATCTGCTTGCCGGCAGCGTTAGTCATCCGCGCGGCGTCGGTCATCCTATCCAGCAGGTCGCCGTTGGGGTTCTTGAGCCGCTCCTTGACCATGGGGCGCAGGTAGTCCTGCAATTCGGTAATGCCTTCGGACAACGGCTGCATCCGGTCGGCGTTGCCGCGCCCGATGAACAGCAGCTTCTCGGCCAGCGAGCGGATGAACTGCCGGTCGTAGGTCTCGATGCCCATCATGGCTGCGATGACCAGCAGGGGCAGCGGAGTCGCGTAATCGCGCATCACGTCCATGTGGCCGCGGTCTTCCGCCTCGTCCAGCAGTTGCTTGATGGCGGACTGCACCAACGGACGCCACAGCTCCATGGCCTTCGGAGTGAAGTAACCGTGAATCACCTTGCGCATGTCGGTGTGGTCGGGTCCACCATGCTCGCGGATTTCCTCATGGTCGCTGACCGCGCGGCGGTCAGTCTGGATGAACCACTGGCTGAAGAAGTTTCGCACATCCTCATAGAGCCCCATGTCGGACTCATCAATCGAGGGATACGGGGGCAGTGGGTCGCGGTGGAACACTTCCGACGAGAATGCCTCAGGCCGGCGGGTCACCCAAACCAGATCCTTGTACTTGGTGATGACCCACAGCTTGTATGGATCGTTCCAGTGGACCGGGTCTTCTTCCCGCATCCGCCCGAAATAGGTATAGGGGTCTTGGATGACCTCAGGCGAAAACAGGTTCTCATTGAACGTGGTAACCATATAGTTCCTCCCGTTACTTTCACGGCAGACCGCACCGCTGGAACATCTAACCAACGGCATTTATCGCGACTTTTCAGAATTTTAGCAATCGCCCCGTTTCCGGTCAATCTCAAACAGATTTATATTGCACGTATGGTTGCATTGCCAAAACAAATACCGTTCGGCGGCGAAATCCGTAATCCCGTGGATTGGCGCAACTGCTTGCTATAATCAAGCCTGATTCGCCACACGTCATAGCCGGGAGGACAACCATGAACGCGACCCAGCCCCTAACACATAGCGTCGGTATCATCCTGGCGGCGGGACACGGCAGTCGCATGCGTTCACGCATCCCAAAACCGCTGCACACTGCGGCCGGAAAGGAGTTGATCCGGTATCCGGTGGACCTGCTCACCAAGTGCGGTATCAAAAACATAGTCGTGGTCGCCTCGCCCAGCAATCTGGCAAGCCTCACTGCCGTTGTGGGCGACACCGTTCAGTACGTCGTGCAGCCCACCGCAGACGGGACTGCTGACGCAGTATCGTGGGGATTGAGCGCACTGGATTACGCCCCTGAGCTGGTCATGGTGATGGCAGCAGACACCCCGTTAGTGAGGGCGAAATCCCTGCGTCTGTTAATCGACGAGCATACCTCCGTACCAAACCGGAGAATGACGATTCTCACTGCTACCGACGTGTTTGCGCCTGATCTTGGCCGGATTGAGCGCGTCGCTCCCGGAGACCCCAGTGCCGTCGGACCGGTCGCGGCCATCGTCGAGGCACGCGACCGCGGCGACGACTCCGCTTCTTTCGAACCTGCGGAGGTCAATACCGGAGTGTACTGCTTCGATGGACCATGGCTGTCCCGAAATCTCGGCAGTATCCCCCGCGCCCCGTCCGGCGAGCTTTACCTCACCGCCTTGACCAAACTGGCTGCCCAGGCCGGTGATGAAGTAGTGGCGGCGCCGTTCGCCTGGGCGGACGAGGCCATGGGCGTCAACGACCGACAACAACTGTCCGCGGTATCCACCGTGTTGCAGGACCGCATCAATTCCCACTGGATGCTCGAGGGAGTCACCATCATCGATCCCGCCACCACCTACATTGACGCCGACGTGACAATCGGAATGGATACCGTGATCCGGCCCAACACCATGCTGTCCGGCCAAACTATTATAGGAGAAGAGTGCGAAATCGGCCCCAACTCAGTGATCCATGATTCAGTGGTCGGAGAACGGTGCAGCGTCGTCGCCTCCACGGTTGAAGAGTCCAGCATACACGCCGACGTAAGCATCGGACCCTACAGCCACCTGCGCCCCCAATCGGTGATTGAGCGAGGAGTTCACCTTGGCAACTACGTCGAGGTCAAAAACAGTCGAATCGGCTCCTCTTCGGCGGCAGGCCATTTCTCCTACTTGGGGGACGCCGACATCGGCCCCGGCGTGAACATCGGCGCCGGCGCTATCACTTGCAATTATGATGGCGTGTCAAAGCACCGAACCACAGTCGAAGCAGGTTCATTCATTGGCTGCGATACCATGCTGATCGCTCCGGTAACCGTGGGCGCCCGGGCCCTGACCGGCGCCGGATCGGTTGTCACCAAAGACGTGCCTCCCGCTGGACGAGTGGCAGGCGTTCCTGCTAGACTTTTGGCGCCGCCTGACGAGGAGTGATTCTGACCCGTTTCAGTCCGGTTCCATCTTGCAACTGTTGATGGCGCCGGCAAAGGGCCGCCAACTTGGATACTGACAGTAGCTTACCTCCGTTATTGTTCTTGGCCGCGTCTTTGCTGACCTTTGGTTGGGTAACTATGACGGTCACCACGCGCAGACGGCGCCCGGGGCTGGTTGCGATGCTTGGATACGCCCCCTCGCCCGGCCTTGGCGCGGTACGAGTGCTCTCCGCCGGAATAGCGGGAGTATCATTGGGTGTCGTGGTGTTCGATACCGACTCGGCGCTACCCTCGGCGCTCCTGCTGCTGATTGCCGCGGGATCCACCGCTGTAGCCCTGATTACCATTCAGGTGCTGGCGGATCGCCTGAGTTCGCTTTACCCCGACCTGGCTCGCCGAGTCGCCCGCCCCCGTCAGTGGTTTTCCGGGCAACGGACACCCACCGCCAGCGAATATTTTTCTCCCAACGGAAGGGAGTCCGGCCCCTCAACGGGCAGTCAGCTCGGCGCTCCGGAGGCTGAAGGCCACCCGCGCGTTGATCTCGATGCGCTCACCGCTGATGAAATCCTGAACCTCGACCAGTATGACATCGACATGGTGCGATCCATCAGCCACATGGACGACCGGGACGTTCAGGATATTATGGTGCCCCGCCTGGATATGGATGCGGTTGCGCTCGCATCTTCTCTGGACGAAGTCGTCAAAGCATTCGTGTCAACCAGGCATACGCGATTGCCAGTTTATCGGAACACCATGGATGACGTGGTCGGCATAGTTCATATCAGCGATGTCTTGCCGATTTTGGCTTCCGGTGAAACCGCAACTACGCTCAATGACCTCATGCGCGAACCGGAGTTCGTCGCCGAGAACATGGCCCTGGACGATCTGCTCCAGCTCATGCGCGCCAAATCGCTGCAAATGGCAGTCGTGGTTGACGAGTACGGGGGAGTGGAGGGTTTGGTAACCCTTGAAGACGTGCTGGAAGAGATCGTCGGCGAGATCGAGGACGAATTCACCGACGAAGACCCGGAAGAGGCGGCCCGGGCGGAAGACGGTTCATGGATTCTGAACGCCTCGGTGCCCTTGGAAGAGGTCAGCCGAATCGTTGGCGTGCAACTCAACGGTCACGACGTCAACACTATCGGTGGGTACGTCTATACCGAGTTGGGTCGAATGCCGGCGGCCGGCGATGTCATCGCCAAAGACGACCTCCACATCGAAATCGAAGTGGTACAGGTTCGCGGTCGCCGTATTCAGCAGGTCCGTCTGTCCTGGTCCGGAGCCTGCGAGGAATCAGGCTCATAAGCCGGAAGCCGACCACCCGACCGGGGCCTACTTCACCCCCACCAACTCGCCGCTCAACACCAAAAAGTGGTCGTACAAGCCGGATGGCACTGGAACCGTCAGGTGTATGGTAGCGCGCTCGCTCCCGCTCAGTCTGAGATCAGCGGCCCGGAAAACGTCGGTATGAGTCGCAGCGTAAGCGTAGGTCTTAGACCCGTTATCGACGAATATCAGGATGTCCTCGCCCTTGGTAAGCAGCTCCGGTGCTTTGGTCAGACCTCCAAAATTATCGGCGCGCTGGCCCGATTCCCCGAAGAACCACAACGCGCCCCTTTCACCAGGGTTGGCCCGCAAAACCTCCAGGCCATCAGAATCGGTGGTAGTGGTATTCGAATGGGCAAGTATGGTCGCCCCGGTCAGGCTCGCCTGGTCCATTTTGACATTGATGCCGAGCTCGGGAACTATTAGTCGCTCAGCCGCCGGCAACGTCCCCAGCGGACGCGCCTCGGATTGGGCCACCGGGGTGAAACCCGACCCGACCGCAGTGTCCGTGTAAGCGCCGGGCCGCAACGCCAACGGTGAAACTATCTTCCCTTCCCGCGGCGCCTGGGGCGCTTCATCCGCCGCCAGTTGAATCGTGTCCGACCTGCTGACAGCATAATCATCCACGCTTGATCGCAGCCAGTACAGGTTCCCGTAATAGGCCGCTCCCACCACTACCAGCAACACGCCGGTCACCAGTAACGCAATGCCCGCCCAACGCAATCCGTAGTATTGCGCCTGGGTGCGCATCTGCATGTAATCCAATCCGATTTCCATCTTGTTGCCCTGCCTGAATGAATGAACGAGACCGGAGACTCTCTGACCTTAATGCAATGTTGACGCCAGAAGGCGCCCGGCGGCCATCAAAGGGTCGCCGCGCCTCGAGCGCACGCGAGCTCAGTGTCGGCCTGAGCGAATCGGTTCGTTAACGAAAATGTCGCCGTTGCGGATTTTGATGTTGTAACCGCAGCCGGGATTAATGCACGTCCAGGCTTTGTAGTGGACCGGGGCTCCTTGGGCCCCATAATCGGACAGTGGCACCAACGCTCCGATATTGCATTGCTGACAGACGGGCAGCTCCATAGCTTCCACCAAAATGACCTCCCTCGCCCGGTGTTCGCCGGGGTCTCGGTTCAGAGTTTATCCCTTGACCCCGGAATTTTTCCTACGTACCGACGAACGTTTTTGGGAGTTTTACAAAAAAGGGAGCGAATCGTGATTCGCCCCCCGGAATTCGGAATTGGTCGTTGTAGAGCCTGTCGGATTACTCCAGATAATCCCGAAGCTTCTTGGATCGCGAAGGGTGGCGCAGCTTCCTGATGGCCTTGGCTTCGATTTGGCGAATTCGCTCCCGCGTAACACCGAACTCACGGCCAACCTCTTCCAGAGTGCGCGTGCGCCCGTCCTCCAAGCCGAAGCGTAGTTTCAGGACGCGGCTCTCGCGTTCAGTGAGGGAGTTGAGCACTTCCTGCACCTGCTCCCGCAGTAGCTGCGCCGAAGCGGCGTCCGCCGGAGCCAACGTCGTGCGATCTTCTATGAAGTCGCCAAGGAACGAGTCTTCCTCTTCGCCAATGGGAGTTTCCAGCGAGACCGGTTCCTGGGAAATTTTCTGAATCTCCTCCACCTTTTCGGGCGTCATCTCCATGGCTTCCGCCAACTCTTCCGTGGTGGGTTCGCGTCCCTTTTCCTGCAACAGCCGGCGGTGATGGCGCATCAGCTTGTTGATGGTTTCCACCATGTGGACCGGAATGCGGATGGTGCGGGCCTGGTCTGCGATGGCCCGGGTAATCGCCTGCCGGATCCACCAAGTGGCGTAAGTACTGAACTTGTAGCCCTTCCGGTAGTCAAACTTTTCCACGGCGCGGATCAGGCCGATGTTACCCTCCTGGATCATGTCCAGCAGCGCCATGCCTCGACCGATGTACTTCTTGGCGACGCTCACGACCAAACGCAGGTTGGCCTCCGTAAGATGGGTCTGCGCCCGCTCGCCATTCTTCTTGGTCTGTTCAAAGTACATGGCCGCATCGAAGTTTTCGCGCTCGACCATATCGCTCATTCCGGGTTCGCGGAGTAGCTGGGTCAAAAGCAATAGCGAGCAATGGTCGTCCTGGGCATACAACGGGGGCACGTCCAATCCCTGTTCAGGGTTGTAGCTACCACCCACGCCGTCGGGGTGCAGTTCGGCCCAGATCGGTACGTATGCGGTAACCACCTCCACCACACGAGGCGGCAGAACCCAGGTGTCCAGGGAAAGTTGTACGATTCGCTGGTACGCGGTTTCCTGGGTGATGTCCAAGTCGCTGGCTACCTGCTCCACCATTGCCGGCGCCACCTCGGCGTCGATTGCCTTGCGGAGGGCCGGGGATTCCTTGACCTCGGCGAGGGTCATGAATTCGTAGAGTTCAAGATACCGGGCCAGCGAACGCACCAGAGGAGCGGCGTTGGCGATTCGCGCCAGCAGTACCGTGGCCGCTTCCCACGCGGCGGCTTCCAGAGGCGGATCGTCGCCGGGGTCCAGGTAATCGACTTGCGCTTCGTCGCTGGCCGCCCGTTCGGCAAGTTCCTGCTCCAGTTTCAGCAGGTGGTTAAGCCCTTCCAGTTCGCGGGCGAGACGTCGTTCGTCCGCGGAGGTCAGCAAGTCCACACGCCCGATTTCGCGGAGATACATGCGAACCGGGTCGTCCAGGGCATCAGTGCTGTCGGTAGTATCCACCTCGGCCCAGTCCCGTTCCTCGCGCTCCATGTCCCGCGCAGATGGGCCGTCCTCCGGCAGCACGGTGCGCCGCGCCACGGCCATCTGTCGAACCTGCCACTCCTCATCCGCGGAATCCTGGTCGTCAACGCTGACGGGAGAGCTATTTTCCTCTTCCTCGTCAACTGTGTCCTCGTCTTCCTCAGAGTCGTTGGCGGTAGCGATGGCGGACGATATGGAGATGGTTTCGCTGCCGTCATAGTCCGGCTCATCTTCGTCAACGATAACGTTGCGTCGATTGCTGATGATGGTCATAGGGCCTCCGTTATTTACCGGACGGTGAAGACGGCTTGAGCAGCCGGTCGATTTCACCGATGCGGTGCTTGTTGTTGAGCAGCCTTTGCGCCATCGGAGATTCAAGGTCTTCCATGATCTCCGGCAGGCCGGATAGCTGCCTGATTTCATTATTGAGATGTTCTTTTTCCAGCGCCAGGCTCATTTGCAGCCAGGCCTTTTCCCGTTTCCCTTGCGTGGACAGCCTGAGTTCCCGGGAACGGAGGGCGTCAAGATGAGCCTCCAGTTCCGGGGCTATCCGCATTTCGTCAGAGCCCACACCTGCAATTACGTTGCGATAAATTTCGCGGTTCTCCGAACGGGTGAACCATTCAGGCGACAGTACGGATTGTGCGCCGTCCAACGATTCCGACCCGTGCTGTAGGAGAAATGTAAGCAAGTCTTCCTCGCGGGCGTCGTGGTCCCGCGCCGGCAAGGGCGTCGCCTCGTCGGCAGTTGCAGGGACCGTTTCCCTCCGTTGCTCCGCCGCTGATTGACGCCTCACATCCCGCAACGCCGCGCGTAGCGTCTCGTTGTTCAGACCCAGCCGGGCCGACAACCGATCCAGGTACAGATCACTACGAACCGGGTCGGGAATTTGCGAAACGAACCTGAGCATGGTATGGGCCACCCAGGATCTGCCGTCGGGATTGTCCATGTCGGCGCGGGCGGAAAGCGTCGTCAACAGATAGTCGAACAACTCCTGGGCCTGTTCCACGAACGCGGGCCACTTGCCCGGCTCCCGCTTGATGTAGTCGTCCGGGTCCTGGCCGGACGGAAGCTCTGCTACCCTCAACTCCATGGCGTCGGGCTGTTGAAGCATGGATGTGGCGGTCTGTTGAGAGTTTCTACGTTGAAACACTCCCCACGACGATTCCAGGCTGCGTAACGTCGCGTTGCGCCCGGCAGGGTCGCCGTCCAATGCCATAGTCACGTTATTGGTCAAACGCCGAACCAGAGCAACCTGCTGCTCGGTGAGGGCGGTGCCCATGGACGCCACCACATTGTCGTATCCGTGCTGGTGAGCCATCACGGCGTCCATGTAGCCTTCTACGATCACGGCGCCACGCTGCCGCACCGGCTCCTTGGCCAGGTGCATCGCGTACAGAATTCTCGATTTGTCGAACACCGGCGTACGCGGCGTGTTGAGATATTTCGGCGTAGCCTCCGGGTCCAGAGCGCGGCTGCCGAACCCGGCGACCCGAGCCTGCCAGTCCCGAATGGGAATCATCAGGCGGCCCCGGAAAAAATCATAGCGCCGGCCGTTATCGGTTTCCCTTGCCAGGGCAGCCCGGACTATCAGATCATCGTCGTAGCCGGCGTCCCTCAGGTGCGTCAACAGGCGATTGTCGCGGGGCGGGCTGTAGCCAATCTCGAAGGTTTGGATTGAGCGAACGCTGACTCCCCGTTGCTCCAGATAGTCGCGGACGAATGCCCCTTCCGGTTCTCCCAACATGCGTTGGAAAAAGAGCCGCGCCGCATCGTTGACCTCGAAAAGTTGCCGGGCGATGCCTCCCGATTCCTGATCGTTGGAGAGCGTAACGCCGACCCTGGCCGCCAAGTTCTGGAGCGCATCCCGGAATTCGACCCGTTCCGCCTTCATTACAAAGGAGAACGCATCCCCGCCTTCGGCGCAGGCCCCAAAGCAGCGCCACGATTGACGGTCAGGAAAGACGAAAAACGAGGGAGTGCGCTCCTGGTGAAAGGGGCAATTGGCTTTCAGGGAGCTTCCGGACCGCTGTAGATTCACGTAGCTGGATATCAGCTCGACGATGTCAAGCTTGCTTTTTACGTCATCAATCTGTGTCATGGCGGTCAATATCAAATTGAGTCACATTCGACCATGGTCATTATAACACACCGGAGGCTGCTCAGAGCCGGTCAAGCCATGAAACGCTTAAACACGTAAAAGCCGCTGCCGGTGCTACCGGCAGCGGCCTGAATTTCCAGAATCTGCCGAGACTAGTTGTCAGCGGCAACAGCCAGGTCAACGTTGGCAATCCTGGCGGAAATGGCTTCCTTCATCTTGCGGACACGGCCCAGATCCGGGTAGATGTTCCCTTCGGCCTTCTTGTCGAAGATCTTCTCGCCGTCCACGAAAACTTCCATGATTCCCTGGCCGCGGGGCGAGATGGTGATGGCAGCATCGCCGCCATATGCCCGGAAAAATTCGTTCGCCATCCACGTGGCGGTCGCGTGGTGCTGTCAAGGCACGCAGTAGGTTATCTCGATCTGAACCTTGCCTTCCATGATGTCTCCTCATACTGAGAGTTTTTTGGCGTTTGCCTTTGCGCATTTTATCACAAAGTCGCCGGTTCTCCAAACGTCGTAACCCTTCAGTCAGGAGCTTTCTATTATCCGCCCTGCCATGGCGACCCTGCACCGTATGTCCCGCCTCTACCCGTCATTCCCGCTTTCGCGGGAATCCACGCATCCCCCACATACGAAATCCCGTCCATCCTCTTCATCCCGGTAAAAATCCACTGTACATGGATGACACCGCCCCATTGACCTATGCCG
>VXOG01000032.1:0-52086 GCA_009840165.1 Chloroflexota bacterium
CCTCAACTCCCCGCCCCACACCGTCGGCGGCGGGGTCAAAAATCCCGGCGGCGCCCCCCCGCGGGCGGCCCGCCCGGCCCCGCCGGCGCGCCGGCTCAGATACGATGACGGTGGTTGCGCCAGCGGCGCGAGCAGTTTGCATGCACAGCAATCCGATGGGTCCGGCGCCCAGCACCAGGACGGAATCGCCCAGCTTGATGTCGGACAGGCGGACGGCGTGGACGGTGACGGCGCAGGGTTCGCAGAGGGCGGCCTGCTCGTCGGTTACGTCGTCGGGCACCGGGGTCGGCTCCCACTCGTCCAGCAGCACGTACTCGGCGTAGCCGCGTGGTCGCGGATTACGCTGGAACCCCATGGTGCGGTAGTTGAAGCGGGGATTGGTTCGTGTCGCGGAGCCACCGCCGGGCGGGGGATGACCGCCGCCGCCCACCACGCGGTCGCCGATGCGCCAGCGGCTGACGTCCGGGCCAACGTCAACGATGATTCCGGTGTATTCATGGCCCATCCCGCGCCAGGCTGGGCCAGGTCGTACATGAAGGCGTGAACGTCGGTGCCGCAGATGGCGGAGTATTTCACGCGCATCACGACCTGATTGGGACCGGGCGTCGGGTCGGGCAACTCCTCGACCTGTAGAACCTGCTCGCCCTTATAAACTGCGGCACGCATGACACAATCCCTCCTGCGCTTTGTGGCGGCACACGGTGGGGTGGGAATAACGGTAAGGAACCCCCTCACCCCAACCCTCTCCCACCAGGGGAGAGGGAGTTTTTGGATGCGCTCTCAGGTTTGCAGAGGCGCTACCACTGAACGTACATAGGCATGACGACGTGGACGTAGCGGTCGGAGTCGGCGGGTCGGAAGACGCCGGGGCTGGATGAGTTGGTGACTTCCAGGGCAACTTTGCCGCGGCCCAGGACGTTGACGATTTCCATGAGGTAGCGCACGTTGAAAGCGATCTTGGCGTCCTCGCCGTCCAACTGGTCAATGTCCAGCTCGTCGAGGTTGTCGCCGACCTCTTCGGAACGGGCAGAGACCTTGAGCTGTCCGCCTTCGCCCGACTCCTGGGGCGTCATTTCCAGGCGGACGATGTTGCTGCCATCGCGGGCGAATACCGCGGCCGATTGGGTGGCCCGCTTGAGGTCGTCCAGCTCCATGACGGCGCGGGTCTCGTAGCGCTCCGGTATGAGTTGGTCGTAGTTGGGGAAGTTTCCCTGCAACAACTGGGACACGACCTCGACGTGCTCCAGCTTGAACATCACTTGCCCCTTTTCGGGCGATAGAGTCACTTGTATGGGTGCGCTCTGCTCGGAGGCGAGGCGCTGTATCTCGTTCATGGTGCGAGCAGGGACGATGACTTTGAGGGCGTCGGCGACGGGCTCGGAGAGCTGGCCAGTGTACACGGCGAGGCGGAAACCGTCGGCGGCGGCCATGACGATGTTTGATTCCTCAAGCTTGAGTTCTACGCCGGTCAGCACGGGCCGAGATTCGTCGGAGGCCGCCGAGAATGCGACCAGCCCGATGCCCTGGCGGAGCACCGACGGGTCGATGTTGGTGGCAAAGCCGGAATCAACCTGAGGGATGGGAGGGAAATCGTCGGCGGACGCGCCGTTGATGTGGGTCAGGGAGCGGCCACATGACAGGTGCAGGACACTGCCGCCGCCGGAGTTGGGATCGTCGGGGTCGGGGCCGCGCAGGTCGAGATCCACACGGTCGCTGGGCAGCGAATTCACCAGGTCGGCCACCAATCGGTGAGGTACGGTAATTGCGCCTTCCTCTTCGATCATCGCGCCGATCCAGGTGGTGATGGCGATTTCGAGGTTAGTCGCCGAGAGGCGCAACATACCCTGGTCGCTGCTGAGCATGACGTTCTGGGTGATAGGCAGGGTGGACCGGCTGGCGACGGCACGCCCGACTACGCCGAGTCCACGGGCCAAGTTTTCCTGAAGGCACGACAGTTTCATGGTCTATGGTCCCGATTTAACGCATGGATTTTTGTGGACGGATTATAGCACGCGCCCGCCGTGCCACCATCACGAGTGATAGACCGTGGCCCCTTTGTACTGGATCTGGCGGTCGGGAATCAGGCTGCGCCGGGCAAAATACCTTGTCTCGTCGTCCTCGTGCTCGGTGCGGGTGTTCCGGAGTTGCCACAGCAACTTGCCCAGCACGGTTTCGTTGAAGAGCCAGTGTTCCACGGCGATGCTGGCAGACATGCCCGGTTGGGCCGACGCCGCTTCGGAATAATACGCCTTCAGGTCCTCGCAAACGAACTTCAGCAGGCGTCCGGTTGTCAGATCCCCGCGCGGCGCCGGCGTCGCCTCGTCTTCAACGTAACCCGCCAGGAACCGCCCGGCCTGTTCCATGTCCAGGTCGCTGATGCCGACGGTGGTGCGCCCCCGCCGGCTCACCGCCAGATCGTACCATGGGGCAACCTGCTGAATCTCCAGGAGCAAATCTTGGGCGATGCCGTATCCGTTGGATGACGGCTGCGGCAGGTCGATGGGGCATGACATTCCGGTGAAGTCAACGCTGGCCAATTCGGCTGGTACGTCTTCGGGATAGTCTTTCAGAACGGGGCCGGATTCGGCGTCCAGCAGTTCCAGGCAGGCCCGCAGCGCGCGGTTCTGAAACGCCGGGTCGTTCGGCACTCCCAGGGGCCGCCCCAGCTCAAATGGCACCCACAGGGCCCGCGGGGGCTTGATGGCATCGGTGTGCTCGCGGATCAAGCTGATCTGCGTGGTGCTGAGCCCCTCCTGCTCGATGTAATGGGCGACTCCGCCAACGGCGGACGTACACCGGGGTCAAACGGGAATCAGCAGCGCGGCGTCCACGCCGTCCCGCTTCATCAACCCGGCGATCTGGCGCGCCGTGCCTTCCAGCCGTTCCGGGGGATTGGCGCCGGAAACGGTGTAGTGATAGTCGGCCACCGAGCCGATCACTCCTTCGGCGGCCAGTTCGCGCAGCCGGTCCAGCGGGAAGCATACGTTGTAGTCCTGCTGAAACCCGGAGCGGTCGAAGTTGACCGAGGCATGGGACATGATGATGTCGTTGGGCTGGGTTTGGCCGGGAATGACCCGATAGCTGGCATCGCCCCGCGCGAACGTCCGGTCGCTGCGGGTCTGAAGCGCCGCCGTTGAAAGGATGGCGACCCGCCGTTCCGACAGCAGCCTGCCCTTCACGAAAGGCGTGGAATCAAAGGACGGCAGCGGAAGATTCATCAGCATCTCGCGCTCGCCGGCTGGAATGTCTTTCAATCGGGCCATGGTTTTCTCCTCTGGGGATTGCTGCCGGCTAAACCGGAGGTTGCCAAGTTTAGCATCCCTTGGCATGGGGTTGTTGAATCGGTAACCGGATTCCCGCGAAAGCGGGAATGACGGTGGCAAGCGGGAATGACGGTAATGATGCGATTGTTATAATGCTGAACGGAAATCATGGATGAGTCGGTTTGAGGGGGAAAGCCAGATGACTGAATTGCTGTTTTTGAACGACGCTTACGTGTCGGAATTTGACGCCGTGGTTAGTGAAGTCACGGATGACGGCGGCGTTGTGCTGGACCGCACGGCCTTTTACATCGGCGGCGGCGGCCAACCCTGCGACGTTGGGACACTCACCGATGCGGAGACGGGGGTTGAGTACAAGGTAACGAAAGCGGGCCGTTCCGGCGGCGCAGTGGTTCACACCATCGAGGGGGATGCGAGGCCGGCGGCAGGGGCGACGCTGCATGGGGTGATTGACTGGGAAAGGCGATACCTGCTGATGCGGACGCACACGGCGCTGCACATCCTCTGTGGCGTGGTATGGCGCGACTACGGCGCGCTGGTTACGGGCGGCGACATGCGACCGGGAACGGCGCGGATGGACTTTGAGCTGGAAAATATGTCCGCGGAGTTCGCCGAGGAAGTGGAGGCCCGCATCAACGCGGAAGTGGAACAGGGTCGGGACATCGGCGTGGGCTTCATGGGCCGGGAGGAGGCGGACGCGCACCCGGATTTGATCCGCACGAAGATCAACCTGCTGCCGGCGTCGATAGCGGAGGTGCGGACGATAGACATTGTGGGTCTGGACCTGCAAGCGGATGGCGGCACGCACGTGCATAACACGCAGGAAGTTGGACGCATCAGCGTGGTGGGGCATGAGAGCAAGGGACGGATCAACAAGCGACTGCGGATTGCGCTGGCGGACGGAGGGTAATTTACCGGGATGAAGAGGATAAAGGGGATGGACAGGATGATTTCTGGATATTGGTTGCGCGGCGGCGGGTGAAGTGAGATGGAGGCGACGCAAGAATTAGATGCGCGGATCCGGCGTCGCCGGGCAGAGTTGGAGGCCGCGTATGTTTCTGACGGAGTTGATGGGCGTGACCTGCTGGCGGGGCAGCACAGGTTGGCGCACGCCTACCGGGCGGCGCGGCGGTTTGACGAGGCGATCCGGTGGTTCACGGAGGCCGTAAAGGGGAGCGTGGATACATTCGGGGAGAATCACGCGGAGACGTTGCGGTACCGGAGCAGCCTGGCGAACTGTCACTACGCGGCGGGTCATACCGACCTGGCCATCGGGATGTTCCGTGAATTGTACGAGGCGCGCCTGGCTGTGCTGGGTGAAGGTCACCCGGATACGATGCGCAGCCGAGGGAGCCTGGCCAACGCGCTGGAATCGGCGGGCCGCTACCGTGAAGCTGAGGTCCTGCACCGCCGGAACGTCGGAGATAGGGAGGACACGCTGGGCCCGGAGCATCCATCTACCGAGGCAAGCCGGCGCAACTTGGGGCGAGCGGCGGCGCGGCAGAATTAGCATGGATATGCAGGATGATTAGCGCATTGAGAAGTGCGGCATCCGGGATGTGGAGTGGGCAGACCCCTACGGCATGGAGCTGGCCGCGTTTTGGCTGGTTGGAATGGGGGTTTTTGCTGATCGCCCTGGTGGCGGCCGGGATGCGGTTGTGGGAACTGGACGGGCGGGTGATGCACTATGACGAGGCGATTCACCTGCACTATGCCTGGAAGCTGGCGCGGGGCGTGGAATTTCTGCATTCGCCTTGGATGCACGGGCCGTTGCAGATCGAAATGGTGGCGGTATTCCTGCGGGTGTTGGGGGATACGGACTTTGTGGCACGGCTGCCCTACGCGCTGTTTGGCGTCGCGTTGGTGATTTTGCCCTATTTCCTGCGCCGTCAGATTGGCGACAAGGGAGCTATTTGCGCCGCGATCATCATGGCGTTTTCGCCGTCGCTGCTGTATTTCAGCCGGTTTGGGCGCAACGACATCCTGATGGTGGTGTGGGCGACGCTGCTGCTCATCTTCCTGTGGCGATACGCAGAGAGCAGCAAGTCTCGGTATTTGTTCGGTACGGCAGCCGTCACCGCGTTGATGCTGGCGTCCAAAGAGACTGCGTACTTCGTGATCCTGTTCATGGGTTTGGCCGCGCTGGGCCTGGGCTGGCGTCAATTGTGGGATGTGGCGAGGCGTCGGATGGCGTTGGCGGACGCGCGGCGGGCGGCGGGGTTTTTCGTGCTCATGGCGACGCTGACGTTGCCGCAAGCGGCGGCGGGCATCTCGGTGTTGCAAGGGCCTCTGGGTTTGACGCTGGCGGCGGGAGACACCGGGTCCACAGGGGAAACGGGGGCGCCGGTGTGGGAAGCGCCGTTTGTATCGCTGCCGCTTTGGGATGCGCCGGTTTGGATGCACGTGATTGGCCTGCTGGCGTTGCTCGGCGCGGCGCTCGGGTTGGCGTGGTTCGTGTGGCGGGTCCGTAATGCGCTGGATCTGGCGGCAGTGGCGGTGGCAACTACGTGCGCCGTGGCGGCGGTGTCGGTGATGGTGGTTGGCCCGGTGCAGGGGCTGCTGCATGAACAGCGCGCGACGGGAATGTACCTGGATTGTGCGATAGGGGCGGCGTTGCTGGTGATGGGAACAGCGATGGGACTCGTCGCTCCATCGGCCCTGCGCGGGTCGCGTCGGGTTGCGGCGCTGTTGGGGCCGTCGGCGATACTGACATGGCTGTGGTTGGCGGCGTTTGGCAGTGGGCTGACGCTGGCGGCGGAACTGCTGCCGGCCGCTGCGCCGGTGGCGGACCTTGAGGCAGGCAGGGTTGCGGTGAACTACCTGGTTCCGGTGTTGACCCTGTTGTTGCTGTTGGCGGTAGGCGGAGCGGTGGGAATAGCCTGGGGCGGCGGGGTCTGGATATTGTGCGCCGGGCTGTTTTACGCGATCTGGGCGACCCTGTACACGACGTTTTTCACCAACTGGCCGGGGGTGTTCACCGGGGCCTGGCAGAGCCTGGGCTACTGGCTGGCGCAGCAGGAGGTAGCGCGGGGCAATCAGCCCTGGTACTACTACGGTGTCGGTTTGACAGTGTACGAGTTGCTGGCGCTGCCTTTTGGGCTGGCGGCGGTAGTATGGCTGATACGACGGCGGGGGCCGTTTGACATAGTGCTGGCGGCGTGGGTAATAGCGACACTGGTGATCTATACCGTCGCAGCGGAAAAAATGCCGTGGCTGTTGGTGAACATAACGGTTCCGCTGGCGTTGGCGGCGGGTATGCTGCTGGGGCACGTGATGGACGGCCTACGCTGGCCGCTCCTGGCAGAAGCGCGCTGGCGGTTGGGAATCCTGGTGGCATTGGCGCCGGTTTGGGCGGCGACAGCGGTTTGGGTGGCGTGGTTGGCGGCGCGTGGCGACGCCGCAAATCTGCCGGTGTGGTTGGCGGGGTTGATCTTGCTGCCGATGGCGGGTGTGATGGCGTGGCTGGTGAGGATGCAACCCGGCGGTGGCAGGGCGGTGGCGTTGGGCTTCGCCGGGTTGCTGCTGGTGTTCGGGACGGTGGCCGCATTTCGGGCGGCCTACACCTATGACGATTCCAAGCTTGAGATACTGGCCTACGCCCAGGGGTCGGCGGATCTGGTGGATTCATACGCCGACTTGCGGGCGGGGGCGTTGACGGTTGAACGGGACGCAACAGTCAAAGTGGACTATGACATGTGGTATCCGTTCCAGTGGTACGTGCGCGGCGAAACGGAGGAAGGGGTGTTGTGGTTTGACCGCTTCTGCGCGGCCAATGTGAAGAGCGGGTCAGACGAGTGCCGGAAGGTGGGCGAGGATACCGGGCCGGAGGCATACTTGGCGGAAGTGGCGCACGCTGTGGCTGTAGAGGACGCAGAGGCGTACCGGCGGGAAGGGCCGATGCGTAACCTGCTGTGGTATCCTGAAACCTACCGGCGACCGGGCGAAGCGCGCGACGAAACCGGGATGTGGTCGCAGCTGGCTGCGGATGTCGATTTCTTCAGGGACAGCGCGGCCAATCCCGAAAAGTGGCAACAGGCCATCGAGTACATCGTGGCGCGGCGGCAGGAAAGCGACTGGTATTCCGCAGAATACTATCAGTATGTGAAGGATCAGGGATTGCAATGAAGGCGGATTCCGAATGACTACCGTAGTAGCGTTGCCGGAGCCGGGGGAGGCGTCGGTGGAAGACCGGGCGAAGATCAGCCGTCGGTTGATTCAGCAGGCGCGGGCGGAGCTGGAAGCCGGAGATCGCCTGCAAGCCACGGAAAAAGCGTGGGGCGCGCTGGCGCAGATGATGAAGGCGCACGGTCAGCAGCGGGGCTGGCTGAACCTGGGCGGCCACCGCACGGTTGGGCACATCGCGCGGCACCTTGAAGCAGAGTATGAAGAGATTGCCGTTCTGAGAGCCTACGTTGCGGCTGACAATGGACATCGCAATTTCTACGACAACGAGATGAGCCCGCCGGAAATAGAAGGCATCATAACGGTTGTTGAGAGCGTTCTGCCCCCGTTGGAGGTCGCACTTCGGGAGCCGCCTCGGCCATTTACGATTCGGGATGCGGATCAGCGGTGGAGAGTGCGGGTACTTACCGGACGGCAGACTCTCGAGGTTGGGGATTCGTCGCCAGTGGGGTTTTCGAACACGCATCAGCCATGACCTACTTCCTGGGGAATTGGCGCTTTTGGGCAGGTGTGCTGGTCAGCGTTGCTACGCTGGCCTTATTGGTGTTGCTGGTGGACCGGAGAGAACTCTGGGAGGCTTTGCGCAACGCTAACTACCTGTACCTGGGCCCGGCCATCGTGCTGTACTTCATCGGGCAATGGTTTCGCGCGTTGCGCTGGCAATACCTGCTGTCGCCCATCGCCCGAATATCGGCTGGCCGGCTGTATCCGGTAATCATCATCGGCTACATGGCGAATAACGTACTGCCGGCCCGGCTTGGCGAGTTGGTTCGAGCCGTGTACCTGTCACGCCGGGAACGGGAGGTAAGCGTGCCGGCGTCGATTGCGACGCTGAGCGTGGAGCGGCTGTACGACGGACTGACCTTGCTGGCCCTGGGGGCGGTAGCAGCGCCCGTTTTGCTGGCGGCCGGGTTGTTCAGCGACGCGAGCTTAGTTTACAGGTCCACAGCCATCGTGTTGATGGTGGGAGTGGTTGGCAGTTTCGTGGCCGCTCTGGTGATACTTACCGCGCTGGCCTGCAGCCGAAGGACGGTAGGCTGGTTCATGGCGTTGACGGGTTTGCTGCCAACGCGGTTCCGCCCGCTGGCGTCGGAAGTCCTCACTGGCTTCGTAGAGGGTTTGGGTACGCTGAACTCGCCAGGAAAGCACGCTGTGCTGTTCATCGGCTCTTTGCCGGTTTGGTTGGCAGAGGCCGGGGTGTACCTTATAGTGGCGTACTCGTTCAACCTGGATGCCTATTTCACGTCTTTTTGGTATCTGACCTTGGCGATTGTGCTGGTCACGGTGACGTCTAACCTGATCACTGCGATTCCGGCGTCGATTGGTGGCATCGGAGCCTTCGAGGTGGTGGCGCAGCAGACGCTGGTGGGTCTGGCGGTAGGCGCAGCCACGGCGGCGTCGTACTCGGTGGCGGTGCATCTGCTGGCGCTCTGGCTGCCGGTGAGCCTGGCGGGACTAGGGTTGCTGCTGTGGCACAACGTGTCGCTGCGGGGATTGGCGTCGCTGCCAGAGGGGCGGAATGGCGATGAAGAATCAGGTGAGGTCTCCGACGACGATGTTCTGGATTCCCGCTTTCGCGGGAATGACGGTGCAGACCATGGCGTACGCGCGGTACAGGATGACTAGGCGATGAGAGTTGGAATTATAGGGGGTGGTGCGGCCGGCCTGGCGGCGGCTTATGAGCTGACTAAGCAGGGACACTTTGCGGAGGTGTTCGAAGCGGCGCCGTTTCTGGGTGGGCAAGCGTCCACGTTTGAAGTGGGCGGAGGTCAGTTGGAGCGGGGCTATCATCACCTGTTCGTGAGCGATACGGACATGGTAGAGTTGATTGAAGAGCTGGGGTTGGGCGACTCAATGGAGTGGCTTGAGTCCAAGGTAGGCTTGTTTCACGGCGCACGGATCTGGAACTTTGCAACGCCGATGGATTTGCTGCGGTTTTCGCCGCTGCCGTTCGCGCAACGCATCAGGTTGGGGTTGTGGACGTTTCTGTTACAGAAGACTCGGAACTGGCGGAAGTACGAGGGAATTACGGCAGCGGAGTGGACGCGGCGGCACATGGGGAATGCGGCGTACCGGGTGATCTGGGAGCCGATGCTGCGCGGTAAGTTCGGCGATCACTACGACAAGGTGAGCATGACGTGGCTGTGGGGGAAAATCTACCTGCGGGTAGCCTCACGGAAAGGAATGCAGAAGGAACGGCTGGGATACCCCATGTGCAGCTTTGGCACGGTGTTCGACGTGTGCGGCGAGCGCGTAGTCGAGCAGGGTGGCAAAGTGCACGTTGGGGTTGGAGTGCGCCGCATAAAAATCCGGGACGGCAGGGCGGTAGGTTTTACGGCGGCCGAGCACGGAGGGGAGGAACGGGATTACGAGTACGACGCGGTAATCGCGACCACGCCGTCATACGTTTTCACTCGTTTGGTACCCGATTTACCAGACCACTACCGGAACGTGCTGGAGTCGGCGCAGTACCTTTCCGCAGTGCTGATGATACTGGTGCTGGACCGGCCGCTGACCTCTAAATACTGGCTGAACGTGGCTGACCGCTCGCTGCCCTTCGTGGGGGTGATCGAGCACACGAACATGATCGACCGGAACCTGTACGGCGGTCATCACATTGTATATCTGACCAACTACCCAGACCGGGACAGCGAGTTATACCGAAAGGAGCCTGCTGAGCTGCTGGAGGAGTTTGTGCCCCACCTACGGAAGTTGAACCCCGATTTTTCCCGGGACTGGATCGTGGAGTATCACCACTACCGAGTGGATGGTGCGCAACCTATCATCGGCGTGAACTACGGCCAACACATACCGGACCACCGGACGCCGTTCGGCTCGCTGTATCTGGCGAACACGACGCAGATCTATCCGGAGGACCGGGGGACGAACTACTCGGTGCGAATGGGCCGGCAGGTAGCGCGGATGGTGTTGGAGGATGGGGATAGCTACGCATCATAAGATCGCATCAATTGATGCATAATGTGATGCACGGACTCGATTACGCGAGAATTTTTTGGCGTTGGAGAAGCCATGAGGACGACGGTTAACCTTGATGATGAGCTGTTGGACAAAGCAAAGCGCTACACCGCTTTGGAATCAAATTCCGACGTAGTGAACGCGGCATTGAAGGCACTGGTCGAAAGGGAAGCAGCGAGACGATTGGCACGAATGGGAGGTACGATGCCTGACCTACAGCCAATTTCTCGTAGGCGCAGCGAACCGGCATGATTTTGGTCGACACCCCCGTATGGATCAATCATTGGCGGTCAGAAGCGCCACACCTGTTGAATTTACTTGAAGAGGGGCAAGTTTTAATGCACCCAATGGTGGTTGGCGAATTGGCATGCGGCAACTTGCGAGATCGGATCCAAGCACTGGAGTTTTTGAGTGATTTGCCGAAAGTGACGATAGCGTTCGCAGAGGAAGTCTTGGTGTTTATCGAGCAACACCAGTTGATGGGGAGAGGGATCGGATACGTGGACGTTAATTTGCTGGCATCAACTGCCCTCCACGAGTCGGCGCGTCTGTGGACGGTTGACCGTAGGTTGCGCGACGCTGCGGTTGAGTTGGGGCTGGCCTACGCCCCATAGCTCTCGGGCCATTTTGGTGAAAGGGCGGAGACTGGGCAACGGGCAGGTTGGCACGATTTTTAGTATAATAAAAAATACAGTCATAAGTTTTAGAAGTTCCTTTGCCGACCATTGCCGTACTGGCCGCACAGCGCAACGGCCATCACCCCGATCCAGGAGTCCGCGCGGTTGAGGCGGCCGGCGGCAAGCTGATCATAGCCGAGGCATCCGTTGGCCCGGACGTGCTGAACGAGGCCGGGGGATTGCTGGTTTCCGACGCAGGTTTTGGCGACGAAGGTCCGGACGCAGGCGCGCTGGCCCTGCTGGAAGCGGCGCTGGCGATGGATATGCCCACGCTGCTGACCGGCAAGGGGATGCATCTGCTGAACGCGAGCTTTGGTGGCGGCGCGCCGTCGGCATCCGGGAGCGTATCTGCCGGCGCTGGAGACGCGGCGGGATCGGGCCGGGAAATGAGGCGGCAAATCTATCTTTCACCCGGTTCCAAGATGGCCGCGATCATCGGCAGCGCCGGGATGTTCCGCGTGAACTCCGGAGCTTGGAGCGCTCGGATGGCGCTGCGGGAGCCGCAAAGGGCGGAACGGTTAATGTCGATTGCATACCAACTGGACGATGGCGTTATAGAAGGCCTGGAAAGCAAGGAACACAGCTGGGTGATCGGCTTGCAATTTTTGCCGGAACGCGCCGAAGAAGTGCCGACGAGTTTTAGCAGCCTGTTTCTGGGGTTGGTGGAAAGGGCTGGAGGCTTCAGTGTCGGAGTGGAGTGAGGTAGTCGAACAGAATGACACCCTCACCTTAACCCTCTCCCGTCAAAGGAGAGGGGACAGAGTATAAGGAGAACCGAACGATGACGACAGCACCCCCACCGCAAACCGGCGGCGACTTCAGTCCACGCCCCATTCAAGACGAGATGCGCGAGTCGTATTTGTCGTACGCAATGTCGGTCATCGTGTCCCGGGCGTTGCCCGACGCGCGGGACGGGTTGAAGCCGGTGCAGCGTCGGATCCTGTACGCCATGCACGACATGGGGATACGGCCCGGCAGCCAGTACCGTAAAAGCGCGAGGATCGTAGGTGAGGTGCTGGGCAAGTTCCATCCCCACGGCGACGGGTCGGTGTATGACGCGCTGGTGCGGATGGCGCAGCCGTTCACGATGCGGGCGCGGCTGATTGACGGGCAGGGCAACTTCGGCAGCATTGACGGCGATCCGCCGGCTGCGATGCGCTACACAGAGGCGCGACTGACCGCGATTGCGGATGAGATGCTGGCGGATATTGACCAGCAAACCGTTGATTTTTCGGACAACTTCGACGACTCCATCAAGGAACCTCAGGTTCTGCCGTCCAGGATGCCCAACCTGCTGGTGAACGGCTCGACCGGAATCGCGGTGGGGATGGCGACCAACATGCCGCCGCACAACGTGGGGGAAATTTGCGACGCAGTTTGCTACGTGATCGATCATCCCACGTGCGATGTTGACCAGCTCATGGCTATTGTGCCGGGGCCGGATTTCCCGACTCACGGGCGCATTCGCGGCGTTTCCGGCATCCGGGACATGTACGCCACCGGGCGCGGACGGGTGGTGATGGAGGCGGTCACCGAGATTGAGGAGATGCGCAACAACCGCCAGCGCATCGTGGTCAGCGAGCTGCCTTTCCAGGTCAACAAGGCGAACCTGGTGGAGAAAATCGCTGGCCTGGTGCGGGACAAGACGCTGGTAGGCATTACCGAGATACGCGACGAATCGGACCGTCGGGGTATCCGCGTGGTGATCGAGCTGTCCCGCAACGCGCAGGCGACGGTGATTCTCAACAACCTGTACAAGCGCACGGCATTGCGCCAATCGTTCAACGCCATCATGCTGGCGCTGGTGGACGGACAGCCGCAGGAGCTGTCGCTCAAGGACCTGATCCGCAACTTCATCCTGCACCGGGAAGAAGTCATCCGGCGACGGACGGAGTACCAACTAGGGCGGGCCCGGGACCGGGCGCACATCGTGGAGGGTCTGCTCAAGGCGTTGGACGCCATCGACGCGATCATCGAGACCATCCGCAACAGCCAGGACGTGGAGACAGCACGCAACAACCTGGTGCAGGAGTTTGACCTCACCGAGATACAGGCGCAGGCCATTCTTGACATGCAACTGCGCCGGCTGGCCGCGCTGGAACGGCAGCGGCTGGACGAGGAGTACAACGATTTGCTGGCGACGATAGCCCAGTTGGAAGACCTGTTGCAGAACCCGCAGAAGATTCGCAACGAGATCAAGAGAGAAACCCGCGAGGTGAAGCGCAAGCACGCGGACGCCCGGCGCACGGTGATCATCGCGGAAGAATTGCAGGAGCAGTCCATCGAGCAGTTTATTGTGCAAGAGGACGTTGTGGTGACGCTGAGCCAGCGCGGCTACATCAAGCGGGTGCCGATCAACACCTACCGGAACCAGCGGCGCGGCGGCAAGGGCGTTCGAGGGGCCAACAACCGGGACGACGACGCAGTGATGCAGATTGCGGTGGTCAACACCCACGAGCAGTTGCTCTTCTTCACCAACAAAGGCCGGGTGTATCCGCTCAATGTGTACGAAACGCCGAACGATACGGGTCGCACGGCGCGGGGAACGTTGCTGGTGAACCTGATACCGCTGCAACCGGGCGAGCAAGTGCAAACCATGTTGCCGGCCAGTAGGGACGAGTACAACAGCCTGTACATTTTCGCAACCCGGCAGGGCAGGGTGAACGCGCTGCGCCCTGGGCAGCTCAAGAACCTGCGGAAATCGGGCCTGATCGCAATGAAAATACAGGATGGCGACGAGATGATCGCCGTTCGCCCGGTCTCCAGCGATGCGTCAATTATCCTGGTGACTGAGCAGGGACAGGCGTTGCTGTGTCCGGTCAGCAGCATCCCGGAGCGCAACCGCAACGCGGCCGGCGTTATCGGTATGAAGTTCAAGGACGAATTCAACGGGAAGGATCGCGTGGTAGCTATGGATGTGGTGAATAACCCGGAGGATGAGTTCCTGTTGGTAGTGAGCGACAAGGGCTACGGCAAGGCAACTCCGCTATATAACAGCAAGGGTGAGGCGGTTTATCGGGAGACCAACCGGGGCGGAATGGGGGTCAAGACCTTTGCAGTGGACCAAGGCGACAAGCCCACCGGTCCGGTGGTGGATGCCAAAGTCGTTACGTCGGCGGAAATGAACGAAGAAGAAGGCCACGAGGTGTTCATTATTTCCGCACAAGGCCAGGTGGTACGAATAGACCTGGCGGAGGTTAAAGTGGTCAACACCCGCCAGACCAAAGGAGTCATCATCTGGCGGGAGCGCGGCGGGGACGACAGCGTGGTGTCCATCTACTGCTTCCGTGCCAACGACTACAGCCAGGAGGACCCAACGCGGCAGAGCGATACGGCGCCGGCAGGTTCCGCGCTGGCGGAAGCCGAGGCGGTAGCGGCGGTGGCCGATAGCCAGTATGACGATGATGAAGAGTCGGAGCTGGATCAGGCCGAACTACCTGATGACGCGGACGAGAGTGAGGACGACGATCCCGAAACTCCGATGAACGGGCAGGGGACACTGCTCTGAAGGTGATGGCAAGTTGTAGGGGCGAATGATCATTCGCCCCCATGTTGACGCATACACCGATTCTCAACACTCAGGATCATTCCAAATGCAGCTAGTTATGGTGCACGGCTCCGGCCAGAACGAACTTACCTATCACTATCAGACGGCGGAATTCGCCGACGCCGACGCGGTGAACCTGCCCGGGCATCCTGACGGCGAGCCGAGGAACAGTATCGAAGGGTACGTGGACTGGCTGCGGGAGTATGCAGTTGGTAAGGGTTATCCGCCGTTCGTACTGTTCGGCCACTCGATGGGCGGGGCGATTGCACTGGACTATGCGCTGCGGTTTCCCGTGGATCTGGCCGGCCTGGTGCTGATTGGCACCGGGGCGCGGCTGCGAGTGCATCCCGACTACCTGAACCGCTGCCTGGATGATGCGCAATGGCGAGCCGAGGCGCCGGGATACTACGAGGTCATCAACCGAGAGCTGGCTCTGCAACTGGCGGAACGGGCATTGCAATCCGGCCCGATGGTGGAGCACAACGACCTGTCGTGCTGCGACAAGTTTGACGTGATGGAGCGTGTCAAAGAGATTTCAATACCGTCCCTGGTGATCGTGGGCGCGGACGATGTGATGACGCCGGTGCGATACGCGGAGTACCTGGGGCGGGAGTTGCAGGACGCGGAGGTGGTGGTAGTGCCGGATTCCGGCCATTTTGTAACGCTTGAGCAGCCGAAAGCAGTCAACGCGGCGGTGGCGCGGTTTCTGGAGCGGCTAAGCGGATAACACGACAGCGCAACATACGCTTTCGCTCCGGCCGATGCTGGTATTATGTGGCCATCCGCGATGATGCCTGCCATAGAACCAGCGATGACTAACCAAGCGTACACGCTCGATACCCTCCGATTGGCAGCTTCCCTTGAAGCGTTCTACGCCGGACATTCCGATGCCGAAGGGTTGCCGGTAGCTCTTAGGGTGGCGATGACTGCGGCGAATTTGCTGCCCGACGAACCGGGCGCGGACGCTGCCGTGGTGGATGTGGCGGCGCTGTTCCACTTGGCTGGGAGGTTGGACGACCATGCGCGAGCGGAAGCATCCGCTGCGATTGCCGACGCCTGGTTGCGGGGCGCCGGCGCGCCGGAGTGGTTTGTGGCATCGACTCGCTCCGCTATTCTGGGAGCCTGGGGCGTTGGCGGCGATGACGTGAACGGGAGGTTGCTTTGGCACGCCGCGAAACTTGATCTGATCAGCGTCGAGCGGCACGCGGACTACCTCAAGAACGTTCCTACGGCGGCTGGGGCGAGGGCGGTGTATCTGTCCAGATACCGACGAGAGTATCTCACGTTTGCGTTGCGATTGGATGGACAGTTGAACATGCTAGCGGCGTCCGAGATTTACCGCGAGAGGATGTCGAGGTTGGAGGAGTGGCTGGACGAACAGGACGCCGGCCTAGTGCCAGCGGATTGGCGGCGGCTTGCGGAGGTGGCGGACATCCAACGCGGCGTGGAACGGCTACTGGACGGCGAGGACCCGGCGATGGTGCGCTCCGAGATGCCCCGAGGAGGGCTGCCGTATGCGGAGTACCGGGGCCGACAGCGAGCGATCATCGCCGGCAGCCACGAGCGTATCCTGGAGCTGACCCACGACCGGATCGAGGCGTCGCGCAACGTAGCCGCGGAGAAGTACCTGGAGAGCGACACCATCCACAAGCCGGCGGTTGAAGAGAACCTCTTTATCGGCGCGCGGCGGAAGGCGAGGGCGCTGGGTCTGTCTGCTGAGACGGCGGAGGACATCGCACGGCTGTTGCTTTCCAACGCGCGAGAAGTGCAGGAACGGACGCTGAACGACATAGCCCAACGATTGAGTCGTTTGCACGGGCAGATCCTGGACGCTGACTCGCCGGAGACGCGGACGGAAGAAGCGGACATCGCTATTCCTTCGCTGGTAGTGAGAACGGGAGACCAGCCGCTGGCTCGGGAGAACGAGCTGATCAAAGAGTTGCGGGTCACCGGATTGAACGAGGCGTATCCTGAGCAGCGGGAGCGATTTGCGCAGTGGTTCGATTCACCGCACCCGTACATCCTGACCGGGCAGATTGTTGGAAGCCGGGACGCCGACCTGTTCATGCAGGCGCTTGCGGACGGCGAGCGGTGCAAGGTCATCGCCGCAATGGCTACGGACGGGCCGGTGCACTTGGGACACGCGGCGTTGGGCAACCTGCTGATCTATTTCCAATCGCTGGGAGCGGAGATTTCATTGGGTTTCCGTGATGAATCCGCTTCACGAGAGGAAGCGCGGCGAACCATGTTGGACAGGCTGCTGGTGTTGGCCGAGGTAGGGCTTGACCTTGAACGGATGGACGCATATCTGCAACTGGACCGGTCCGTAGTGGTGGAGAGCGCTTTCGAGCTGGGCCGAGCGACTCCGTTAAGCGTGCTGAACTCGGCGTTGGGGCTGCGGTTAAGCAGCAGCGTCACCGACACCTTTCTACCTCTATTGCGTTTGGCAGACACCCTACACCTACAGCAACCGGAACTCGGCGGGCCGTGCCGGACGTTGGTGATCGACGGCATCGGCGGGGACGTGTTCGTTCGGATGGCGCGAAACATCGCAGACAAATTCGGGTTCATCAGGCCGTCGGCGCTGTATCTGCGACCTATGCGGAGCCTGACCACCTACGACGACCCCGCCACGGGCAGCGCGGTTGAGGTGATGACCAACGCAGTGCCCCAGGGTCGCATCGCGTATGAGGACTCTCCTGAGGACATCCGTCGAAAGATCGGGAGGGCGTACACTGGCGGCCGGCGCACGCTTGAGGAACAGCGCAAGCTGGGCGGCAACCCGGACCCGCGGGTTTGCAGCGTATCGAGCCTGCACGCATTTCACTGCACGGTTGATGGGGATGCGTACGCCGCGCTACAAGAGCGGTGTCGCTCGGGAGAGTTGCTCTGCGGAGAGTGCAAGGCGTCGGCGACGGACAAACTGCTAGAATACTTTGAGCAACGCCATCAAGCGCGGTCTCGCCTGCCGGAGTCGGTGAGCGAACGCGCCCGAGGCCTGGCGGGCATAGACAGATAAATCAATTGGGAGACTTGGGAACAATGTCAGACCAGCAACGTATTCTTACTGGCATGCGTCCTACCGGGCAACTGCATTTGGGGCATTACCTGGGAGCGCTGGAGAATTGGATTCAGATGCAGCACGAATACGAGTGCTTTTTTCTGATTGCCGACTACCAGGCGATGGGGGACCACCTGGACGACATCGGTTTGATCCAACGGTCGGTGATCGAGGTTGCTACCGACTGGCTGGCGGTCGGCCTGGATCCCGAGCAGTCCGCATTCGTAATCCAAAGCTACGTCCCCGAACATGCCGAGTTGACGATGTATTTCTCGATGCTGATGCCTCTGAATCAGCACCAGAAGAACCCCACTTTGCGTGCTGAAACGGAACAATTGGAAGCGGAGAACCAGAACATCACTTTGGGATTTTTCAACTATCCCATAAGCCAGGCGGCAGACATCCTGCTGCCCAAGGCGCACCTGGTGCCAGTGGGCGAAGACCAGGTGCCGCATATCGAATACACCCGTAACGTCGCCCGGCGGTTCAACCGTCTGTACGGCGAGGTTTTTCCCGTGCCGCGCGCGCGGGTGGGCCGGGTGCCCAGGCTGGTAGGAACCGATGGCCAGGCTAAGATGAGCAAGAGCCTGAACAATACAATCTATTTGGCCGACGACCCCGAAGCCGTGGCTAATCGGGTGCGCCGTATGGTTACGGACATCACGGGCGAAAACCCGCGCCTGCGGGCCACTGATCCCGGAGTGGTGGAGTACAACCCGGCCTTCCTGTATCACGAATCCTTCAACGACAACCAGGACGAAGTGGCCGAGTTGAAGGAACGGTATGAGGCCGGAACGGTCAGCGACCGTGAGGTGAAGGAAAGGCTCACCGACGCCATCAACCGCTTCCTCGAACCGATCCGCGAACGCCGTGCCTGGTACGAAGATCACCCCGACTACGTGCGGGACGTGCTAGTGTCGGGCACGGCGCGTGAACGTACCATCGCGCAGGAAACGATGGAAAACGTGCGGCAAGCGATGCAGGTGGTTTACACTTGATATAGCAACCGACTTCTGCTCGTAAGCGTCCGAATTCTTATGGTGACAACGGGTTCCGGGAGAAACCTACTGGCGACGTGTCGCCGATCTCCAGACTGTCATCGCCGGTAAATCGGCGCAGTCTTCGCAACTGCCGGTTGCTGGTAATGGTGAACGAGCGCGGCGGCTCGCTGGTTAGGCCAACCAAGTAAGGAATCAATTCCTCAACCTTGTCAATCATCGCGGCCAGTTCTTCAACGTGGTGATAGTTCTCGTAAAAGTTCTGGTGTCCCACCCAATAGGCTTCAGACAAGGCATCATACTGCTCGGGGTTGAAGCCGAATTCCATTGCGACTTGGGTCGCTACTTCGCGCACGTCCTGATGGGATTTATGCGGCCAGCCCCGTTGCTCCGCGATGGCTTTCATCGGCTGTACCACGGCACCCCAGGCCTTTTCGCCAGCTTGCAGGCGGCTGCCCGCGGCCAGTTCTTCACGGGCATGAATGAGCAGTTGCCGGCTGATTTGGCAGCGGTCTTCCGTGCTTTGAACGCCGGGTTCCGGCAATTCCGATGCGGTGGTCATGGGTAGAGCGCTCACAATTTGATACGACGATGATGTCCTCATCATAGCACGTCTCAAGAAAAGCCAAATCTTGAATCCCCGCCCTCGCCATGTTAACGTAGCCGCCTAACCATCGCCATCTCATCGGAGGGAACGAAGACTATGGCAGGTAATCCGCGAGACAAGTATTGCATCGTAGGTGTCGGCGAGACTGAATACAGCCGCGCCTCAGGGCGCACGACACGTGCGTTGGGAGCCGAGGCCATCCGCAACGCGATGAACGACGCCGGCCTGACGCCCGACGATGTGGACGGGATGCTCAGCTACCACGGCGGCGACTCCACGCCATCCACGTCCATCCAGTACGACCTTGGGATCCGCCCCAATTTCTACATGGACTGCTCGGGTGGCGGCTCGTCCACCGAGGCGTTGGTCGGCCTGGCCATCGGAGCCATCGAGGCCGGTATGTGCGACGTGGTGGCGATTTTCCGGTCCATGAATGGCTACTCCAACGTGCGCATCGGCGGAACCGGCGCGCGGGCGTCGGCGCCCATCGGCGGGCTGGACTTGATGAAGCGGCCCTACGGCCTGATCAGCGCGGTGCAGCAATTCTCCTACACTTTCACGCGGCACATGGCCGAGTACGGCGTGAAGAGTGAAGACCTTGCGGCCATTAAGGTCGCTCATTCCATTCACGCTTCCAACAACCCCAAGGCTCTGATGAAACACCGCGTGACCGTGGACGACGTGGTGAACTCGCGGTGGATCATCCGACCGGTGGCGCATCTGCTGGACTGCTGCCTGGAAACCGACAACGCGACGTGCGTCATCGTGACCTCGGCGGAGCGGGCCAAAGACCTCAAGCACAAGCCCATCTACATCAAGGGAGTGCAGGGCCGGGGCACCAAGCCCGGCGGCGACTTCCACTACCAGCATGGCCCCATCTCCCGGGTGGCCGGCCACTATGTCGGCCCGCGCGTGTTCGACCTGGCCGGCGTCAAGCACGAGGATGTTGACATAACCGGCTGCTACGACGCCTTCACGTACACGGTGCTGCTGCAATTCGAGGATTACGGCTGGTGCGAAAAGGGCGAGGGCAAGGACTACGTTACCAGCGGCATCATCAACCTGGGCGGCAAGCGGCCGAACAACCTGAGCGGCGGGCACCTGTGCGAAGGGTACACCCACGGCATGAACATGGTCATTGAGAACGTGCGCCAACTGCGCGGCACGGTTGACGACTACTGCCCCGGCGCCCTGGAGGGCGACCACACCTATGACTATGCCGAAGGCGGATGCCGGCAGGTGAAGGACGCCAAGATCAGCATGAATATGGGCTGGGGCACGCCGGCCATCGGCAGTTCCCTGATCATGGGCAACGTGCTGAACTAGACCTCTTTCACTGTCATTGCGAGCGAAGCGTGGCAATCTCGTTGGCTAAGCGTTCGTCCTTCGACAGGCTTAGGACGGGCGGTGAGGATGGAGAATAACTATGCCAAATTACACCTACCGGGGCATCACGCTAAGCATCCCCGAGAACGATTCCGAATACAAAGGCTACTTCGAGGCTGCCGGCGAAGGTCGCCTGGTGGTCAAAAAGTGCGCCGACTGCGGCCTGCTGCGCGGCGAACCGGGGCCGGCGTGTCCCTGGTGCACGTCCATCAACTGGGAGTGGCAGCAGGTGTCGGGCAAGGGCACCATCTACTCGTACCAGGTGGTGGCCCACACCGTGATTCCCAGCTTCCGCGACTTGACGCCCTTCGCCATCGTTCTCGTGGAGCTGGACGAGCAGCGCGGCCAGCCTGACGAATTCGACGGCCTGCGCATCACCGGCAACCTGGTGGACGCCGACTTCAACATGGAGAAGGAGGAGAATGTCGGCATCGGCAAGCGGGTGGAAGTAGCCTTCCAGCCCGTAGAAGAAGGCTTCATGCTCCCCCAGTGGAAGCTCATCGACGAGCCGGACCAGGGCTTCACCTGGTCTCACGAGGTTCCGGAGAGTTAGCTCGCCGTTCGCCACATTTCGTAGCCGATCTCCTTGCTGATGAGGCCGTCGCGCATCTCGAAAATGTGGACAAGGCGCATTTCGACCTGAGTGCCCGTCTGGAGAGGCAAGTAGCCCTCCCCCGTCAGCCGGAAGCGCACCATGCTGTCGTCCACCACGCGGTCCTCGGTGGCGAAGCGTTGCAGGGTCTCGAATTCCACATCCTCCATTTTGGCGAACATCTCGGTGTAGTTGTCGGCCACGGCCCGCTTGCCCTCGAAGCGGAGGCCGCGGGCGGGGGCTTCCCAAACCACGTCGTCGGTGTAGAGGTCAAGGGCAGCCTCGACTTCGTTGGTGGCTTCGGAATGGAAGTGCGCTTCGACGGCGGCAAGGTTGGCGGCGATGATGTCGGTTTGTTGTGCGGCAGAGGACATAGCAGCGGCTCCTCTCAATAGTTGCGTTTCTTGACACGTTTGTGGGCCGCCGATAGCATCCGGCAAGGCGGCCGCGGGTACAGCGCGGCCGGGAGGGAAATTTCATGCAGAGCATTACGATTGACCGCAGCAAGCCCCTGCGCGAAGAGTCTAACACAGGGCATAACCGCTGGCATCCGGACCTTGCGCCGGTGGTGGAGGTTGATGAGGGGGAAGAAGTGGTGATGGAGACGCGGGACGCTTTCGACGGGCAGATGCGGCCAGGCGTCACGGAGGCCGACTTTGGCGGCATGGACGCAGGCGTGATCCATCCTTTAACGGGGCCGGTTGCGGTAAAGGGCGCTGCGCCGGGTGATTTGCTGGAAGTGGAATTTGTCGATATTCAGCCGCAGCCGTATGCATTCAGCGTGATTTTCCCCGGTTTCGGGTTCCTGCGGGATGTGTTCACCGACCCGTTCATGGTGCATTGGAGCATCGCCGACGGGTATGCGACTTCTGACCAGATACCGGGCGTGCGAGTACCCGGCGCGTCGTTCATGGGAGTGTCCGGCGTCGCCCCGTCTCACGCGCAGCTGGAGGCGTGGACGCGGCGGGAAGCGGAGTTGGCCGAGCGCGGCGGTGTGGCCCTGCCGCCCGACGCGGCCGGCGCGGTTCCAGTGTCTGGCGTCGGAGCGACTCACGGCATCCGCACGCTGCCGCCCCGGGAGAACGGCGGCAACTTTGACGTGAAGCAGCTATCCACCGGCTCCAAGCTGATGCTGCCGGTGGCCGTGGACGGCGCCCTGTTCTCCACCGGCGACGGCCATTTTGCCCAGGGCGACGGCGAAGTGTGCGTGACAGCAGTGGAGATGGGAGCGACCTGCACGGTCCGGTTCCGGGTGCTCAAAGGCGAGGCAGCCCGGCATAATATCCGCTGGCCGCGTTTCAGCCGGGACGACTACTACATCGCGCCGGAGTGGGCCGCGCCGCGGCGTTTCGTCGCCACCATGGGAATGCCGGTTACGGACGACGGCGTGAATGACGGCGAGAACGTGACGCTGGCCTGCCGCAACGCCATACTGAACATGATCGACCTGCTGCAGGAGCGTGGGTTCAGCCGCAACCAGGCCTACGTGATTTGCAGCGTGGCCGTGGACCTGAAAGTGAGCAACGTGGTGGACGTGCCCAACTACACCGTCTCCGCGTTCCTGCCGGAAGATTTGTTTGTAGGGTAGGATGCCTCCGGGGCGATGGGTTGGTATTTGGGCAGGTCCTCCATGCGGAAGCCGGGCGGGAGCTTGCCGGTGAAATCCACAAGGAGGCGGTGGCTTAACGGGGCGTCAAGGTTCACTTGGACCACGACAGCCCTGGCGTCGTCAACTATCCAGCCTCCATCTTGTTGTAGATCATCGACTAGATAGCGGGGTAGCCAGCCAATGTGAAGGCCGTCCGCTGTGGAGACCATAATCGCCAGCGTCGCTGACGGACTGTCGGTTTGGGGATACAGATTGAGCACTTCGCCGGGTTGCAGTGATTCGGTGCGCAGTATGGCTTGACGTTCTCTGTGGCGTAAGCCATGCACCATACAACGATAGGTGAAGCGGCCTTCGCGCCCGGCGATCAGCGGTGGAAACACCAAAAAGTTATCGGTGTGTTTGAGGCCGCTGGACATTGCCAGTTCCGTTACCTCGTCGGCGTTCTCGTCCAGACCCAGACGGCGCAAGTATTCTGGCCGGTCAGGGCGGCTTGCGTTCATTACGCGGTTGCGGAACAGTGGGAACAAATCGTCGGACTGATAACGCTCCTGGAGTTCCGGAAAGCCCACAATTGGGAAGAAGTGAGCCGCTTTCCTGGCGTCTTCAACGCCACTGATGTATGAAAATTCGTAGATTGTGGGCTGTACGCTTTGGTCAGCATCCAACTGTCCCACGGGGAACCATTGCCGACTCTTGTGGTCTTGCCAAGCCAAGTAGAGGGTTGTCATTTGACACTCCGTAGCAATTCAGCTTTGCTGGTGATCACAAACTGGTAGGCGAAGTTCTTGGCTGTATCTGACATCAAAACCGGCGGGATTTTAGAGATTACATTCCGAAATGCTGCGTCAGGTGTATTGCCTAACCGTTCCAAGCCGGGCCTTGCAATCTCAGGCTGCCATCTACCAATCAACTGGGCCAATCGCAATGGAGAAAATGCAACTCGGCGGTTTTCGTCTGCGTACACTCGCCCTTTACCTCGCTTCCCCCGACCCCCTACGATGTAGTTTAGCATCCTATTTTCCGACAGAATCCGTTGCCGCCGGTCATCGTTCAACTCTCGCCCAAGTGATGACGCATGGTCATATGAAGGCGCAACTCGAAACAGCGACATTCCTGCTACCATTCTAATCTGCCAATTTTGGTTCAATATTATCATCCAGTTTTCGTGGTGTCGGTCAGTGTTCCCTATCAGACCATCGAGCATGGCAAACAAAGCCAATTCACTGAGGGTGCCCTCGAAATCCAGAAGTCCGTTTTCGGCTGACCAAGATATTGCCTTGATGATGTTCTTTACGTTGTGGTCAGACTGGCCGAATCGACGGGCAATATCGTACCGGCTGACTACATTAGCCAAGACCTCGTTCCCGTGGAAACATTGCAGGCCTGACGGATTGAACGATTTAGAGATAGTGCCGAGATCGCCGTCGATTTTGGCCAGCTGAACCTCGGCGCATGGAACCCCGATCAGATTGGCGATCTCGGTGGCTAGTTTTTCGGACCAAATCTCGCTGAGGTTGGTTGGTCGAGGCTTTTTGTAAAGCCACAACTCACCGCCGGGCCCTTCTATCCAGAATTTCTCACGACTGCCCAGCTCCTCATGCTGAGCACTTTCGTATTCGGCTACATCAATGATCGGATAAAGATCGTCCGCCACTGTTGCTAAATCACCCCGCCCTCGGCGTAGAGGAGCATTTGGGAGTTGGTCAGGCCCAGTTCGCCCTGCAATATCTCCGAGTTGTGCTCGCCGATCAGCGGGGCGCGCCGGCTGATGCGCCATGGGGAGCCGTTGAGCAGAGCGGCCGGGCCCGGGTACGTGAAAGTGCGGCCCAACTCAGGGTGTTCCACCTCTTTGAAGAATTCGCGATCCGTGAGGTGGTCGTCGCCCACGATTTCGTCCATGCTGCGGATTGCGCCCCAGGGGAAGTCGCGTTGCTGTCCGCCGTGGAAGGAATCCATCAGCGTGGAGTTCATGAAGAAGTTCTTCATCACCTGCACGATGTGATCGTTCTCGGCGGCGATGACCTCGGGGTTTTGATACCGTTCGTCCGTCAGGTCGTCGGCCATGCCGGACTGGTCGAACCAATCGGCCAGCAGCTTCAGACGCGCTGGCGTCAGGTTGGTGCCGGAGCGGGTAGTGTTGAGCCAGCCGCCGTCGCCGGTGGGGAACTGGATGGCTGGCGACATGTCGGGCGCGGCGTGGCGTCCGGTGTGCCGTTGCACGACCTCGCCGGTGGACAGGTAGATGGCGATGGCTCCCTCGGTGGTGAGGGCGCAAGCCTCGTGTATGGAGGCGTCGATGTACTGGCCCTCGCCGGAAAGGAAGCGGTAGTACAAGGCGGCCATGATTCCGATGTAGGCGTAGTGTGCGCCAATGTGCCAGGAATTGCCGCCGCCGGGCGCGATGGGCGGCGGGTTCGGCACGTCGATGTCGTCGTAGCCGGAGGATGCCATCTGTCCGCCGCCGGCCATCTGGGTGATGTCACTGCTGACGTAGTCGCGCCAGGGGCCGGTCTGACCGTAGGGCGTCAACGAGCACATGATCAGGCCGGGGTTGTCGGCGGATAACGTTTCGTAACCGAGGCCCAGGGATTCCAGGTAGCCGGGCTTGCGGCTTTCCAGCACGATGTCGGCGGTGGCGGCCAGGCGCTTGAAAATCTCCTGGCCCTGCGGGGTCTCCAGGTTCAAGGTGACGCCGCGCTTGGAAGTGTTGTAGTGCCAGAAGGACAGGCTGCGTTCTCGATGGGGAACGTCGTCCATGAACGGGCCGAAGTTGCGGCACGCCTCGCCGCCTGGCGGTTCGATCTTGATGAGGTCTGCGCCGTTGTCGGCCATGAGCTTGCCGCAGAACTGGCCCTTCTCGTCGCAGATTTCCAGCACGCGCAGGCCGTCGAGGGCGCCGGGCAGGGTGAGGTCGGCGGGCTGTGCGCCGCCAATGTCAACACTTTCTTGCTGATTGCCATTGTTCGAGGAAGTCATCGCAGCGTCTCCTTAATTCAAAATCGTCATTCCCGCGAAAGCGGGAATCCAGAATTGATAATCATCAGTTTCCTTCCTGATTCGCTTCACCTTGCGGTATCTGGATTCCGGCGGAAGCCGGAATGACGTGGTGAAATTGACAACAATCAGCGCAGGGCCTCCTCGATGTAGGGGTAGCGGTCCATGGTGGTGGGCCAAAGGACGCCGTTCTCGTAACCGTTCAACACGTCCTCATGGGTCTCGCCCAGCAGGTTTTCCAGAACCTCTCGGTTGTGCTGTCCAATCAGGGGCGGCGGGTTGGCGATACGGGCCGGGGACTTGGACATCTTGAATGGAGCATTCTGGAACTTCCATGGGCCAAGCATGGGGTGATCCATGGGCACGTACATATCGCGGTGCCTCAGTTGCGGGTCATTATCCACGCGGTCCTGGCTGCTCTGCACTGCCATGGCGCGGATGCCGGCGGCCTGGCACTTCTCGGTGAGCTCGTACTTGCCCATCGTCTTGGTCCACTTTTCGATGTGACCGTCCATCTCTTCCTGGTATTCCAGGCGGCCGTCGATGGTGTCGAATCGGTCGTCAGCCCAGGCGGGGCTGCCCATCAGCTTGACCAGTCCGTGCCATTCGTCATCGGACAGACAGGCGATGACGGCCCAGTCGTTATAGCCGCCGGGATCGGTGCGGTAGGCGTTGTGGGGCGCGGCGATAGGGCCACGGTAGTTGTTAACCACCTCGGCGCCGGGCCACACGGTGCGGTTGCCCGGCGGGAAGCCCTCGCGGCGAGCTTGGCGTCCGTTGACAGTCTTGTCCAGGAACGCGGGGCCGGTTAGGGTGATGCCGGTGATCATCTGGGAGAGGTCAACGTGCTGGCCTTTGCCGGTGGCGGATCTATGGCGCAGAGCGGTGAGCGCGCTGATCGCGCCGTACATACCGCCGGTGTCGTCGAGGTACGACCAGCCCCAGCCGGCCGGCGGCGCGCCGGGCAAGCCGGACAAGTGAGTCAGGCCGCTGAGGGCCTGGGCCGCCGGACCCATGGTGCCGTACCAGTGGTAGCGCCCGGTGTGTCCGAAGCCGGCCATGGACACGTAGATGATGTCGGGACGGATTTTCTTTAGCTGGTCATAGCCCAGGCCCCAGCGCTGCATGATCCGGCTGCTGAAATTCTCGATAACCACGTCGGAGACCGAGATGAGCCGCTTGACCAGTTCGAGACCCTCTTCCGTGCGGGTGTTGACGCTGATGCCGCGTTTGTTGGCGTTGGTGTCAGCGAACTGGCCGGTGGAGTTGGGGCCAGGCTCTACTCCGGGGGGAACGGTGAAGCGGTTCTGGCGCAGGGTGTCCAGGTTCAGCGGCCATTCGACCTTAATAACCTCCGCGCCCAGGGTGCCCAGCCAGCGGGCGGCCCAGGGACCGGCGCGCACCCAGGTGAAATCGACGACGCGGATGCCTTTCAGTGGTGTCGGCAGGGGCATTGGTAAGCCTCCCGTGGGGTGTTAAACCCGAGTGTCGGTAGTGGCCGCAAGTTTAGGGCAAGACTGGGCGGCGGGCAACCTTGCGCGGCTCCTCTGGAATTGCTTGACCCAAATCGCAAGGGCTACCTATACTCCGCGTGGTACATCCGCCTATGGTGTGCGGAGGATGGGGCAGTTGGATATTAGCTTGATTTTCCCCGGCGGGTTGTCGGTGGACGCCGCGCAGCAGTTGCTGTGGCCGGTATTGGTGGTGGTGCTGGGCATGACGGCGTATGCCGTTTTCGTTTTCAAGTTCTACCGTTTCGTGGCGGCGCGGGATATGTTCGGCCTGGATTTGTCCAGGAACGATGCAGTACGCGGCGCGGCATTCTGGGATCTGATATTCCTCATCTGGTACGTTATACGGTACGTTGTTCTGTTCCCGGCGTTTGCTTTTTTCTGGTTCGCGGCGCTCACGCTGATCCTGGTATTCCTGTCCGAAGACCGCGAACTGTCCAGCATATTGTTGATTGCCATGGCGACTGTTAGCGCGATTCGCGTTACGGCGTACTACAACGAGGAGCTTTCCCGCGACCTGGCCAAGATATTGCCTTTCGCAGTGCTGAGCGTATTCATCATCGACACGACCTCTCTTTTCAATTTGGAATCGTCCCTGGAAACACTGGGGGAAATCAACGCGCACCTGGATACCATTGCCTATTATCTGTTCTTCCTGGTGGCGCTGGAATTCGGGCTGCGGCTCATCTACGTGCTGTTCAGGCTTATTTTCCCGAGCCGGCGCGAGGCTGAAGTTGACCACCGGCCGGTGGCGGTTCCCAGCAGGCAGCCGGCCCAGCCGGCTGCGCAGAGCGCGGACGTTGCAGAATTTGACGGTCAAGAACGTGAGCAGGGAGTAAACGTCAGCCAACGTTCCGATTAGTCGCCAACGAAACGAGCCAGGAGAGAGCCGTCAGGTTGGGTCTCGTACCACACGGTTATCGTGGTTCCCTGTATCTGGTGGTCTTTCAAGTGACCCACCGATACGCCCACCCAACCATCCGAGCGGAATTCCCAGTTTGTTCCATCCTCGTCCGTGATGGCGAGTAATTTGAAGTGGCGGGGATTGTCGGCCTGAGGGTTCACCCGGTCAATGTGTCCGGTGACGTGGGGAAGCTTGGGATACAACGAGTAGCCGTCGCCGTGGCCGGAGTCGGGCGTCTGACTAGCGTCGCAGGCCAACGATGAGGCCAGCAGCAACGCCAAAAAGTAGCAAATCAAACCGACGTGCTTTATCATTATAGTTGTCGCTGGCCGCCGTCTGGACACAAAAAGGGTCGGCCGCGAAGGACGTAAATGGCAGCGATTGGCATTGCCGGACAACCCGACCGCGCGCGCAGGCGCTTTACCTGGCTACAGGGGCTGTCCACTGTTACCGCGATCAGCGTTTTCATTCTGGTGATAATCGGAGGTATCGTCCGGGTCACAGAGTCCGGCTTGGGTTGCCCGGATTGGCCGCTATGTTACGGCAAACTGCTGCCGCCTTTAGAATACACGGCGATTATTGAATACACCCATCGTTTCGTGGCTTCCGTAATCGTGGGGCCGTTGGTGTTGGCGACGGCTATAGTGGCCCTGGCGCGATACCGGAATGACCGGTGGGTGTGGATTCCCGCGGCAATTTCGGTTCCCCTGCTGATTGTACAGGGGTTGCTGGGTGGTGTGACGGTTTTGACACATCTTCCGGGAGAGATCGTGGCATTACATCTCGGCACTGCGGAGGCTTTGTTTGCCGTGTGCCTGTTCATAATGGTCGCATCGTACCGCACTCCGATCACCCGAACGGAGGCGGCAACGGGCGACGGTTACCACCGCTGGGCGATAGCCGGCGCAGCGGGCGTTTACGTGGTAATCATTTCCGGCGCGGTGGTAACGGCGATGGGGGCGACCGGCGGCTGTGTGACCTGGCCGTTGTGCCACGGCAGCGCCTTCCCCATGACGCACCTGTCAGGAATCCACATGTTCCATAGATACGTGGTGCTGGTTCTGGGGGCGCTGTTGCTCTACGCGGTGTGGCGATGCAGCGTCGGCCGAGGAACCGATGGCACGTTGCGGTGGCTGGCCGGGTTGACTTTATTGACTTTCGTAGCCCAGGTAATTGTAGGCGCGGCGACAATCTGGCTGGACTTCCAGGCCCACTGGCGCGCGCTGCATCTGACCGCGGCGACGGCGGTTTGGGCCGGCGCGGTGGGAATGGCCGTGATCGCGTATCTCAACGCGCGGACGGTTTGGGGTGTCCGGGCTTGGGAGCAGGTGGATTAGAATGGCCGGGAACGCGCCACAGGCCCAACGGGACGCCGAAACTCTGGAGGCCGGCGCGGCAGCAGTTGGCGCGGGTGAGTCAACCCGGCAGTCGTTTGGAGCGGTTGCCCGAGACTACGTAACGCTGACCAAGCCCAAGATCATTTCACTGTTGCTGGTGACCGCAGCGGGCGGGATGTTTCTTGCCGAACAGGGCGTGCCGTCGTTGGTGACACTGGCGTGGGTCTGGATCGGGGGCGCGTTGGCGTCCGGCGGGGCCAACGCCATCAACCAGCACCTGGATCGGGACATAGACCGTGAGATGCGACGCACGCAGAGCCGTCCGGTGGCCGGGGAGCGGGTGTCGCCCCGTTACGCGCTGGCGTTCGGCATCGGGTTGAACGTGGCAGCGTTCGCGCTGCTGGCAACGCTGGTGAATCCGCTGGCGGCGATCCTGACGCTGCTGGCCAGCCTGTTCTACGTATTCGTCTATACCTTGTGGCTCAAACGGACGACCCCGAACAACATCGTGATTGGAGGCGCAGCGGGAGCCGTACCGCCGATGGTGGGTTGGGTAGCCGTGACCGGGAGCCTGGACCTGCCGGCGGTGTACCTGTTTGCCATCATTTTCTTCTGGACGCCGCCGCATTTCTGGGCGTTGTCCCTGTTGATTGAGAAGGACTACGAGCAGGCCGGAGTGCCGATGCTGCCGGTAGTTTCATCACGCGGCCAGACTACCCTGCACATCTTCCTGTATTCCATCGCGCTGACCGGACTTACGCTGATGTTTGCGCTGCTGCCGGATGTTGGGTTGATATACCTGGCATGTGCTGCGGTACTGGGCGCTCCGTTCATCTGGCTGGCGTGGCGGCTGTGGCGGGAGGACTCGCGGGGCAGGGCGAAAGCGACGTACCTGTATTCGCTGGCCTATCTGGCGCTGCTGTTCGTGGCGGTGATGGTGGACAGCGTGGTCAAGTCGAACTTGAACGTTGCGATATAAGGCAGCGCAACCGGAATGGCGGGCGGACGTAACAGCGCATTCATGCGCAGGATTCGCCGGGCCGGTCAGGAAAGTCGGCCGGATCCGCCCAAGTCTTCTATGAGCGGCGGCAGGTAATTGACGATAACGTCGTGCAGAATATCCAGCCGGATGTTGTAGTACTCGTGAACCAGTCGGTGCCGCATCCCGATCATGCGGGGCCAATCCACCTGCGGGTATCTGGCCAACGTGCCTGGATCCGACTTGTACGCCGCTTCACCCACGTTCTCCACGAACTTGGACAAAGCGGCGCTTTTGACTACATCTTGCGATAATTGTTCCAAGCTATCGCCATCCAGCACTGCGATGGCAAGTTCGGCATAACGGAGCATGTCGATGACGCGGTGTGAGTCGTCACGCCTGTTCATATTGCGCTTTCACCGTAGCAACGATTTCATCACGGAACGCCGGGTGCAGTTCCTCTGCCGTCCGTACCCCCGTCCGATAGCCGACAATTTCTTCCAACTCTTCCTCCAGGTCCCCGTACCACCACGAGAAATCGGTTGCCTTCACGCCGGGGGCGAACTCAACCAGCGCATAGACATCTACGTGGGGATTGGGCCGGCCCTGTAGGTCGGGGTCGAACAGGGCGAATTTGGCGATGCCTTTCCTGATGCAAAACTCGGCGATGTTTGCCCTCAGCTCTGGAGTTACGGTAACTATCATAATTGGCGCTCCGATTAAGGCAGACTCTCACTCTTATTATAGCCACCGGGCGGCGATGAACTCCGCGTTCATTGCGCTCACGAAATCCCCTGGCCGGCAGGGTTCGCAAATTGACAGGTATAGGCGCGTGTGCTATGGTACGCGCCGCTAGTGAAATTTTGCACACACGGCGGTCACCGTCATTCCGCCGTATCCGGGGGTTCACGATGGGGCTGTTGCCCTCCGCTGAGAAAGACTCACCGACCAACTCCGAGACGACCTTCGTTCCAGAGTCTAGCCGCGCGATTCCGGTGAGCAACACCTCCGAATCTCCCACCCGCCGTTCCGGTCGCCGTTCGTTGGTTGCATTGGCGATCCTTGGCGGTATTCTGGCGCTTGCCGCTCTCGGTTGCGATGCCAATGCGCATCAATCCACTTTCGGTGTCAACGGCCCGGTTGCCAGGGAGCAGTTGCTCCTGTTCAACGTCTTGCTTTGGACCATGGTTGCGGTATTCGTGCTGGTCGAGGGAGCGTTGCTGTACGCGGCAATCCGATACCGGAGAAAGCCGGGGGATCCGTTGCCGCCGCAGACGCACGGTCACACGCCCTTGGAAATCGCATGGACGATTATTCCCACCATCCTGATCCTGGGACTGGGCATCTGGTCGGTGGTGGTTCTGTTCAAGCTGGAACCCGGAGAGGCCATCGCTTTGGCCAAAGAGCAAGGCAAGGAACCGCTGTACATCGAAGCCGTAGGCCACCAGTGGTGGTGGGAATTCCGCTACGAGGACGCTTACCCCGATCACGATCCCAGCAAACCTGCCGAAGAGCAGATGGAACTGATTACCACCGCCAACGAAATGCGGATTCCTGTTGACCGGCCCGTCATCATGACCCTGAAGAGCGATGACGTGATTCACAGTTTCTGGATTCCCAAGCTCGCCGGCAAGCAGGACGTGGTGCCGACTCGCGCCAATCAGATGTGGTTCCTGGCCGAAGATGCCGGGATGTACTACGGACAGTGCGCCGAGTTCTGTGGCACTGCCCACGCGCAGATGAAGTTCCGCGTTCACGCCATGCCCGAGGCCGAGTACAAAGCGTGGGTTGACGGCTGGGGTGGTGATCTGGCTGAGCCGATGTCGCCAGAGGCGGCGCGGGGTCGGTTAGTGTTCCTGGGCGACGGGCAATGTGTGACCTGCCACACGGTGGGCACGGCCGACCAGGTGAACGAGGTGGGCGAGGGTGTGCAGCACGCGCGGATGCAGACTTACATCGCCTATACCCAATGGTTGAGTAAGCGGGCCGAGGAGCGCTTGGAAGACGTCCGCACCGGAAACGAACCCCCCACGGCGTTCGCCGCGCCAAATCTGACCGACCTTGCAGACCGTACCACCATTGGCTCCGGGCTGGTCGATCTGAACCGTGAGACGCTGCGCCAGTGGCTCCGCAACCCTGATGACATCAAGCCGGGCAACCGAATGTCGGAACTGGCGGCCATTTACCAAACCCGACTGGACCACCGCGCTGACTTGAGCGAAGAGCAACTGAGCGACCTGGTTGAATACCTCATGGCCCAGAGGCATCTTCCGGTACAATAATCTGAACGAAGCAAACTGACACCGCTAACGCATGGCCACGGCCGCACCGACCGCGCTGTAGCGGAGGAACTGAACAATGGTAACCATAACCGGCGTGATACCCCGCCCGAATACGTACACCGGCTTGTGGAGCTGGCTGACCACGGTTGACCACAAGCGTATCGGCGCGTTGTACGGTTTTTCCGCGTTCTTTTTCTTTATCGTCGGCGGCATCGAGGCCGGCATCATGCGGATGCAGTTGGCTACGTCGGACGCTTCGATGGTTTCCGCCGACTGGTTCAACGCGATGTTCACCATGCACGGCACGACCATGATCTTCATGGTGATCATGCCGTTCGGGGCGACGTTCTTCAACTTCCTGATCCCGTTGATGATTGGTGCGCGGGACGTGGCATTCCCCCGTCTGAACGCATTTTCCTACTGGACCTTCCTGTTCGGCGCGCTGCTGATGCACGGGGGATTCCTGATTGGGCAGGTGCCGGACGCGGGCTGGTTCTCCTACGCCAACCTGACTGCCGCGCCGTTCAGCGAAGGCAAGGGCCTGGACTTCTGGGCGCTGAGCTTGCAGGTGCTGGGCGTGGCGTCGCTGGCCGCCGGCTTCAACTTCGTAGTTACCATCATCAACATGCGGGCGCCTGGCATGTCGCTCATGAGGATGCCGGTTTTCGTGTGGATGACGCTGGTTACGAGCATCCTGCTGGTGCTGGCGTTCCCCATCATCACGGTTGCGCTGATTGAGCTGACCGCCGACCGGCAGTTCGGAGCCAACTTCTTCAACACTGCTGCGGGCGGCGACCCCATCCTCTGGCAGCATCTCTTCTGGCTCTTCGGCCACCCCGAAGTGTACATCCTGATCCTGCCGGCGATGGGCGTAGTTTCCGAGATCATTCCGACCTTCAGTCGCAAGCCTCTGTTCGGCTATCCCGTGGTCGTCTTCTCGGGCATCGTCATCGCCATCATGAGCTGGGCGGTATGGAGCCACCACATGTTCACGGTGGGCCTCGGACCCATCGCCAACTCGGTGTTCACCATCACGACGATGCTCATCGCAGTACCCACTGGCGTGAAGATCTTCAACTGGATCGGCACCATGTGGCAGGGCTCCATCGACCTGAGAACGCCCATGCTGATGGCCATCGGCTTCGTCGCGCTGTTCATCGTGGGCGGCCTTTCCGGCGTCTCCCATGCCGTATCGCCATCGGACTTCCAACAGCAGGACACCTACTACATCGTCGCGCACATTCATTACGTGCTGTTTGGCGGCGCCATATTCGGCATCTTCGCCGGCATCTATTACTGGTATCCGAAGATCACCGGCAAGATGTATCACGAGACGCTGGGCAAAGTTCATTTCTGGCTGATGTTCATCGGCATGAACCTCACGTTCTTCCCCATGCACTACGCCGGCCTGAACGGGATGCCGCGCCGCATCTATACCTACGCCGAAGGATTCGGTTGGGAAGGCATGAACCTGCTGGCGACCATCGGCTATTTCGTCATCGTGATCAGCCTGCTGGTATTCATCCACAACTTCTTCCGCAGCATCAAGAAGGGCGAAGAGGCGGGACACGACCCGTGGGACGCTCCGACCCTGGAGTGGAGCATCTCCTCGCCTCCGCCGGTTTACAACTTCGCTGAAGTGCCGGTGGTCAAGGGCCAGGACGACTACTGGATCACCAAGCGGGAAGCTGCCGCGCGCGGCGAAACGGTGCCGGCCGAACCTCACGTTGACGTGTCCACCATCCACTTGCCGAGTCCTTCATACTGGCCCCTGATCACCTCGTTTGGCGTCGTCTGGCTGGCCGGCGGACTGCTGATCGATGTTGGCTGGGACTACATCAGGTTCCCGGTGAGCTTCATCGGTGGTCTGATAACGATAATCGGCGTGATTGGGTGGTCGAACGAGCCCCCGGCTGAGGAACACCACGAAGCCGAAGGGCATCACTAAAGCGATACGACCCAAACGGCCCGAAACAGTTTCCGGCTACTCTGTAAACCGTTTCAAGCAGGAGGCGCCCGTTGGCCCACGCAGATACACACCACGCCCCACCGGCGCATGAGCCGGAGGAGCATGCTCCCGCCCATGCGGAGGAAACCACCACCGGTATAAGCCACCGGAAGCTCCTGATGTGGGTGTTTCTGGGCTCCGACTGTTTGTTTTTCGGTTCCCTGATTGCCACCTACATGGTGTACCGCGGTCAGAGCATCGTCGGTCCTTACCCCAAGGACATAATTGACGTTCCTATCACCACCATAAGCACCTTCGTGTTGCTGATGAGTTCATTTGCGATGGTGATGGCGGTGGCCGCTGCCCGCAACGGCAATCAGAAGCGGCTCATACAGTGGTTGATATTCACCATCATCCTGGGCGGCGGTTTCATCGGTTTTCAGGTGTACGAATTCAACCTGTTCCGTGTTGAGGGCCTGCGATACGAAACCAACCTGTTCAGTAGCACTTTCTTCACGCTGACCGGGTTCCACGGCGCCCACGTTACGCTGGGCCTCTTCTGGCTGCTGTGCCTGACCATCATTGCCGCACGCAACAAGTCGGGCCGGCCTTCCGCCGAAGACGTGGACATTGCCGGGCTGTACTGGCACTTCGTTGACATCGTCTGGATCGTGATCTTCACCCTGCTTTACCTGATCGGCGGCTTCGACGCAGGTCCCGACGTGCCGCACGCCGCGGCCCAGGGCTGGCAGTGGATTACCGGCATCATCACCTGAACACCGTCTTAATAACCCAGCATCGGCATTATCACCTAGCAACCGTCATTCCGGCGAAAGCCGGAATCCAGGGACAAAACCCAAAGGTTCCCAGGAGGCACTCACGCAATGAGCACTAACCCCGGCCACGAAGGCGCTCTGCCGCACGAAGAGCAAGGCGGACATGAGGATGCCGGCATTGGGCGGTTCTTCTTCGGGCGCGTTCCGGAGGGGGTGCATGGCGGCCTAAAGCAGTACGGCATTCTGGCAATCTTCCTGGCGATTATCACGTTCATCGAGTTCATCATCATCGTCCCGGAGGGATTGCAGGGTTCGCCCATCGTGATCGCCCCGCTGGTGATCCTGTCGGTCATCAAGTTCTTCTGCGTCGTTGCGTTCTTCATGCACCTGAAGTTCGAGCACGAGCTGCTATGGCAGATATTTGTGGCGGGCTTGGTGCTGGGATTAGTGGTGGCCCTGGCCCTGGTGTTGCTGTTTGGTGTATTCCGGCCAACGCCGCGTGCGTTCTCAGAACCACGGCAGGAGCCGTTTGAGCATCACGTTGAACACAAGCCCCATTACGAGGCGATAGCCGTGCCCACGCCGTGCGCTATTGGCGCCTGCCCACAGCCGGAGGCGCCCGGCGCTGCGACCACTGCGTCTTCACCCGGGCAGGCATTGTTCGTTGGAGCCGCCGCCTGCTCGTCCTGCCACGCCATTTCCGGCGTGGCGCAGGGTGTCCTCGGTCCGCCGCTGGATGGTATAGGTTCCGCCGCCGCCAACCGGATACCCGGCTATTCGGCCGAAGAATACATCCGGGAGTCGATTCTTGAACCGGACGCCTACGCCGCCGGCACCGCCGACGGACTGTCCCAGGACTATGACGGCAATCTGATGCTGTCCACAATGGCCGGAGTGCTGCCGTCTCTGTCAGATGAGGATATAGAGACCCTGGTTGAATACCTGCTGGCATTGCAGTAAAGCCTGTGGAATCTGGGATTCCAGTCTATTGCGAACACGTAGGGGCGAATAATTATTCGCCCCTACACAATTTGATGAGGATTGCAACCATGCCGTCAACGCCGGTAATATTCGCGTATCGCAGACCCCAACGGAGGACTTTCCCATGCTGGTTGATTTGATTCGCCTGACTGCCGCTGATGGAATGGAACTGGACGGCGCATTTTTCGAGCCGTCCCCGGACGCCAAACCGGACGGCCCCATTGACGCCGTTCTCTGCATTCACGGGTCGGGCCGCGCCTTCTACACTGCGGCAACTTCCAACATGGCCAACGATCTCCGCAACCGGGGTTACGCCGCCCTGACGCTGAACACGCGAGGACACGATACGGTATGGGTGGACCGGCAAACCGGTGTCGCTGAGGGCAACGCCTATGAGATCCTGGACACAGGCCGCCAGGACCTGCGCGCCGGCATTGATTACCTGTCGGGCTTGGGTTACCGGCGCATCGGCATCCTGGGCCACAGCATGGGCGCGGTCAAAGTCGCCTACTACGCGGCGACCGAAGCTGATGCCAGGGTCGCGGCGGTCATACCCGTTTCGCCGGTGCGCCTGTCGTGCTCGTACTACCTGGAGTCGGAGGACGCTGAGGAGTTCCGCGCCAATCTGGAGATGGCCGACCGCATGGAAGCGGAGGGCCGCGCCCTGGACCTGTTCTACGTGGACTTTCCCATTAAGGAGATGTTCTCCGCGGCGGCGTACCTGGACAAGCACGGACCGCTGGAACGCTACAATATCATCCAGCACGCGCCCAACATCCGAGTGCCGATGTTCGTACTGTCCGGTTCGCTGGAGACCCACACCCGCCTGCTGGACGTTCCGCAGGATATGATCACCGCCGCCGTCAATAGCCCGCGCGCCGAGTACCTGGTGCTGGAAGGTGGAAACCACTCGCTGACCAACATGATGCCCGAAGCCGGCGTTGCCGTGCTGGATTGGCTGGCGTCCCTGTCTGCGGTCGGCGTCTCGGTAGCGGCCGACTGAACGAGATGGCCGACCCGGAACGGGAATCAATCAGCGTCGTACCGATAGGATACGTCCGGAGCGGGTTCAGCGAATATGCGCCGTCGGATGAAATGCGGCGGGAGACCTCCACGATCATCTTGTACCCGGAGTTTGCGGATGGACTGATGGGGCTGGAACCCGGGGACCGTATCCTGACGCTGTTCGCGTTGCACCGGGCCGTCGCTTCGGGCTACGAACTGCGGCTGCACCCGGGACATAACCCGGTCAATCCGATACGCGGGGTGTTCGCCACCCGCAGCCAATACCGGCCCAATTTTATTGCGGCAACCGTGGCCCGCATCCTGGCTGTGCGTGTGGATGAAGTAAGCGGGAATGGAATAGTGGACGTTGTTGAGCTGGATGCCCAGGACGGATCTCCGGTGATCGACATCAAACGCCACTCCGCCGCGTTTGATGATGGCGTGCAGCCGGGTTAGGCGTTTTGACACCGCCGGACGGTTCCGATACCATCGCTTGCGGGCTTTGCCGAAAAATTCACAGTTTGGCCCATTCCAGAATTTCATCTGCCATGCGCTGGATGTAAACGATGCCCATTTACGAATACCGCTGCCAGGCATGCCACCGGGTCAGCAGTTTCTTTTTCAAGGTCGCTTCGGCGGCAAGAGCCGTCAACTGCGATCACTGCGGCGACGCTGGAATGGAGCGCATCATGTCGTCATTCTCGCAGGGGCGCACTGAGGCCGACGAATACCGGAACCTGGATCCCCGGTACTACAAGATGGTGGACGATGCGTTGGGCAAGGCGTCGCCCGGGTCTGATCCCGACCACTACCTGCGGCAGATGGCGCCGTTCTCCGCTGCCGAAAAGTCCGGCGATCCATACTTCAACGAATAGGGTCGGCGCTCAGCCGGCCGAACGCATCAGGAGGCACACACTGAATGGCTGATGCAGCTATCGCATTTCCTTCTTTGGCCTGGTTCGAGGCACTGCAAGGGTTGGTCAACGAAGACGCCGGCTACCGGCAGTTTGGCACCGTTGATGCCGATATGGGCGTTAAGGTCGGGGAGGATGTGTACGTGATCACGTTCGAGGCGTTCCAGTGCAAGTCGGTGCGCGCGGGCAATGAGTACGACCTGATCAACGTTGATTTCTTCATCGAGATGGAACCGGACTCGTGGCGTGGGATGCTGGAAAACATCAAAGCCAACGGTGGCGCAGAGGCTGGCCAGACCCTGGTGAGCCTGGACATGCTGAACGAGATTTCCAACAATGCCACCGGAGACCAGCTGCGGGCGGACCTTTTCTTCCGTTACAACCAGAGCCTGCAACACTTCTTCGACCTGTCCGCCAACCTGGAAACCACATTCACCGACTAGCTCCGTCCGTCATTCTGACTCCCACATCCGTAATTCCGGCGAAAGAACAGCCTGCCCCGTGCTCGACATGGGGTCACCCCGTACTCGATACGGGGCCGGAATCCAGCATTCAGCAGAGGATTTTTGATGACCACCGCCACCATTCAAGACCAGGTGGGGATTGATCCCGCCGCCGTTCAGGAATTGGAAAAACTCTTTCACCAGCAGATAGACCAGGGGTTGCATCCCGGCGCGGGGTTGGCGGTTTATCGCCACGGGAAGCTGGCCGTGGACATCTGGGGCGGACTGGCCGACGATGCCGCCGGCACGCCGGTGAACGCCGACACCATGTTCATCCTGTACTCCTCAACCAAGCCGCTGGCCGCCGCGTGCCTGCATATTCTCTGGGAGCGCGGGCAATTGGACTGGGATGACGCGGTGGCGCAGTATTGGCCCGGTTTCGCAAAGCACAATAAGGGCGGCGTCACCATCCGGCACATCCTGACTCACCGGGGCGGATTCCCAGAGACTCCGCCGGAACTGTCGTGGGACCGCTGGCAGGACTGGGATTACGTGGTCAAGTGCATGGAGGACATCATTCCAGACTACCCGGCCGGCCAGATCATGGCGTACCACCCGCGCAACTTCGGCTGGGTCATCGGCGAACTGGTGCAGCGCATCGACGGACGACACATCGGCGCGTTCCTCCGCGAAGAGATCCTGGATCCCCTCGGCATTGATGACGGGTACGTCGGGTTGCCGCCCGAACTGGAGCATCGGGTATCGCGCATCCACGCCATGGAGGACTGCGACCGGCCCGGCATGATCCGTCCGTACAATCGCCCGGAGGTACACCAGGCCGTGCATCCCGCCGGCGGCGGCATCTTCGCGGCGCGGGGCCTGGCCCGGTTCTACGCCATGCTATGCAACGGCGGTGAACTGGACGGCGCGCGCATCATGAAACCCGAGACGGTTGCCGAAGGGACGCGGTTGCAGCTGGAAGCCAATGACTTCTCGCTGGGCACGCGGATGCGGCGTTCGTTGGGCTTGGTGCTGGACGATAACCGCATGGGCGCCAGCGCGACTAACGGAGCGGGCACCTTCGGCCACGGCGGCGCCGGCACCTCCGTGGGCTGGGCTGATCCGTCCATGGGCCTGGCGGTGGCCTACATCACCAACGGCTTCCGCGCCAGCGTGACTAACAACCCCCGCCTGGTCGCCATCTCGCGGGCAGTGCGGGCGGCGTGTAGGTAGATGATGCCTGAAACCTACTTTTCAGTAGCCGAGATTGTAAAACGCATTGTTGACGGTCTCGTGCAAATCGTTACAGATTCTGGCAACGGCTCCGGGTTCGCGGTCTCCGCAGACGGCCTCATCGTTACCAATGCCCACGTAGTGGGACGAGAACCGAGGGTGACGGTCCATATCGTCAATTGTGGAAGCCTTCCCGGCCAGGTGCTGGGCCGGAACGAGGCTCTGGACCTAGCCGTAGTCAAAGTGGAGCCACCCCGCGCCCTGAAGCCGATGCCTATGGGAGACCCGAACAGCGTAGAAGTTGGCGAGGAGGTACTCGCTCTCGGGTTTCCCTTGAGCGACACGCTAGGACAAGAATACGCTGTCACCAGAGGCATAGTCTCATCGCGCCGCACTTGGGACGCAGTAACCTATTTTCAGACCGACGCGGCGATTAATCCCGGCAACAGCGGCGGCCCCCTGGTTAACCGGCAAGGACAAGTGATCGGAGTCAATACATCGTCGTACACCGGAACTGACGGCATTTCCTTTGCGATTTCCGTTGCCGAAGTAAGGCAAAACCTGCCATCTCTGGTATCAGGCGTTGATGTCCTGGTAGAGCCGAAAGGAAAATGGTGGACCTACGAAAACGACGAATTGATGTATCGCCTGCTGGTGCATCCGAATTGGGAACTGGCTGAAGAGGAACCCGACGGCACCGTTAATTTTGACCGATACGAAGGCGACATCTTGACGGGTAGTATTTCCATCTGGCCGCAGGAGATGGAGCCAGGAGAAACGCTACTAGGCGAAGCTAAATTGTGGTTCGCCGTTCTAACTGAAAGGGCGCTCACATGGGATACTTCCCACTTTTACTCCGATGGACCCGATCTAGTCGACCAAGGATATTCAATCTTTTATCTGCGTAGGATAAGTCCCGATAGCCACATATCCTACAACAGGGATCTGATCGTTGAGTCAACCTATTTGAATGCAGCGTTGTACTTCAGGGTCCACGTCTACGTTGATATGCCGCAATCGATTTTCGACGAGATTGATGAGATGGTGTTTGTATTCTGATGCCTTCCATCATCTACCACCTCGCCTTTCGCACCGATTGGGAAGCTGGCCTGGCCTCCGGCGAGTACCGCGCGCCCTCTCTAGCGGATGAGGGTTTCATCCACGCCAGCGGCGACGAGGAGCAGATGCTGCGGGTTGCGGCCCGCCTGTTCGCGGGCCGTACCGATCTGCTTGCGCTGGATGTGGACACGGAGCGGCTGCCGAACGACTCGCCGGTGATCCGGGAACCAGCTAGGTCCGGTGAAATGTACCCACACGTGTACGGCCCGATCATTCCTGACGCGGTGGTGCAGGTGCGGGCGCTGGTTCCCGATGCCGACAACCCAGGTTTCTTCACGCTGACCGATGCCGGCTGATTTGGTCTGAGGCTGGACATCCGTTATTCCGACGAGCAACTGGCGATCATCAGAGGGGTGATTTCCTCCCTGCCGGCTCTGGATCCCTTCAGCATCTCCCTGCGGGACGAGGCGGTTGCGCGTGGTGACTGCCCCGAACGATTGTGGCCGCTCTGGCCTCTGGAGCGAACGGACCGCGAACTATGGCAGTTGCTCATTGAGGATGATCTCATCGAGCGGTTCTCCGTGTACGGTATGTTCCCGTCCACATATCCACTGGTGTATGAGCCGCAATCAGATGCGGTATCCATACGGTACGATGGGCGCACCCGTGGCCGCGTCGCCATCATAAATGGCGAGTCCGCCGGTGTGGTCATCAAACCGTGCCAGAGCAGCCGCGAGGCCGAGATTGCCGCGATTGCGGGGAATCTGGGCGTCGGCCCGGCGCAACTGGCCGGCATTGCAGGATTCATCTGTGAGGATTACGTCGTTGGAAGGTTCTTCACCGACCTGCCGGCGGAAGAGGCCACTCAGGAACGTATGCGCTTGGTGGGGGCGGCGTTGGCTGAATCAATGAGTCTTTTGCACTCCGCCGGCATTTGCTACAACGACGCAACCATCTCCGACCCGGAAGGTCGCTCTCACATCATCTTGCGTCCTGATGGACAAATCCGCCTAATCGACTTCGGTGTCGCTCTGCTACTGGACAACCACCCGGAAGGGTTGACCTTTGAGGATGCCTGGAACGCGGCCCGCACCGACCCAATGTTTCGTCTGTTCCGCCAGATGGCCGGCGGCGACGATGACGCGGCGCTGGCAAGGTTCGTCGCCGACTACGGCCGGCGTCTGGCCGGTCAAACGCCGGCGGAGGTTCAGTCGCGGGATTGGCGGATCGCTGAGGAGGGGGCGTCAATGATCGCGGCACGATATGGGCCGGAGGCGACGGATGCGTTGCGGGAGGGGATGGGTGTCTGAATCAGGATTCACGGGAATCTGGTCATGCCGGCAGAATCAACTCAATCCTGTAAATCCTCAAATCCGGTAAATCCTGATTCAGGCGATTGGACATCCACCCGGCACGGGCTTACTATGCCTGCATTACTTGCTTACTCAATCCCCTTCAAGGAGTAACCCTATGCAGACTAGGCAGATGACCGCCAGCGCGTCCCGGCTCATGGTTGAGCAACTCGTGGCGTCCGGCGTCAAGTACGTGTTTAACAATTCCGGCTCCCGCGAGGCGCTTTTCTTTGACGCCCTGCACGCTCGCTCCGACATCCACGGCATTCTCGGCCTGCACGAGGGAGCGGTTACCGCCATGGCCGGCGGCTACACCCAGGGCAGCCTTACTCCCGGCGTGATGGTGGTCCACCTGGGAGCCGGACTGGCCCAGGCCATGGGTCAGCTGATCAACATCTGGACTGGCAGCCTGCCCGTGGTGGTCATTACCTTCGCCGGCGACACCGGCAGTTTCGCCGGCAAGATCAGCCTGGACGTGAGCCACAATGCCGGCCCCACAGCCATCGCCGCGCCCATGATGAAAGCCAACTGGACGGTGATCGAGCCGGAGGGCTTGCCGGCCGCCGTGGAACGCGCCCTGCGCGTCGCCATGACTCCGCCGGTGGGGCCGGTACACCTCGCTGTGTACGACCGATTGCTGGGGCCGCAGGAACACACAGCGAACATTATTGATGGTGGCCTGCCGGAATTTCGCGCCGGCTACCCGTCGGATTCCGATGTGGAGGCCGTGGCCAGCGCGCTGCGCAACGCTCAAAGGCCGATGATGTACGTGGGCGACGGCGTGTGGAAGAGCGGGGCAATCGCCGAGGTTACCGCACTCGCCGAGCGGTTCGGCGTCCCGGTGGTCGGCGACCCCCGGGCATTTCCCATCAAGCACCCGCTGCATGCCGGCGGTCGCCGGCTCGAACAGGCTGGCGACATCGACCCTGACCTGATCGTGTGCATCGGTGTGACGCACAACGGCGCGGGCAACGCCAGCGACTACACCGCGTTCTTCAACACCCAGCGCACCATCGCCATCGGCGCCGACGCCGAGAACCTGGAGAACATTCCCGGCCTGGACCTGGCGGTGCTGGCCGACGAAAAGCGCGCCGCCCAGAGCCTGCTGGACGCCACCGATGGCGACGACATGTCGGACCGCCGTGGCTGGGCGCGAGAAGAGGTCGCGTCGTTGCGGGCACGGCTGCGTGCCAACGCCCAGAACGTCGCCCCACAGGATGGGAAGGTCCGCGCCGTGGCGCTGGGCGACGCGCTGGACGAGGCGCTGGAGCGACGCGGCGGCGGCCTGGTAACCATCGAGCAGTTTGCGGTGGCCCAGGACATCCTGGACAACACCGGCGACGCCGGCAACAACCAGTACATCCGGCCTGCCGGCGGATCCGAGGGCTACGGCGCCGGGGCGGCCATTGGCGCAAAGCTGGGCGCGCCGGACAAGCCGGTGGTCGGCCTGGTTGGTGACGGGTCGCTGTACTACTCCGATCATGCGCTATGGACGGCGGCCAGCCACAGCGTTCCGGTGATGTACGTCATCTCCAACAACGGCGCCTACGGCATCGTCGCCAATTCGTGGTACAACGCCGGCGCGCAGATGAAGGACACCGGCGAGTATCGGGGGGTCGTCTTGGACAACATCGATCCGGTGAAGCTGGCCGAAGGCTACGGCGTGGAGGCTGCCGACGCCACCGACGAAGCTACCATCGGCGACGCCATCGAGCGCGGCCTGCGGGTGGTGGAGGACGAAAAGCGCCCCTACCTGCTCAACGTCCGCCTGCCGCTCGGTCTGCCGCCAGGAGGCCACCCGGGTCAGATCTATAGTCTGAGCAACGAGATTGGGTAAATCGACGGAGCCCGCTGTGCGGCCTTGCCCATATTGGCTATACGTGCCACAATCGCCAAAATCTTGATTGGTTGCGGAAAAGGGAGGAGATTATGGGTTACACACCGAGAAACCTGGGACACGTCAACATCTTCGTCCGCAATGCGGAACGCTCCCGCGAATGGTATGAGGACCTGCTGGGCCTCCACACTTACGGGTTCTTCCCGGGGCGCGCCGCCTTCATGTCCGCCGACCTGGGGAACTCCCATGAGATCGCGTTGACGCAGGTGGGCGATGACGCCATGGGGCCGCAGGGTGGACAGGTGGGCCTGAACCACATGGCTTGGTACATGGACACCCTGGACGACTTGGCGGAACTGTATCATCGGGTCAAGGAGAAGGGCATCGCCATCGACCGGGTGTCCGACCACGGCCACGCCATCGGCATCTACATCCGCGACCCCGACGGCAATGGCATTGAGCTGTCCTACGAAATGCCCCGCGAACAGTGGGGACACGACGAGAGCGGCTACATGATCGGCGGCACCGAAAAGGGTCGCCTCTCTGGTCCGTGGGACGAGGAGTTGGCGGCGCAGGCCGCCCTGGTTGGCGCTGCCCACTGAACCAGTCCTAAATCTGGAACAATATAGGGGCGACGCATGCGTCGCCCCTACTGTATTTTGAACATCGCAACGGCTATTTGAAGTGTGGCATTACCTGCTCGCTGATGAGGCGCAGCGAGTTTTTCACCCGGTCGTAGGGGATACGGCCACCATAGTTGACCTCCATGACGACGCCGGTTACGCCGAAGTCCTCCTGGTATCCCCGGAAGCGCTCAACGATTTCGTCCGGAGTACCGAACGCCACCCTCTGACGCAGCACTTCTTCGTAGGGTGTGTTAGCCGTGCGGCGGATGCGCTCGGCGGTTTCCTCGCTGGCCGCGGTTTTAACCAACTCGCTGGCCGCGTACTGGATGGCCGACATGGCGCTGGCTTCAGGTTCCGAGTGGGCCTGTTCGGTGGTCTCCGCAGCGTACACCGGAATACGGATCGCTATGTCGGCGGTTCCGGTGTGGCTGGCCCCGGCGCGGGCGGCATTGTAGGATGCGATGCGCTCCTGCAACTGCGCTTTGGCGGTGTTGGCGCTCACGAAAATCGGGTGTCCCAGCCTCCCGATCAGCGGGAAAGTGTCCTCGCCGGCCACCGCGACGCGAACCGGCGGGTAAGGCTGCTGAAAGGGCTTGGGCACCACCGTAACGTCCTGGTAGCTGTGGAACTCGCCCTCGTGGGAGAACTCGTCGCTGTTCCACGCCTTCATGATGATTTCCAACGCTTCCAGGAACCGGGGGCGGCTTTCCGAATAGGGTACGTTGTAACCCTGGTAGTACTTGGTGAGTCCGCTGCGCCCGATGCCGAACTCGAACCGGCCTTTGCTGATGTGGTCAACTGTAGCGGCTTCCTCGGCGACGCGCAGGGGGTTGGTGAGCGGCAGCACCTGCACCGCCAACCCTGTGCGGATGCGCTGGGTGCGCGCCGCAATGGCGCTGGCGATGACCATGGGCGAGGCCAGCACGGCCCGCTCGGGGCTGAAGTGGTGCTCCGCCAGCCACACGGTATCGAAGCCCATGCTCTCGGCGGCGTCGATCTGGGCAAAGGACTCATCAAACGCTTCTGCCTGGGTCTTGTTTTCGCCGACGTGGAAATCGGTGAACATGCCGAAATTCATAGCGTCCTCCCTGGCGCAATGCCGCGCACGGTAGGCACGATTATAGTGTCTGCCGGTTTCGCCGTCATCCGTAGGGCGACTCTTTTCAATGTCACCGCCGTGCTTTATCCTTGCCCGAGTTTCAAAATACGCAAACCAACGTTACGAAAGGTGACGAAATGAAGTATGACGTTGTTGTTATCGGCGCGGGTTCGGGTGGCTGCGTGGTCGCCTCCCGGCTGGCTGAAGACCCGAACCGTTCGGTGCTGCTGCTGGAGGCGGGCCCCGACTATCCGGAATACGAACACTACCCCGACGATTTGAAGTACGGCTACAAGCCCGACGCCTCGGCCCAAGGCGCGCCCCACAACTGGACCTGGTGGGCCCAGGGTTCGCCGGAGCAGACCGAGATGCTGCCGGCGCCGCGCGGCAAGGTGGTCGGCGGCACCAGCGCCATCAACGGCCAGGTGCTGCTGCGCGGCGTGCCGGAGGACTACGACAGCTGGGCTGCCGAGGGCAACGACGGCTGGGGTTTCGTCGATGTGCTGCCCTATTTCCGCAAGATGGAAACCGATATGGACATCAGCGACGACTTCCACGGCTCGGAAGGGCCGATACCGGTGCGCCGCTTCGCCCGGGAAACGTGGCTACCCTTCCAGCAGGCGTTCGTTCAGTCTTGCCTGGAGGCGGGGTATCCGGCGGACGAGGACATGAACCATCCCGATTCCGGCGGTGTCGGCCCCATTCCCATGAACAACCCCGAAGGGGTCCGCATGAGCACTGCGCTGACGTTCCTGCGGGAAGTTAGGCATCGTCTCAACCTGACGGTTCGCCCCAACGTGGTGGTGCGGCGCATCCTGTTCGAGGGCAATGCGGCGGTGGGTGTGGAGGTTGAGAGCGGCGGCGAGGTTTTCCAGGTTGAGACCGGCCAGATTGTGCTCAGCGCCGGCGCGATGGCTTCACCGCAGATTTTGATGCTGTCCGGCGTCGGGCCGGCTGACCATCTGCGCGAGATGGGGATTCCGGTGATTCACGAACTCTCCGGCGTCGGCCAGAACCTGCGTGACCATCCCATCGTCGCCGTCATCGCCAAGGTGCGCGACGACCACGAGCAGGACCCGCTGGCGCCGCGTACCCAGACGGCGCTGCGCTATACCGCCACCGGCTCGCCCGACCGCAACGATATGCAAATCACGGCGTCATCCTTCTCCACACCCATCGGCGGCGCGGATCCTTTCGAGCCGGGCGGTGTCCGCATCCAGTGCATCCTGGAGCTGGCCGACGGCGCCGGCGAAGTGCGGCTATCCGCCAACGACCCGCACGTCCAGCCGTCGCTGAACTACCGCTACCTGGAGCCGGAACGAGACCGGGAGCGGTTGCGGGAGGCCGTGCGCATCAGCGTGAGCCTGCTGGATAATAACGCCTTCGGGCCAATTGTCGAAGAAATACAGCAACCCGCGCCGGAGGATCTGGCGTCCGACGATGCCCTGGACAGTTGGATGCGGCGCACGGTGTTCAACACCACCCACGCATCAGGGACCTGCAAGATGGGGCCGGCCAGCGATCCCATGGCGGTGGTGGACCCACACCTGAACATCCACGGCCTGGAGAACATCAAGGTAGCCGACGCATCGGTGATGCCCAATGTGATCCGCGCCAACACCAACTGCACCACCATTATGATTGGTGAACGCTGCGCCGACTGGGTGAAGGAAGGGGTCTGACGCCATGAAATGGGAATACCGTGTTGACAAAATGCCCATCCGCTCCGGCGGATTCGTGGGCAACGGAATGAATGTGGACGCCGTGGACGAAGAGTTCCTCAACGAACGGGGCGCGTCGGGCTGGGAGTTGGTGTCCGCCATGCCCCTGTTCGTGCCGCAGAACCCCACCGACTGCTCCGTGTACTACTACTGGAAGCGGGAGGTAGCAGAATAGAGCATCACGGTTGCTTTTCTTGACAGTGTGCGGGGCATTTCGTAGCATTGAACCATTCAGTTGACGGAATGAGACATCGGCTAGACTAAACGCTGACCAGTCCACTTGAGGGGGTGAAACGGTGGCTAATCGAGAAGACATCGCGCTGATGGGCCATCTGATGCGGCGGGCCGGATTCGGCGCCAGCCACGATGAACTGCGCGACATGACAGAGAGCGGCTATGAAGCCACGGTAGAAGACCTGCTCAATCCGGAGCGATTCGAGCCGGTGGATGACGACTTGCTGTTCCGCTACATGCCCGGTTACGAGGGCGCGCTGGGGCCCCCGCTGAATCAGGCGGAATGGGTCTATCGCATGATCAACACGGAGCGGCCGCTGGAAGAGAAGATGGCGCTGTTCTGGCACCAACTCTTCGCCACCGGCAACTCCAAGGTGGACAACCCGCCTGAGCTGACCCAGCAGATCGCCATGTTCCGCCGCGTCGGGCTGGGCAAGTTCCGCGACATCCTGGTGGAACTGGCGCAAAACCCCGCCATGATTTTCTGGCTGGACAACAACGGCAACCACATGGGCGCCATCAACGAGAACTGGGGCCGCGAATTGCTGGAACTGTTCTCCATGGGCGTGGGCAACTACTCGGAAGACGACATCAAGGAAGCGTCGCGGGCTTTCACCGGCTGGACCATCGGCCCGAAGATTCCGCGCAACCCCCTGGGACGGTTCTACTGGAACTTCGAGTACCGTCCCGAAGATCACGACGACGGTGAAAAGACGTTCCTGGGACACACCGGCAACTTCGACGGCCAGGACATCATCGACATCGTGGTGAATCAGCCGGCCACGGCGCGGTTCCTGTCGCGTCACCTGTACAACTTCTTCGTCGCCGACGAGCCGCAGGTTCCCAGCTGGAACATCACGCCGCCCAACGATCCCGACGCCATCGACCAATTGGTAGCCGCCTACGATGAGTCGGACGGCGACATTCGGGCGATGCTGCGGGTGCTGTTCAACTCGGACTTTTTCAAGCATGCACGGTTTAGCCGGGTGAAGAGTCCCGCCGAGCTGGTAATCAGCACCGCGCGGTTGGCGGGCAACTTCAGCGCGCCTCGCCCGGGGTTCAACTCGCTGGCCTTCGAGTGCGCCTTCCAGGGGCAGGAACTATTGAATCCGCCCAGCGTGGAAAGCTGGCATACCGGCAGCGAGTGGATCGACGGCGGCGCGTTGGTGCGGCGGGTGAACTTCGCCGCCAACCTGCTCGGCGACACGTCGCTGCCCGGCGTGCGCTCCATCGTAGATAACTTGCGGAACCAGGGATCCCTGAGTCCCGAGCAGTTGGTGGACGCATGCCTGGATCTGGTGGGCCCCATCGAGGTCGGCGAGGGTACGCGCGCCGAACTGCTCGACCAGGCGCGTGAAGACGGTGAACTGCGGTGGGATACTGAGGCGGACGCCGCAGAGTCCGAAAAGCGCGTCGGCGTGATGCTGGCGTTGATCGCCGCATCCCGCGATTTCCAGTTTGCGTAACACCGTGGCGTAGGGGCGAATAATCATTCGCCCCTACCGGAAATGCTGAATTCCAGCGAAGGCCGGAACGACGAGCAGCAGGAGGGAGAGGAACAGAATGGCGACGACCAAGAAAGACCCGGTGGTGGTGGTGCTCCAGATGACGGGGGCCAACGACTACCTGAATACGATCATTCCCTATACCAACGAGCACTACTACGACGCTCGGCCCAAGGTTGGCATCCCCGCCGACCAGGTGCTCCCCATCGATGACCAGATCGGGTTCAACCCTAACATGGGGCCGATCAAGAAGTTGTGGGACGACGGCAAGATGGCCATCATCCACGGCATCGGCTACGAGAACTCCCCGCGCTCCCACTTCCGCTCCATGGACATCTGGCACACCTGCGAACCCGACATCGTCGGCACCGAGGGCTGGGCCGGTCGCGTGATTCGCGACCTTGACCCCCGGGGCGAGAACGTGCTTAAGGGCGTGAACTTCGGCCAGGGGCTGCCGCGCGCGTTGGCCCTGCGTGGGACTCCGGTGACGTCCGTGTCGAACCTGGCGTCTTATGGCGTGCTGTCCAGCGTGCCCGGCGTTGCCGCCGAGGAGGAGCACAACAAAATCCTGGACCGCTTTGCTCGCATGTACTCGCCCACCGTTGGCGCCGGCCCGACGATGGACTACTTGGGGCAGACTGGACGGGACGCGCTGAAGGGCGCCGACATCATCCGCAGCGCGCCGGAGCAGTACACGTCCACCGTGGAGTATGCCGACACGCCCATCGCCAAGTACTTGCGGGACATCGCCCAGGTCTATCTGGCCGACTTGGGCACCCAGATGTTCTACACGCAGCACGGCAGCTTCGACTCACACTTCAACCAGCCGCCGATGCACACCAAGCTGTGGATCGACATGTCTCGCGCCATCAGCGATTTCTTCGACGACCTGTCCGAGCATGACGCCGGCGACAACCTGATCATGGTGCTCTTCACCGAGTTCGGTCGCCGCGTCAAGGACAACGGCACGGGTACCGACCACGGCGCCGGCGGCGCGGCCTTCGTCATTGGCAACCAGGTCAAGGGCGGCCACTACAGCTCCTACCCATCCCTGCGGCCCGAGGACCTGACCCAGGGCGACCTCGAGCCCAACTACGACTTCCGCGGCCTCTACTCCACGGTCATCGAAAACTGGCTGGGCCTGGACGCCGTACCCATCGTGGGCGGCAACTTCGAGAAGCTGGACTTTGTGTAGCCGGCGCACCGATCTGCTCCTCTCCCCTCGTGGGAGAGGATTGGGGTGAGGGGGCGCTCCCCCCGCATGACTGTGTGAAGGAGGTCAACCATGCTTACCACAGTGGCCGCCGGCCGGGTCTTTGATTACAGCTACTGCATCGGCATGTATGGCATGTCAGGTCAGGGTTTCTGGTCGCCGCAGGACTTCGCGCTTGGCGATGACAACGTGATGTACGTGATCAGTCGCGGCGCGGAAGAACTCGGGCAGCGTATCAGTCGCGTCACCCAGGATCACCAGTTCCTCGGCCAGTTCGGGGCGAACGGTCGCGGCGACGGGCAGTTCGTCTGGCCCCGCTCCATCACGCTGGACAACGATGGCAACGTGTACGCTTCCGACGATTTCCTGAATCGCATTTCCGTGTTCGACCCCGAGGGCGGGTTCATTTCCTGCTGGGGCGAGGCCGGCGACGGCAAGGGCGAGCTCAACGGCCCGTGCGGGATAGCGTTCGACGCCGACGGCAACATGCTGGTCGTGGACAGCCAGAACCACCGCGTTCAGAGGTTCACCCACAAGGGCAAGCACATCGGCGGTTTCGGCAGCCATGGCGACGGCGACGGCCAGTTCAACCTGCCCTGGGGCCTGTGCCTGGACGCCGACGGCAACGTGTACGTGGCCGACTGGAAAAACAACCGCGTCCAGAAATTTGACGCCGACGGCAACTTCCTGCTCAAGTTCGAGGCCGCGCCTCGCTCCGGCGTTGGCGACTTGCACGGCCCCACCGGCGTGGCGGTGGACTCCGAGGGCGACGTTTACGTCACCGATTGGGGCAACCACCGGCTACAGGTGTACGCGCCCGACGGCAGGTTCATCACTTCACTGGTCGGCGACGCGCAGCAGCCCTCACCGTGGACACAGACTTACATCGACGCTAACCCCGACATCGTGAAGGCGCGGCGTCGCGTCAATCTCGAACCGGAGTGGCGATTCCGTCGGCCCGTCTCGGTTCGCGTGGACGAAAACGACCGTATTTTCGTCCTGGAGGCGAACCGCCACCGCATCCAGGTGTACGACAAGGTGAAGGACTACGAGGAACACCCGCTGAACCTGTAAGGCCGCCACGGAGTTTGAGCCCGCTGTAGGGGGGGGGGGGGGGGGGGCGGGCCCGGGTGGGGGGGGGGAGGGGCGGCCCCCCGCCCGCGCCCGGCCGCCCTGGTAGGTGTGGGCTGGGGGGGGGGCGAGCCGCACCCCGCGGC
>VXOG01000032.1:52096-78702 GCA_009840165.1 Chloroflexota bacterium
CCCCCCCCAGATCCACCCCCTTAAGTTCGGCGGCAGCTTCAGATTTTAAAAACAGACAGTGTCCGGCCGCCCCGGAGTTTGCCCCCGGCGTTGGGGCGAGGCATGCGTCGCCCCTACTTGTTTGACGCTATAATACCGCGCAACATCAGCCTTCCCATCCGCATTCATTGAGGGAGGAACGTCATGGCACAACAGGCAACCAGGATCAACACCGACCGCACCGCCGTGCTGATTATGGACTTTCAGCAGCGTATCATCTCCAACGTAGCCTCCGAGCCGGATGTGGTGGTCAGCAACGCCGCCCGAGCGTTGACCGGCGCACGCGCTGCCGGCATACCCGTCATCTACGTGGTGCACCGCGGCGGCCCGTTCGCCGAGTACGCGCCCGACGTCGAGCTGCATGAAGGTGTCGCTCCGGCGGAGGGTGAATTGGTTATCACCAAGGTGCGACCCGGCCCGTTTTCAACCACCGCGCTCGACGTCACCCTGCGCGAGATGGGCCGCGACAACCTCGTCATCATGGGTGTCGCCACCAGCGGCTGCGTTCTGTCGTCCGTGCGCTGGGCCGTTGACATAAACTACTCGTTCGTCGTCGTCTCCGATGCCTGCTCCGACGGAGACCCGGAAGTGCATCGCGTCTTGACCGAAAAGGTGTATCCGCGCCAGGGCACGGTGATGACCACGGAGGGATTTCTGCAAGTGTTGTAGGGGCAGGTTTCAAACCTGCCCCTATGCATGACTTTGTGTTACCCAGGAGAAACCGCATGAAGTACGACGTTATCGTGATCGGCGCCGGTTCCGCCGGCGGCACCATGGCTACCCGCCTGTCCGAAGACCCCAACCGCTCGGTGCTGCTGCTCGAAGCGGGACCGGACTACCCCGACCTTGAGCAGACGCCCGACGACCTGAAATTCGGCTACGCGCCACGTGCATCCGAGATGGGCGCCCCTCATAACTGGTCCTTCGTGGGTACGGGCACCCCGCGCCAGACCGAACCCGTGAACGTTCCCCGTGGTCGTGTGGTGGGAGGCACCAGCGCCATCAACGGCCAGGTGTTCCTGCGCGGCGTGCCCGAGGACTACGATAACTGGGCGTCCTGGGGCAACGACGAATGGAGCTACATCAACGTGCTGCCGTACTTCCGCCGGCAGGAGACCGACACCGATATATCCGACGACTTCCATGGCTTTGACGGGCCGATTCCGGTGCGTCGCCATCGCCGGGAGAACTGGCTGCCGTTGCAGGAAGCTTTCCACAACGCCTGCACCGACATCGGATATGCGGAGGTGTATGACCACAATCACCCCGAATCCACCGGTGTCGGTCCATTCCCAATGAACAACCCCAACGGCGTGCGCATGAGCACGGCGCTAACCTACGTAAATCCCAATCGCCACCGGCTCAACCTGACCATCCGCGCCAACGTGCGGGTGCGGCGCATCCTGTTTGACGATCTGCGGGCAGTCGGGGTAGAGGTCGAAAGCGGCGAAGAGACGTTCCGGATCGAGGCCGAGCAGATCGTCCTGTGCGCCGGCGCCATCGCCTCGCCGCAACTGCTGCTGCTGTCAGGTGTGGGGCCGTCTGAAGAGTTGCGGAGCTTGGGCATACCGGTGGTGAAGGATTTGCCGGGCGTGGGCAAGAACCTGCGTGACCATCCCCTGGTGCCGGTGCGGGTCAAGGTCAAGGACGACTTCCCGCTGGACCCGGACGCGCCGCGTATCCAGACGGTGCTGCGCTATACCGCCAGCGGCTCAGACGCCCGCAACGATATGCAGATTTTTCCCTCGTCCTTCTCCACGCCCTTGGGCGGCGATCCCTTCGATAATGAGGGCATCCGACTCACCTGCATGATGGAACTGGCCGAAAGCGCCGGTGAGCTCACCTTGCAATCCACCGACCCGGACGTGCAGCCCTACATCGACTGCCGCTACCTGGAAGCTGACTGGGACCGTGAGCGGATGCGCGAGGCCGTGCGCATAGTGCTGCGCCTCCTGGATCACAAACAGTTTGGCAACATCTACGATGGCTTGATCTCACCCACAGCGGACGATCTGGTCTCCGACGAGGCGCTGGACGACTGGATGCTGCGAGAAGTCTGCATCGGGCAGCACCTGTCCGGCACGTGCAAGATGGGGCCGGACAGCGACGCGATGGCGGTGGTGGACCAATACTGCCGTGTCCACGGCATCGAGAACCTGCGTGTCGCCGACGCTTCAGTGATGCCCGACGTCATCCGCGCCAACACCAACTGCACCACCATCATGATCGGTGAGCGCGTAGCCGAATGGATCAGGTCCGGCCAGTAGGTTTTTCTACTGAACCGTTGTTGGTGAGTTCGGCCACTGGATTCCCGCGAAAGCGGGAATAACGGTGAGAATGCCGGAATGGCGGTATCAAATACCCCGATGCGCCTGCCCTACGACTACGACTTGCGAAAACTGCTTGGGGACGCCACCGGGGGCGTTACCACGGCGGTGACGGTGCTCCCGATGGCGCTCGCCTATGGCGTCGCTACCGGGTTGGGGCCGATTGCCGGCATGTACGGCGCCATCGTAGTGGGGTTCTGCGCGTCGGTTTTCGGCGGCACCCCGGCACGGATTGCGTATCCCGCCGCGGCCATGGCGGTGGGGATGATGGTGGTGTTGTCCAAGCACGCCGATAGCCTATCCGAGGCTTTGACCATCGTCATGCTGGCTGGGCTGATTCAGATAGCGCTGGGCGTTCTGCGGATTGGACGTTTCGTCACCTACACACCGTACTCCATGATTGCCGGATTCACCTCCGGCATCGGCGTGATTATCATCCTAGTCCAAACTCTGCCCTTCTTGGGCGCTGACGCTGCATCGGGTGGGATTTTTGGCATCTTACGCTTCTGGCCGGAGGCATTGTTCGCGCCAAACCTGCACGCCGTTATCATAGGGCTGACGTCGCTGGCAATCTGCGTGTTTTGGCCCCGGCAGCTGGGGCGATTTGTGCCTGGGCCGCTCCCGGCCTTGGTCGTCGGGACCTTGATGGCGACGTTATGGCTGCGAGACGCGCCAGTGATCGGAGCCCTTCCCCAGGGTCTCCCTTCCCTGCACATGCCGGAGATGGCGCTCCGTGTGTTGCTGAATGCCGTGCAGCCGGCGCTGATCCTGGCCCTCATCGGATCGATCAACAGCCTGGTTGCCTCGCTGGTGGCGGACTCGCTGACCCGCACCCGCCATAAATCGAATCGGGAGCTTGTCGGACAGGGCATCGGCAACGTAGCGGCAGGACTCCTGGGAGCGCTTCCCGGCGCCGGCGCCACGACGGGAACCACGGTCAACATCCGCGCCGGCGGCAGGAGCCCGGTCTCCGGCGTGATCTACGCCAGCGCGTTATTCGTCCTGGTCTTGGGTCTCGGGAAAATCGCCGAACCGATACCTTTGGCCGCATTGGCCGGCGTCTTGATCAAGGCAGGTTGGGACATCATAGACTGGCGGCTCATCAAGCGGGTCCGACACGTTCGGCGCGATTACCTGCTGGTGATGCTGTTCACCCTGCTCCTCACCGTGTTCGTGAACTTGATTACCGCCATCGTGCTTGGTCTGATCGTCGCCGCGTTCGCTCGCGCCCGTGAATCGGAGCAGCGTGAACTGAGCAGCGTGATTTCCGTGCCATTGCTGGACAGCGAATTTTTCCCTGATAGCCCTGCTCACGCTGACAACGGAGATCTTTTCCAGGCTCGCGTGGGACTGGTGGATCTGCGGGGCCAGTTTTCCTTCGCGTCCGCCAGTCAGTTGGCCTGGTTAGTTGGAGCGGACATTGAACAACATGAGGTCGTTATCTTTGATTTCTCGAACACCACCGATATGGACGACAGCGCAGCCCTGGTGATGGAGCGGTTGATTGACGCTGCCATGGGCACCAATACCGAGTGCATCGTGCTCAACCTATCTGGGCCCGTGGCCGACAACCTGAGGTCGCTCAACGTGTTCCGGCGCGTTCCAGAGGAGCGCTTCGTGGACGACTTGGACGCTGCTAGGGAGCTCGCAAGGGGTCTGCTCAATGACGGTGGCGAATAGCGTTCCTTATCGGCGACGATCGTCGGAATCAGGATTCACGGGATTATCGGATTTTCAGGATTGAGTTGATGAGTCTGATAAACTCCAACTCAACTTGGACGACACTATCGAAAGTCCCACGGCGTTTTGCCGCAAAGGAGCAATCCAAATGTCAGTCGGAATTATCGTGCCCTTGCCTGCCTATACTCTCGACCCGGCGTTTATCGCCAGGAAAGCCGAGGAACTGGGCTTCGAGTCCATCTGGTACCACGAACACCCCATCCTGCCGGTGACCAGCGCCAGCCCGTTCCCGGCCACCGGCGGAGAAATACCCTGGACCTACCGCCACTTCTCGGATCCTTATATGTCGCTGGCGATGGCGGCAGCCGTCACCGACCGGATCAAGTTGTGCACCGGCATCACCCTGGTTCCCGAGCGCAACCCGCTGATCCTCGCCAAGCAGATCTCGGTGCTGGACCGGCACAGCAATGGCCGGTTTGTGTTCGGCATCGGCGCCGGCTGGAACCGCGAAGAAACCGAGATGATGGGCGGCGACTTCGATCACCGCTGGACGCAGACCGAGGAAGCTATCGGCGCCCTGAAGGAACTATGGACGCAGGAGCAGGCTGAATTCCACGGCAAGTATTACAACTTCCCGCCCGTGTATATGTACCCCAAGCCGGTGCAGCAGCCCCACCCTCCGGTGTTGCTGGGCGGCAACGCGCGCAACGTCCTGCGGCGGGTGGTACGCTATGGCGATGGCTGGCTGCCCAACCGAACCACGCCGACCCAGATCGAGGACAGCCGCCAGCAGCTGGACGCTCTGGCCGCGGAACGGGGCCGCGACCCGCAGGCATTGACCATATCGGTGTTCGGCCAGCCGCCGGAAACCACCCGACAGACCGTCGATGATTTCCTGAACGCCGGCGCGCTGCGCGTCTGCGTCTGGCCCAACCACTCCGACAGCGAGCAAGAAATGGGCCAGCAATTGGAGCGCATGGCCGAAGAGTTGGTGCGGTAGCCTGGTTGCCAATACTCATTCGGACGGCTCATTGGAGAAAATTCTCGGCGCGGTCTAATCGCGGTCGACCAGCAATGGAGAGATTATGATACGACGGATGCTCAAGTACTCCCTCATCGTCGTTATTGCGGCAGTCATTGGTTACACGGCACTGACGGTGTACGGTGAAGTAACCAAGACCGAGGCGGCCAGGATGTCTGCCTCGATGCTGTTGGCCGAAAACCAAGCCGAGAACATGAGCCGTGCACTTGGGGACGTGGGCGCATTAGCGGCTGGGGATACCGAAAGCACAGATTCTGGGACCATCTCCCCAGTACGTCTGGTGAACGAGGCAACGAGCTTCATACGCGGGTTTGGGGTAGCTACCGTATTGGCGGCAGAGGACGCCGACACCGAAGACTCTGCTGCTATTCCTCAGCCACAGATCGGCGAGGTGGGCGAAGTCGCCAATATCGATATACTCCTCGCCCATTGGAGCCCTCGCTACGCAGATGCCAAATTATCCTACGTCAAGTTTGAAACAGCAGTTGAAATGGCAAAAGCCAGCGCTGCATCCTACTTTGCCGTGCAGAACGAACTTACCGAGCAGATTAGCGCCCCAGATCGCCAAGAGCAGGAACGGGCTAACGACCAGCGTGACCGCACACTGTACTTAATGTGGGAAGCACAAGCGGACTCCACATTAAGCAAGGCAAAGGCCATAGGAATGCAACTGGACGACATGAACATCAGTCTGGAGAAGCTGAAACTCCGAACGGATTTCGCTTTTGATGCTACTGCATTCCAGGAAGTACCGGCGGCGATTTTGGAACTGAATGACGATCTGAGTGAATTCCAGGCAGCCAGCGAGGCAATCCGCGCAGCCACTGATTCCCCATTTGAGGCGAAATAATGATGCGCGAAAGGAATCGAACCAGAACATATGGTAGGAATAGCGAACTAGCCACGCTGATCATGCGACTGGCGGCGTTTGTGGCCACGATCATACCGTTGGTGGCGTTAGCAGCCCCTTGGGTCAGGGTGGACGGCTCTCAGGAAGCAGTAAGTGGAGTGGGATCTATTGCGCTGCTGGTTTCGCCGATGAGTGAATACCTTTTCACGGTGTCTCCACTTCATGCAGCCATTCTCACCGTGGGGCCGATTTTAATAGGTTTGTTGGCGACAATCACTAGTTACAACTACTGGCGGCGTCGGTCGATTATCTGGGGACCTCCGGCAATATTGGGGGTGGCATTGGTCATCGCCTACGGCGCTACTGATTTGGTCAACGGCTATGAGTTTGGCCTAGCAACCGTAATAGTTGCATCGGCGTTGCTTACGCTGCATCAGATAACAATTCGTGTGCAAGTGCTCTTGCGTCGCAAAGCGAAAATGCCCCAACTATACCGAAGACTGGCTGTGATCACTGGTATGGGGCACTATCGATGGTCAGAACAGTAACAGCGCCAGGATGACGTGAAGCAGTCCGGGCCGGCAATGCTTGCGGATCATCATTGTTCATGCGACTCAGGAGGCGTAGAAGAAAAAGAGGCAGGGTTTTGCCCGCAATCATAGCGGTAGTGGTCGGCTTGATCGCTGCCGGGGGAATTTACTGGTATCAGAATCCAGATATTGATTTGAGCTTTCCACGAAGCTTGATAGACCGGACCGGTTATCAATCCTCACAGTCGCAAACACCCGAATCATTCGCTGAAATAACTAGTACCCCGGACAGCGTGGCTAGGCGTACCGTGAATCCAACCGTAGTTCCTGATCCTGTAGGACAGTTGCGGCGCTTGGTCCCACAAGTAAGCGACAAACCAAGGGAAGAGCGGGAAGTACGTGCTCGTGTGGAGGCCGCCGCGAGAGTGTCGGAATTGGAATTGAAGGTGCATGCTGGTATCAACGCAGAGCGTGCTAAACACGGCGGATCACCACTGCAATGGGACGAAGGTTTGGCATCCGTCGCCAGAGCCCACAGCGACGATATGACCAGCCGAAGATATTTTAGTCACGATACACCCGAAGGTCTGGATCCGACTGACCGATTGCATCGAGCAGGGCTCAACTGCCGTAAAGGATACCGCTACGGAATTGCAGAGAACATCGCCATTGAGACAACCCTCGGAAACCTGGACCGGACTGCGGAGGAGGCGGTTCGAGGCTGGATTAATAGTCCTGGACACAGGACCAATCTTCTGAATAGGGAATACAATAGGACCGGCGTGGGTGCCTCATACGGTACTTGGCGCGGGTACAAAGCGGTTTATCTTACTCAGGTCTTTTGTTGAGACTCGCAGGAGGCAAGAAAATGGCAACTTACGTGTACGTAGCAGCGCAGGATGACAACAAGGTATCCATATTCACGATGGACGAGGCCAGCGGCGCGTTGACTATCGCGGGGGAAGAGCCGGTTTCCGGCGGGCCTTCCCTGCTCGCGATCAGTCCTGACCGGCAGACGCTGTACGCCGGGCACCGCGAGGTTCCCGAGATCACCAGCCACCGCATCGACCAGCAGACCGGCGAGCTGACTCAAACGGGTTCGGTGATTCCGCCGGGTCAGCCGGCGTTTCTCGCCACAGACCGCACCGGACGGTTCCTGCTGTCGTCGTACTACGCCGATGGCAAGGCCGCGGTGCATCCGCTGGGCGACGACGGCAGCGTGGGCGGAGCGGCGACGTGCGTGCTCGACACCGATACTGGAGCCCACTCCATACAAACCGACCACTCCAACCGGTATGCCTACGTGCCCCACATCGCTCGCCTGCAGGACAACGTGCTGGAGCCGCCCAAGAACATCCCTGGGCCCAACATCATCTACCAGTTCCGCTTCGACGAGTCCAGCGGCACGCTTGCGGCCAACGACCCGCCGACGCTGGCGCAAGACGACATGATCGGGCCGCGTCATCTCACGTATCACCCTTCGCTGGACATTGTGTACTTCTCGAACGAGCAGGGATGCAGCGTGTCGTCATATACCATTGGGGAAGACGGAGCGCTCACGCCACTGGAAACCGTGTCCACCCTCCCTGCCGGCGTCACCGAGCGCAACACCTGCTCGCAGCTCCAGTTCTCACCGGACGGCAGCCTGCTGTTCGTGCCGAACCGGGGACACAACAGCATCGCCAGCTTCACTGTTGACGGTGAGGGCCGCTTGACTCCCGCTGACCACGCGGCCACCGAGGCCGTGCCCAGCGCGTTCAGCCTGGACCCGTCGGGTCGGTACGTATTCGCCGCCGGCTCGGCTACCGGGCAATTGGCTTCCTACAGCATCGACGGAAACACGGGCGCAATGACCTCTCTTGGCGCCTATGCCGTAGGCGAGCGACCCATGTGGGTGTTGACGACGACGCTGGGATAGAACTCCTCTTGCTGGACAACCGCCGCCGTCAGCCTTTCCGCGGGCGGCGGATTTCTTCTTCAAGGCGCGCGGCTCGCTGCTCCGGGTGTTCGTATTCCTGTCTGGTTTGCGGGTCGTGGACGGTGAAGAGTTCGTTGCCCTGGTAGCGGAAGTTCAGGTTCAGCAGCGGGCTGGTGGAGCCTACGACGATGCTACCGTAGTCCAGTAAGCGCTCCTGCCCGGCCTGCGCTGCGGTTACGTAGATTATACTTCAGTGCAAGTGCCTCTTCGCAATCGCCGGCTTGATGCGATACCATGTCCGGCACGATTAACCATGAATTCAGGGAGGTTCACCATGCGATTGGAAGGCAAGGTAGCGCTGATCAGCGGCGGCGCCCGAGGGCAGGGTGCGGCGGAAGCCAGGCTATTCGTCAGGGAAGGGGCCGCCGTGGTCATCGGCGACATCCTCGACGATGAAGGTCTGAAACTGGAAGCCGAGATCCGCGAACTGGGCGGACAGGCGACCTTCGTACACCTGGACGTTACCGACGCCGACCAGTGGGCGGACGCAGTTACCGAGGCGGTGAACCGCTACGGCAAGTTGGACATCCTGGTCAATAATGCCGGCATCGGCAGCACCAACGTCGGCGGCCTCAACGCGCCGCGCATCCACGAAGCGCCCACCGAGGTTTGGGACCAGATCATGGACGTCAACAGCAAGGGTGTGTTTCTGGGCACCCGCGCCGCAATCCCGGCGATGCGCACCGCCGGCGGCGGCTCCATTATCAACATCTCATCCATTGCCGGCCTGGTGGGATTAAGTCCCGGCTCAGGGGCAGGATCGGCTTACGCCAGTTCCAAGGGTGCGGTACGCCTGCTGACCAAGGCCACCGCCGTCCAGTATGCCGGCGACGGCATCCGTTGCAACTCCGTGCATCCGGGCTACATCGACACGGCCATGACCGAGCGCATGATGTCCGATCCCGAAATACGGCAGATGCGCCTCGACGCGACACCCATAGGGCGCATCGGCACCGTGGAGGACATCGCCAACGGAGTGCTGTTCCTGGCATCGGACGAAGCGTCCTTCATGACAGGCAGCGAACTTGTAATCGACGGAGGCTATACGGCGCAGTAGCGATTTCGGAAGGGAATGCAGCAAGATCAGCAATGCTATAATGCCGCTGTGAATTGGGGACAGATAGAGCGGTGGGCCACTATCGCTCTTTACCTAGCAGCCGGTGTTGGGCTAACCATACTTCTGGTTAGAGAGCTGACACCCCAAGGTTCGCCGTCCAACTGGATAGCGTCAAAAGCTGGGGAATACCTCACTGCCTTGGGTGAAATCAGCGGCGGGATGGTTTTCGTAATTATCCTGGTGGCTATGTCCGTCATGGGAGGGATCTGGACGATGGTGCTAATCGCCAAAGGTATTGATACCTTGACTGACATCATAAGGGACATGCGTGGCAAAGATGAACGGTTAAAGAGAGAAGCAATGGCTCTGGGTCTGGAGCAGGGGCTCGAGCAGGGGCTCGAGCAAGGCCTAGAGCAGGGGCTCGAGCAAGGCTTGGAGCAGGGACGGAACGAGATGAGGGATCGGGTCAGGGACCGTCTTGAACAGCTTGGTATCGACCCTGATGGGATTGTGCCTCCGGCGGAGGATGAAGACTCGGCGTAAGCAACTCCGAGTCAATCTATTGCGTGCAGTTGGCCGTCTTCCGTTCGCGCCAGGAGGTGGCCTTCCGCATATATGGGGCTGACGCGGATAGCATCCGAGAGCTGCAAGCGCCAGCGCTCGGTTCCGTCTGCGCGATTCAAGCCGTACAGCAGGCCGGACTTGTCGCCGAACACTGCCAACTCTCCAACAACCACTGGCGACGCCACGATGCCATCCTCAGCTTGGAACTGCCACTGCTCTTCGCCGGTTATCGCGTCCACGCCGTACATTTTGCCCAGCGTGTCGCCGATATAGAGCTGGTCTCCGGCAACGGCCGGCGCCGAAATAATGCCCTCGGTACGCTTCTCCCGGCTGGAAGTTCCTTCCGGATAGTCCGGGCGGAACCTCCAGCGGTCGCCCGGCTGGGACGGCGGCGACGGTAACGGGAAGCCCCACAGCCACAGCTGGGACCAGGTGCGGGTTACCGCATACTGCGCGGGGTATTCCAGGGCGTCGGCATCCATGCTGTACAACTGCCGTCCCGATACGAAGTAGGTCAGGCCGTTGGCGGTTACCGGGGCTGCTACCAAAGACGCCGAAGTGCGAAATCGCGCCCGCTCCTGACCGGTGCGAGCGTCCAGCGCGTACAGGCTGCGGTCGGCGGAAGCCACGTGCGCAATCTTGCCTCCCACTGTTACAGGAGATTTCACCTCGCTCAGGGTTTCGTGCTTCCAGATCAGTTCGCCAGTGGTGGCGTTGATGGCATAGGTGACTCCGTCCAACGCGCCGGCGTACACGATGCCGTTGGCTACAGCGACCGGCCCTGCCGTCGAGTCGGACATCTCGTATTCCCATCTGATCTGGTGCGTCTCAGCGTCGCGGGCCACCAGCCGACGGTCAGGCATTGAGTAGTAGAGCGTACCATCTGCCAGCGCCAATGAGTTTCCAACGGGTCCGGTGGTTGGCATGGATTCCAGTTCGTCGCCGGTATTCGCATCCAGGACAGCGATGTGGAAGTGTGCTCCGAGGTAGATTAGGCCGTCTTTAACCACTGGCGCTGCCGTAGTGGCAGGGCCGGTGTGAGCGCTCCAAACGAGTTTTCCCTGTGGTTCAGCAAGCACATCGGCAACATAGCGGGTCTGGCCGAGGCCGCGCCCCGTCATGGTCCACTGCTGGCTCATTGATGCCGAATCGAATGCAACGTCGGGTTGACGGGACAGCTTTACGGGGTCGGGTATGAACGGGAAATTCAGCCAGACGACGATGCCGATAACCACCACGGCCACCACTGTGAGGGCTACGTTGCGACGGGACAGAAACCGGCGTCGCCTTGGGACTTCCTGCGCCCAACCGGGCAAAAGCGGATCGGACTCCGTGCCGTCAGGTTGGAATTCCGGTGGCGAATCGGGCGACGGTGTGGTGTTGGTCGGTGGGGTGGACATGCGGGCAAAAGGTTAGCGGGATGTGCCTTGACACCCCGCCGTTGAACCTCGGGATTATGGCCGAACCATTATACGTTGCGCAGCTTGGGATCCAGGCGGTCGCGCAACCAGTCGCCCAGCAAGTTCATGGACAGCACCGTCAGCACGATGGCCAGGGTTGGGAAGAAGAACAGCCACCACGCCGTAACGATCAGCGCGCGGCCGTCGGCCACCATGAGACCCCAGGCCGGCGTCGGTTTAACTAGACCGGCGCCAAGGAAGCTTAATGTGGACTCCAGGATGATGACGTGGCCAACCTCCAATGTGGCGAGAACGACCACGGTGTTGACGACGTTGGGGAAAATGTGGCGAACCATGATGCGAGTGGGCGACGCGCCGGCCACCTGGGCGCGGGCTATGAAGTCCTGCTGTTTGATGGCCAGGGCCTCGCCGCGAACCATGCGGGCGAACCTGGCCCACAGGAGCAACGCGATGACCAGCACCACCGTCTGGAATCCAGGCCCGCTCACAGCGACGAGGACCAGTGCCAGCAAGATGGAAGGGAAGGCCAGCTTGATGTCCACAATCCGCATTATCAGATTGTCAATCCATCCCCCACCGTAAGCCGCCAGCAGGCCCAGCACCGTGCCGACGCCCCCGCCCAACGCGATGGCGAGCAGCGAGATGGAGAGGGAAATCCGCGCTCCGTGGATGATGCGGCTGAGGATGTCAAAACCCTGCCGGTCGGTGCCCAGTACGTATTCCCAGCTGCCGCCTTCCAGCCATGCCGGAGGCATGAGGCGGGCGCGCAGGTTGACGTCCACCGGGTCGTGCGGAGCAATCAGGTTGGCGAAAATCGCTGGAATAATCAGCATCACCGCGAGGATGATCAAAGGGATTATCGGGTACTGGCGGACGTTGAACACCACCTGGCCGAACGCGCCGCGCCTGGGGAGCGCGCCGGCGTCGGCAGTTGACCCGGCGGTGACCGGAGTTGCTGTTGGGGTGGTCATTACCTAATTCCTTGCGAGGGCAACCATATGCGACTACCCCTAGCCTAGTAGCGGATCCGGGGGTTCAGGTAAGCGTACATGACGTCAACCAGCAGGTTGATGAAGATGTAGAACGCGGCGAACAGTATGACAATGCTTTGAATTACCGGAAAGTCCCGGTTGCGAATGGCATCGATGGCTAGGTCGCCCAGGCCGGGCCAGACGAACACCGTCTCAATGACTACGGAACCCGTGAGCAGCACCGCCCCGATGAGACCCATGTAGGTAAACGGGACAATCAGCGCGTTGCGGAAGCAGTGCTTCCAGATGACTTTCCACTCCGGCATACCCTTGATGCGGGCCAGCTTGACGTACTCGGTGTCCAGCACTTCCAGCATCGATGAACGGGTCAGGCGCATCACGGCTGCCACGTTGTAATAACCTAGGGCTATGCCGGGCAGGATGATGGATTTGAACCCGTCGTCACTGCCGGAGGTGGGCAGCCATCCTAATATGACTGCGAATATCCACATCAAGATCAGCCCGATGGCGAAGGACGGAGCCGACTGTCCGATGAGGGCCACGACTTTGCCGGCCCAGTCAAAGACGGAGTCTTTCTTGACTGCCACCATGACGCCGATGGGAAGAGCGATGGCGGCGCTGATTACCCAGGCAAAGGCAGCCAGCACAATGGTGTTGGGCAGGCGACGGGCAATCAGTTCGGTGATGGGGACGCCGCCGTAGGCCCAGGCTTCGCCGAAGTCGCCGGTGACGAAGTTGCCAATGTAACGGGCGTATTGTACGTAGATGGGCTGGTCCAATCCCCACTTTTCTCGAACCTGCTCGACCACGGCTGCACTGGCGTCCTCGGGCAACAGTATGGCCACCGGGTCGCCGGTGACGCGGGCCAGCGCGAATACCACGGCGCTGATGACCAGCAATGCTAAGATTGACTGAATCACCCGCAGTAAGATGAAACGCTGCATCGGGAGCCTTCGCTATTCCGGAGGGTTGGGTGGTTGAATTGCCGGGGCGACCGATTGATCGGCCGCCCCGTGGGTTGCTTGCCTACTGGCGCACGACCTTGGTGTACTCGTGTCCCTTCATGCCGCCGAAGTAGCTGTTGTTGACCGAGTACTCGGCGATAACCTCGGGGTTGATGCCGAATTCAGCGAACAGGAAGCCCAGGGGCATGGTAGCGTTCTGGTCGTACATGAACTGCCCGGCGTCCTTCATCAACTGAAGTCGCTCAGCTTCGTCCACGCTGGTTGACCAACGTTCGAAGAGATCTTCAGTGTAGGGGTCTTCGAACATATAGACGGCGCCGGCGCGGGTGGGGCTGACGAAATAGACGCGCATATTGCGGCCGGCGGGCCAGAAGCCGGTGCGGTGGGTCCACAGCACGCCGTTCATCTCGCGAGCCTTGTAGCGGGTGCGGATGGGCTGGAATTCACCAATCTGCGCGTCAACCTGGAAACCGACATCTTCCAGCCAGGAAATCATCGGTACGGCGATCTCGGTTAGCTCGGGAACGCCCACCAGCTTGCCGGACATGAACTCGATGCTGGGGCCGGCGCCTTCGGCGTAGCCGGCCTCGGCCAGCAATTGCATGGACAGTTCAGGATCGTAGGCGGGAATTTCCCAGGCCGGATCGAAGGACGGATCGGTGGGATGCCAACCGGTATTGGCCATCAACTCCATCTTGTTGTCAAAGAAGGCTTCGTTGAGGGCGTCACGGTCGATGGCGTGGTTCATGGCGCGGCGCACCAGCACGTTGGTGTTGGGGTCATCTGCGTTACGCTTGTCTTCCAGGTACTGACCGCCGATGCCTACCCAGACCATGAAGGCGGGTAGGGTGCTCTGGGTGATGGCGAAGCCGGCGTTGACGATTTCACCTTGCAATTCGCGGGGAATCTCCGCAATGTCGGCTTCCTTGGCCCGCAGCATGGCGACGCGGGTCAGGTCCTCCTCGGCGAAGAAGTAGGTGAGGGTGTCAAAGTCGGGGTTGATGCGCCAGTGGTCGTCAAAGGCGCGTTCGTATTCCAGCTTGGCGCCCTGCTCGTAGCTGACGTGACGCCAGGGGCCGGTGCCCACCGGGTCCTGGGCGTACACGGCTTCGCCGTTCTTTTCCCAGTAGTCCAGGCTGTAAATCAGCGGGTCGGTGGTGGCTTCCGAGGCGTAGAAGGGAATCCACAGGTCTGGCTTGTTCATGTTCCAGACCATTTCGCTGTCGCTGACTTCGGTTACAGTAGCGGCGGTTCCCAGGGGCTCGGTAGCGAAGCTGGCCAGTTCGCGATCGCCCGCCGGCCCCAGAGCCTGATGCCAGTAGTCGCCGAAACCGGTCTTGGCTTCGGGGTGGGACCAAAGCTGGAAGCTGAACACAAAGTCGGATACGCCGAAGGTGTCTTCCTCGTGATGGAAAGGCACGTTCTCGCGCAGCTTGATGGTCCATTGCTTGCCGTCGGGGGACACGGACCAATTTTCAGCCAGCATGGGCACGGCTTCCCAAGTCTGATAATCCCGCTGGAAAAGCGCTTCCTGCATGGGCTGGAGGATACCCTGGTTGGTGCCGCCAACGCGCCAGCCCAGCAGATTCTCGGCGTATGGCGGGGTGATGGCAACGCGCAGGTCGGTCTGCACGGGCTCGCCCAGTGTCGCGGCCGGCGCTTCGGTGGGCGCGGGCGCCGCAGTTGGCGCGGCTCCGCCCGTGCTGGCGTCGGACATTCCGACCGGCTGCGCCGCGGCCTTGGTAGGCTCGGGTGCCTGGGATTGGGCTTGCTGTTGCCCGGACGGCTGAGATGCCGGCTGTTGTTGCTGCGGTTGCGACTGTTGCTGAGCAGCCGGAGCCGATTGCGCCGAACTGTCGCCGGACGTCGTCTGCGCCGCTGGTTCAGCGGGTGCCGCGCCGCCGCAAGCGAGAGCGACGGTTAGGGCGAGGGCAAGAACGCCGAAAATGGCGGTGCGTAGTGAAACGATTTTACTCAAAGCGGTGTACCTCCGCGCCAACTGATGAGAATCGCCAGTTATGAGATATTGATGTCATGCGGGTCCCCGCGTGACAGCGCGTTGGAATTTACTGAAAAGGCATGGCGTTGTCAACCGACCGGAACCGTGTCGCCCAGTCTAATGGTCATCGGGTCGGTCGTTTCAAGGCAGCCGGAATCGCAAATTTTGTGCTGCCGGCCGAGTGGGCCGAATGCCCCTAAATACGTACTGTTGGTATGACATTGACGTGTTATAGACCAACACTATCGGCGCTAGTAATCTACCGAACAATTGATTGACGGGCCATATAAACCAGCCCGTGATGAGTTGGAATCTACCCTGAACGTTATACCCCCCGGAATAGCTCCACTACCTCCCTCGGATTATTGGGCCTGAGTCGAATGTCATTGACAGCGCATAGCATCTTTACTCTACTGTCACAAGCGCCATTTGGGGTTTATGCGGTATCTCCGGACCAGACGATTTTGTTCTGGAATCAGGAAGCCGAGCGTATGCTGGGATACTTGAGTGAGGAGGTGATGGGACGCCGGTGCTACGAGGTAATGTCCGGCCCACGGCCCACAAGCTTCACCGCGGCATGCAGTCAAGGTTGTCCATCGATGGCGGCTTTACGATCCGGTCGGATGCCCCGTCAAGTCGAAGCCACAGTGGTTGGCGCGTCCGGCCAACGAAAAGAGTTATTGGTTACACCGGTGATCGTCAGCGGGATTGGCGATGCTGCCTCCGTGATTGTTCATCTATTTACGGAACAGCCGGCCGGGATAGAACCAACGCCGGTTGGCGATAGAGCGTCCGGAGCCTCCCCGACCTATGATTCCGCAGCGGAGCCTGACAAACCTGCTGGCGTGGAAGTTGCAGAGGACGCTCCGCGGTTAACCGCCAGAGAATTGGAAGTGTTGCGTCTGGTGTCGATGGGTTGGGAGACCTCGCGCATTGCCAGCGAGTTGAATATCAGCCCGCATACGGCGTTGAACCATATCCGACATTTCCGTCGGAAACTCAATGCGCCGACCAAGCTGGTCGCGGTGGTCACCGCGATCCGTTTGGGCATTTTACCCGTCGGCTGATGATTTCGCGTTAGCGTTCTGTTGTCCCTTGTTCGGCAATGCTGTCGGGGTAAAATTTGAGCCAGGCAGACCGCCAGGCGATAATCACAGGGATGTCGAGTTGGGGTTCCCGGCCGGGCCGGCTCAAATCCGAGGCTCGAATTGCGCCGGAGGATGGGTCGCGCCATATAGTGACGGGGGTATCGCCTACAGTGGCGTTCACTACGTTGCCGGCGGCCAGCCATGGGTAAGGCCAGGCGGCAGCCGTGTCGCCGATGATTACTCCCGCCACATGTTCCTGGCCAGGTCGTCGTCCTCGAAAAGGTGGCGACGGATGCGCTACGGTCAGGACTGCGGTTTCGGGATGCGCCTTCACCCACTCCCGCCAGGTTGTCAACCGGGATGGCATCAGATTGAGGGAAACGCCAAACCTGGCCCCCACGAGAGCTTTGCCCAGGGGTTGGGACCAGATGCTCCCGGTTTCGTGGTCAAACCAGGTCATCGCTCCCTTGTACAAGGCGCCCTGGTTTCCGAACACCGCTGTTGTGTCGTCAACGCGCCGGTCGTGGACCAGGGCTGTATAACACCTGGGGCACCAGGTTACGAGCACGGGCACTCCGCCCACTACGTCGTTGACCATCTCCCGTGTGTAAAGGATGCCGGCAGGATACGCGCGCGCATCGCCATTGATGGAAAAGCCAATGACCAATTCGTCGTTGGGCAGGTCGGTGTCAGCGGCCGGGACGAACTGCGGGTCGTAGATTGGCGGTATGTCGTCGGGCAACAGCAGTTGGTGAAAATCCGCGTCGGAGAATCCCGCTGCGGTGAGTCCCTGGGGGCCGATGGCTTCGTCGTAGGAGCCGACAAACTCGCCGGTGTATGGGGGCGGCTCCGGAGGCCTGGCGCAAGAGATCCCGAGGAGCGCCGGCAACGCAATCAGCAGCCAAATTAGCCGAGACTGTGTCACGCTGCCCTGCCGGCGGCTGTCAAGAGCCGGCTAACCGGTTCATTCGGCTTCAACAAGCGCGTCGGGAGAGGATTGGCGACGCAGACGGGCCAGCAGTGTCCAGCGCTTTGGGGAGACTACTACGGTCACTAGCAGGAGGGCCACCGACACCACCACTATCGCCGGGCCCGTGGGCAAGTTGAAGTGGAATGACAGGTACAGCCCAATGACGATAGCCGCCAGCGCGACGCCTACGGTAGCAACCATCATGGTGGCCATCCGGCGGGCCAGCAGGCTGCCGGTAACCGCCGGCACCACCAGCAGCGACATCACCATCACGTTGCCGACCGTTTTCAGCGCGGCCACCGTGGTCAGCGCCACCAGCAGCGGCAGCAGGTACTCCAGGAATCGCACCGGCAGGCCGGAAGCCTCCGCCACGGCGGAATCGTAGGTGGTGAAGACCAACTCTTTATAGAGCAACCGAACTACCAGCAGAACGCCGCCGGCCAGCAGGCCGACCGCCAGCACGTCCCCCCACGACGCGCCCAGAACGTTGCCGAACAGGATGCTCATCAAGTCCCCGGCGTAGTTTTCAGAGGCGTTGATCAAGATTACGCCAACCGCGAAGCCGCCGGCGAAGAGTACCCCAATCACCGCGTCCAGTCGTATCCCTGACCGTCTGGATATCAACGAGATGGCGAGGGACGCCGGCACTGCCCAGCACAGGGCGCCCAGGAATATGTTAGCTCCGAACAGAAACGCCGCCGCCATGCCGGTCAGGGCCGAGTGCGCTATCGCGTCTCCCAGGAATGCCATGCCGCGCAGTACGACGAATGTGCCGACCACTCCGCAGGCGGTGGCGGCGAGGGCGGACACTAGCAGCGCCCGCTGCATGAAACCGTACTGCATGGGTTCAATGATCAATTCAAGCATTGACGATCATTGTACACGCGTCGGGCGCTCGGAAAGACGAAATCCGGGGCGGATTGCTTTCCGCCCCGGATCCGCGTAAAGCGAGCGTTCAGTGCAATAAGTCGTGCAGCGCGTCCGCATTCGCCCGCATCATGCCGATGTACTCCGGGTAAGCGTCGGTCGGGAGCGAGTGGATGATGCCTACCTGGATGTTGGCATCGCGCGCAACCTGCTCCAGGGCGTCGGCGGAGAACTGCGGTTCTGCGAAAATCGCCGGCAGCCCTTCGTCATTCACCAGGTCCAACACCCGGGCGATGTCATCGGGCGAAACGTCTCCGCCGTGGCCGCCCACGAACGCCATCACCTCCATGTCGTAACGGGTCCCAAAGTAGCCGAAAGCGTCATGGAAGGTGACGATGACCCGGTGTTCCTGCGGGATGTGCGACAGTTCCTCCGCTATGTAAGCGTCCAGCGCTTCCAGCTCGGCGATGTAGGCGGCGGCATTGTCCATATATTGGTTGGCGTGGTCAGGGTCGGCGGCGGCGAGGCCTTCGGCGATCTGGTTCACGTAATGAATGACCATGCGGGGGTTCTGCCAGAAGTGTGGGTCCCCTGCCCCGTGGTCATGCCCGTGATGGTCATGGCCGTGGCCATCCGATGATTCCATCGACCCCGAACCATGCCCATGGTCGTCGTGGCCCTGCTCGGGGTGATCGCCCTCACCCAGGATACCGACGAAGGCGATTTTGGTGGGTGTCCCGTCAACGTCCCAATGCCCCACGACTTCCAGGTCGTGGAAGTCCAGGGCAAGCACCTCTCCGGCGCCCGAGTCGGTGATGAAGATGTGCCCGGGGGCAGTAGCGATGTGAGGGCGCGCCCAGAACCCTGGGTCAATCTCATCGGAAAGGAATCCGGACGCCGACGCCATGAGATCGGCGTCGTGGGCGTCGTACATGCGGAGTTCTCCGTCGCTCATCACCACCAACAGATATTCACCGTCATAGCTGAGGGCCACCTGGATCGGACGCAGGTCATCGCTGGCTGGAATCAACTGCTCCATCTCGCCGTCCTCGGGTTCCACGATGTACAGGCCGACTGCGGAGCCTAGGGCGAAGAAGTGGTCAAGGCCGTGGTATCCCCAGACCGAAGTGAGTCGAAAATCGTCGGGCGAACCGGCCGGGCCGGCGATGAAATCGTGGTGGTAGTGTCCGTGGTCGGCCTCTACGACAAGGACACCGCCGGTGCATCCGAAGACGGCCATGTGCCCGTTGCCGGCGTCGCCGTGCAGGTCGGGGCAGCCTTCGGCGGTGTACAGCACGTGGCCATCCAGGTCGCGGATTTCCGCGCCGATAGGCAGTCGGTAATCGCTAGGATTCTGCTCGAAATCCGGGTGCTGAATGGTCACTGCGAACTTGTCGTCTTCCAGCGGCACCGCGGCGCCGTGGTGTGGGCCGGCGTTCATCATCACCGGGACGAAATCATCGCCCTCGTGCTCTAGTTCGTGCTCTTCAATCAGCGCGATGTCCCCGGAGCCGTCGTAGTAGATCGTCGCCCATTCCTCTCCGACGTAAAGATGCACCGGGCGGTCGCCGGTCAAGTTGGTCCCCAGCCGATGCACGTGGTCATCTTCCACCAGGTCGAAGTGGTCGCCGTGTTCTTCCAGGTAGATGCCGCCGTCAAAAATATGCGCGGTGTTGGCGTCTGAGGACACGGCGATGGCGAAACGTCCGGATCCAGTGGCGTAAATTCGACCGGCTCTCGAACCCAGGTCAAATTCGCCCTGGTGGACCTCGCCGGTTTCCAGATCGATCACCGAGAGGGAACCGGTTTCTCCGTCGCCGACGAGCAGCCGACCGTGCAGTTCGACATGCTCTTCGTGCTCGTCATGGCCATGGCCATGGTCGTCCTCCGGGAAGGCGAGTTCCACCAGTTCCTGGGCATCCAACCCTTCTGACGCAACGACCCGGACTGCATCGGCAGACGCGGCGTTGTCTATCAAGTCCTCGACTTGCGCGGCCAGGCCGGACCCGTTGCTGACCAGCACCTGGGCCTCCGCGATGCGGACGCTATCCTGCGGAGTGCTGTTCCAGGTGTGAACGTCGCTCCCGGTTGGCACGAGAGTATGGATGTCCACGCGGTTTCCTCCAACGTTAGCCACCAGGTCGGCCAGGAGGGCGTTGCCGGCGACCACGTTGATGGGTTCCGCGTCCAGTTGCATCGCTGGCGCCGACTGTTGTGGCGCCGATTGCTGCGGGGCGGACTGTTGCGAAGCCGCAGTCTGGCCGCCGGTCGGCTGCGCCGGCGCGGTGGCGGACGTTGAACCCGCGGCAGCGTTGTCCGCGGGAGCAGTGGTTGGGGCCGTACCTGCGGGGGCAGACGAATCAACCGGAGGGAGCGTTGACTCGTCGCCTCCGCAGGCGGTCATGAGTAGGCCGGCCAGCAGCGCGACGACGAAGATCGTCGCCAGTACGCTGCGGGCTGGCGAGAAAATGCTGGCGATTGGGAGAAAGGGACTCGGCGGTGTGAGCATGCGTTTAACCTCGTGGTTGGGTAATAGAGTTGCCAGGATTAGCAAAACTAGGTATCAATAACTACCAATAATCGATATTAGGTATCACTTTCTGGCGCGGATAATAAAGGCGTGGGTATGCGATGGCTCAGCAGTCAGTCAGCGCACTCGGTGCAGCGGCCGTAAATTTCCAGCCAATGCCCGCTCATACGGAACCCAGCCTGGTCAGCGGCCGCGCGGAGTATATCCTCAACGTCGCAATCCACCAGATCGGCGGATGCGCCGCAGATGGCGCAGAGCATGTGGTGATGGTGTCCCTGGTGGCTGAGCTGGTATCGCAGTTCCCGATCTTCCAGGAGGACCCGGCAGACCTGGTCGGTTTCCACCAGCAGGCGCAGACCGCGATACACCGTGGCCCGGCCAACGCAAGGGAGAATGGCGCACAGTTCCTCGGCGGTGAAAGGACGCCCCTGGGCGGCGGCAGCGCTGATTACCAGGCGCCGAGGTTCGGTGTCCCGATAACCCCGTCGCGCCAACTGGGCAACGATGTCATCCACCACGGCGGCAGAGGCGGGCTTGGGATGATCGTGGCCCTTGTGTTTTGGAGTGCTGATGACCATATTGATACTCCGTATCTGCATTTTACGGTGAGTTGTCCGTTTGTCAACCCTGGTCTGCCGCTTGACCAGTGTCTTTCGGTTGTCATTGCGAGGAGCGGTAGCGACGTGGCAATCCCGTCAGACCTGTGCAGTCGAAACGGGATTGCCACGCTGCGCTCGCAATGACACACCGGATAATCGAAAGACCCTGGCCGCTTGACGCTGCGATAGGCCGGCGTTTATATTCGGGAGCATCAACAGACCCGGGAGTTTTTGCCATGCCGATCTATGAGTATTCTTGCCCCCGCTGCGGGCACAGGTTTGAAAAATTGCAGTCCATGTCTGCCACCGGCGCCGATTGCCCACACTGCGAACAGCCGGCCAAGCGAGCCATCTCAGTCTTCGCCGCGGTTAGCAAGGGCGACAGTTTCGCCAGCGATATGGCCGATCTGGGCGGTTCGCCGATGCCGGCCCCTATGGGCGGCGGCGGATGCGGTGGTTTCTGCGGCTGCGGCCACTGATCCATACTCACACCGACTTGGTAGGGGCGACGCATGCGTGGCCCCTTCGCATTTGACGGCCATATTTTAGCAAGCGCCGGCCGTGGAACAGGTACTGCTGGGAGTAGCCCGCGTAGCGCCCGAAGTAAGACTGCGCCCATTCGACCATGACCCGATCCGGAGGCTTTTTCTGCATCGGGAAGTACCATTCGGCAAGGGCGCGCCGGACCCACACGTCAACGGGAAATGCTTCCAGCTTTTCCAGAGAGAAGACGGCGATACAATCCGCGATTTTGGCGCCGATGCCGTAACAGTCCATGAGGCGGCCCTTCGTTTCAGGATAGGGCAGCCGTATCAGTTCATCTAGGTCCAACTCGCCCCGGCATACCTGCTCAGCGGCGGCAATGACGTAAGGTGCGCGGAACCCTAGGCCGAGTTCCCGCAGAAAACCCTCGCCGGCCGACGCAATCCGCTCCGATGACGGGAAAGTTCGCCGCACTTCTCCGTCGAGTTCCAGGGGCTCGCCCAGGCTGTCGGCCATGGCCTCCATGTTCTGGTGGATACGCGGGATGTTGGAGGTGGCGGAGCAGATGAACGCGACGGTACATTCCCAGGGTTCCTGACGGAGGATGCGCAAACCCGAGTACCTGGCGACCATGGCAGCCACGCGCCGGTCGCGGCAAATCTCGGCGTAGATGGCTTCGATGTCGTCGTCCAGGCGGAAGTAGGCCCGCAGCAGGGCATCGGTGTCGCTGCGCGTTGCCCGGCCGGCATTTGGCCGGCCGGTTGCGGAGGCCTCTCGATATTCCAGCCCGCCCGGAACCTGGCGCAGGTGAAGCAAGCGGTCCCCAAGTACGCCCGAAAACCATTCGCCATCGAGCCTGCGCCAGCGATGAGCCTGCCCGCTCTCCAGGCTTTCGGCCAGATTGAAAGGCTGGTCGATAGTCACAGATTCAGCCAATGGGCCGCCTGCCGGCCAACGCTGGACACGTTGGACGCCTGGATGGTGCAGGGCGGCAGGGCATTCAGGAAACGATCGCCGTAGTTGGCGGTCTGGATACGGCGGTCCAGGATAACCACCGCGCCCCGGTCGGACTTGCTGCGGATGAGCCGGCCGAATCCCTGGCGAAAACGGAGGACGGCGCTAGGCACTTGGTAGTCGTTGAACGGATTGTTGTAGAGGTTGCCCCTGGCCTTGATGATGGGGTCGTTGGGCACCGGGAAGGGGAGGCGACACACCAGGAGGCCGCGCAGGATGCCCGATTCCAGATCGACGCCCTCCCAGAAACTGGCAGTTCCCAGCAATACCGCGCGAGGATCGGACTGCAAGCGGTCGATGAGCTGACGGGGAGTGCCGTCGATGCCCTGGGCCAGCACCGTGATGCCGTCAGCCCGTAGGCGCCCTCGTACCCGATAGGAGGCATCGCGCAGTGCGCTGTGGGAAGTGAACAGAACGAGGAGATGGCCGTCCAGTTCGCGAGCCATGTTGAGAATTACGTCGGCGGTTCCGGCGGCATGGTCGGCGCCGCGTCGCGGGTCCGGCAGATCGTCGGGAACCAGCAGCAGGGTATTGCGGCGGTAGTTGAACGGGCTGTCCACCAGCAACTCGTCGCAGTCTTCGGGAAAACCCACCCGCTGGCGGATGAAGTCAAACCGGGAATCGGCGGCAAGGGTGGCGCTGGTCAGCACTACCGATTCCTTGGAGGCAAAGAGTTTGTCGGCGAGAATCGGCCCCACGGCCAGCGGCGTGGAGTGTAGCGTCAGGTTGCGGCGGATGACATCCAGCCACTGAATGCGATCATCCTCGTAGCGGCCAAAGATCGACGCCAGGCGGTCATTGATTTCCGTCAGCGCGTCGATGCCGTTGGCGATCTCGTTGGCGGGATTGTCATCCGGTAGCTGGAACCAGCCGTCGGTCACGGCGCGCTGCAAATTGTGCAAAGAGTTGATGCATTCCCGCACAAAGGCCGACGCGGACTCCCAGTCGATGGCCGCGGCGCTCCAGGGACGGGTCTGCCGGACGCTGGCATCCAGCGTGAGGGGCTGACGGTCATTGTCGGCCCGGCCGCCGTCCCCGGTGCGGGTGGCGCTGCGGTAGAGGCCATCGATGGCTTCCCACAGGCTCTGCCAAGCCTGTCCCGCCTGGTTGCAGGCAGCATTGGCATTGGCCACCGATTCGCGGGCGCGTGGCGCCTCCAGGGTTTCGCCGAGCCGGGACGCGGCGGTGTTCAGGTGGTTGACGATGCGATAGATGCTTTCCAGTTCTTGGGTGAGGGTACTGGTGGAAATTTCAAAGCCCAGTTGCCGGCTGGCCTCTTCTTCCAGGTGATGGGCCTCGTCGATGATGAGGCGCTGGTAATCCTGCAACACAGTTCCGCCGACGGCAAGGTCGGCCAGGAGCAGGGCGTGGTTGATGACCAGGATGTGCGCCGACTCGGCCTCGTTTCTGGCCTGGCGCAGGAAGCAGGGAGCGCCGCTACGGAAAGCGGGACAGCCTTCCACCGCATCGGCGCAGATGCGGGACCAGGCGGTCCAGTCCTGCATGTGAAGATTGAGATGAGTGCGGTCTCCGGATTCGGTCTCGTCCAGCCAGACGGCGGTCTTGCCAATAACGCGGGCTTCGTCCTCGTTGAGGGAATCGGAATTGCCGAGGTTGTTCCAGCGGTGGAGGCAAACGTAGTTGGAGCGACCCTTGAGCTGGGCGGCCCTGACCACGCCAGGCTCCAGGATGCCGGCCTCCTCCAGGATCTCGATGACGGCCGGGATGTCCTTGTCCATCAACTGTTCCTGTAGGTTGATGGTGTTGGTTGACACGACGACACGCTGGCCGTTGGTGGCGGCGTACAGCACGGCCGGCAGCAGATAGGCGATGCTCTTGCCGATGCCGGTGCCGCCTTCGACGATGAGTTTCCGGCCCTGGTAGATGGCGCGGGTAACGGCTTTGAGCATCTCGGCCTGCTGGGGCCGGTTCTCGAAGTTGGGGAAGGACTTGGCGAAAATACCGTCAGGGGCGAGCAGGTCTTCCACCTGCTGCTCGGTGAGAGTCCTGCGCATGGCGTTGGCGGCCGGGCCATCGATTTCATCGGAGGCCGGCTGCTGGAGCATTTTTTCCAGCTTCACGCCGGACAAGCCTTTGTGTTCCGGCTGATTTCCTGTTTCCGACCCGGTGCGGGTTGAGTTAGCGCCGGCGGCATGGGCGATCATTCCCTCCAGCAGGTCGGCGATTGGCGCGTTGGCGGCGCGGGCGGCTCTGGCGATGAACGCGATCTTGGCGGCCGGATGGGATGCGCTGAGTTCGAGGATTCGGTGGAATACCAGGGCGGTAGCCTCGGCGTCGCCCAAAGCCCGGTGTTGCTCATGGCTGATTTCCAGGCGACGCGCCAGTTCGGTCAGGTTGTACTCCGGTATGGTGGGCAGGAATATTGATGCCAGATCCCAGGTGTTGTAGCGTGGGTTGTGCAGCGGCAGACCGTGTACGCTCAGAAATTCCAGGTCCCATCCGATGTTGTGCCCGATGATGGGCAGGTCGCCGATGAAGTCTGCGAATCGGTCTGCGGCCTGGTGGAACGTTGGAGCGCGCCTGACCTGATGGTCCGCAATGCCGGTCAGTTGCTCGATGAAGGGCGGAATCTTGCGTCCCGGATTGATGAAGGTCTGGTAGCGGTCCAGGATTTCGCCGCGGCGGAACCTGACGGCGCCAAGTTCGATGATGGCGTCCGAGTGCGCGTTGAGTCCGGTAGTTTCCAGGTCAATGCATACGAACTCATGCTCAAAGGGGTCGATTCGCGTCCCGGCGAAGACGGATGGCTGGGTCATGGCTTGCTGCCTGTGAAACTACTCGGCTCGCAACCGGTAGGGACGCAGGCTGCTCTGACGCAGCCCCTCCATGGGACGAAAATCGCCCCGATGCAGCGCGGCCAGGAATTGAGCTTCGTCAAAAATCTCGTCGGGGAACTCTGTAACGAATTTGCCCAGCCCGTGGGTGCTGTGCGCGTCGCTGCCGCCGGTTACCGGGAGGCTGAGCCGGTCGGCGACCTCGGCGGCGAAGCGGTTTTCCTCGTCGGAGGTGCCGCCGTTGGCAATCTCAATGGCATCGGCCAGCTGGAAAACCGGGTGCAGCATCCCCTCGTCCGGCTCGGTGGGTATCGGTTCGTTGAGGTCCTGATACAGTAATGGCCGGGAGCGGTGATGCTGCGCCAGCACGCCGCGGAAGGGGTGTGCCGACACGACGTAACCGCCAACGGCGTGGGCGGCTTTGCTCAGCTCCTCAGCGTGATTGAATCCGCTCTGGTAGCGATCAACCCCGAAGCACAGGATGTGCCCCATGTCGGTGTCTGCCTCCATGGCGCGAATCAGCACCACGTTGTGTAGCGCGGCAAAGTCGGCGAACTCGTGGCGGTCCCAGGGGCCGGAATGCTCGGTTATGCAGAGGCCGCGCAAGCCCAGCCGTTCGGCTTCAAGGATGAGTTCATCGGGAGTCAGGCTTGAATCGGCGCTGCCCTTGGTGGTGTGGATGTGAAGGTCAAAAAGGCGAGCCATAAGCCCAACCAGTGTATGCGGCAAGGCCGCTGCCGTCAACGGGTGGGGCGGTTGCCCGAGACAATTCCTAAACCGGTGATTCCTAAACTCTGATGACGATAACCGTCATCG
>VXOG01000053.1 GCA_009840165.1 Chloroflexota bacterium
CCCCGGCCGTGGGGCTGACAACGACCACCGGAAAACATCACCTCTGGCAGACACCTCGCACAACCATCAAAAAAAGGAGTCAAAATCAACCACCAACCATACCGGGAAAATCCCGTCCATCCGTGCCAATGCAAAACCGCCTTGCCGCACCCCGACCCGCAGGCTAGTATTACCGCCATCCCAGCCCTGTAACCCACGGAGGTTATCATGCGGTACGACTATATCGTGGTTGGAGCCGGCTCGGCGGGCGCCACCATCGCAACCCGTCTTTCTGAGGACACCGAAAAGAATGTTCTGCTACTGGAAGCCGGGCCGGATTACCCGGAATTTGACCACCTGCCCGACGATCTCAAACTCGGCAACAACGTCTTCTTTTCCGCCTACGGCCCCCACAGCTGGGCCTACAGCGCCCGCGTAACCGCCCAACAGACCGATCTCGTCATCCCCCGCGGCAAGGCTACCGGCGGCTCTTCTGCCATCAACGGCCAGGTCCTCTACCGCGGCATTCCCGACGACTACGACCGCTGGGCCGAATGGGGCAACGATGAGTGGAGCTACACCAGCGTCCTGCCCTTTTTCCGCCGCATGGAGAACGACCACGACTTTCAGGACGACTGGCACGGCACCGACGGCCCCATCCCCGTGCGCCGCTATCGTCCCGACGAATGGCTGCCCCACTCCACCGCCTTCAAAGATGCCTGCGTCTCACTGGGCTTCAACGACGACGCCGACCAGAATCACCCCGAATCCACCGGAGTCTCGCCCCGCGCCCGCAACACCCTTGACGGTGTCCGAATCAGCACTGCCCTGGCCTACCTCAACCTGGCCCGCCACCGGCTCAACTTCACCCTGCGCGCCAACGTCCACGCCTGTCGTGTCGTATTCGATGGCAACCGCGCCGTCGGCGTCGAGGTCGAAAGCGGCGGCGAACGATTCATCGCCGAGGGAGATCAGATCATCGTCAGCAGCGGCGCCATCGCATCGCCTCAACTCCTGCTGCTCTCCGGCGTCGGCCCGGCCGACCACCTGCGTGAAGTGGGGATCCCGGTCGTCCACGAACTCCCCGGCGTTGGCCAGAACCTCCGCGATCATCCCTCCGCTTGCGTCTTGTTCCGCGCCGCCGGCGACCGGCCCGACGTCCAGGCCGCCGCCATCCAGGTCGGCCTACGCTACACCGTCGAGGACTCCTACCTCCGCAACGACATGCAGATTACCCCGTTGCTCATGACTTCCGAACATCGCCCTGCTCAGGTCACCATCGACGACGATGAAAACTACATCGGCATCAGCGCCGGCCTCCAGCTGGCCCTTGGCAAGGGCGAACTCCGCCTCAAGTCCAGCGACCCCCTCGAATACCCCTACCTCGACTACAACTACTACCAGGAACCCTTCGATCTGGAGCGGATGCGCAAGGCCATCCGCACCTGGGTCGAAATTGGCGAGCACCCCTCATACCGCCAAATCCTGCTGGAGAGAGTCAACCCTGTGGACGCCGACCTGGTATCCGACGCCGCGCTGGACGAGTGGCTCATGCGCAACACCGGAACCTCGCACCACGTGTCCGGCACCTGCAAGATGGGCCTCGCCAGCGACGAAATGGCCGTCGTTGACCAGCACGGCAGGATCCACGGCATCGAGAACATCCGCGTCGCCGACGCCTCCATCATGCCCGACTGCATCCGCGCCAACACCAACGCCACCACCATAATGATCGGCGAAAAAATCGCCGACTACATCCGCAACGGCCGCTGATTCAGAAACTCGGTAGTGCTCCCTCTCCCCTGGTGGGAGAGGGCTGGGGTGAGGGGGAGGTCGTCAGCGCCATAACTCGGCGTCCGCCAAATCGTAGGGGCGGGTTTCAAACCCGCCCCGCTCTCTCAAATTCCGAAAATCGTCTAATCCTGCGAATCCTGATTCTGACGACCTCTACGCCCTCGGAACCGGAACCCCCGCTATGTTCACCCGCGCCCGGCACAGTTCCTCAAACGTGGTGATGTACAGCGTCTTCCAGTCGCCGCCCCCAAATCCCACGTTCGTCGCCCGTTTCCCATCGCCCAGCGCGATCGTACCCAGGTGCCGGCCGTCCGGCGCCAGAATCCAAACGCCGCCCGGCCCGGTCACGTAGATGTTCCCCTCCAGGTCGCACTTCATCCCGTCGGGCGCTCCGGGCCTTTCGTCCTGCAATACGCACAGCAATCGCCCGTTCTCGATTCCGCCGTCAGCCCTCACGTCAAACGCCTTGATCAAGCCGACCCGCGAATCGTTGACGTACAGGATGCTCTCGCCCGGCGAGAAGCATAGGCCGTTCGGCCCCACGTAGTCGTTCACCAGCAACTCAATCTCGCTGAGGTCGGGCGATACGCGGTACACCCCGGCGAACCCCAGCTCCATCCCGGGGTAGGTGTCCCGGTACGGGTCGGTGAAGTAGATCGTCCCGTCCGATTTCACCACCAGGTCGTTGGGCCGGTTCAGCCGTTTCCCGTCGTACCGATCCGCCACCACCGTGATGCTGCCGTCCGCTTCCTGCCGGGTCACCCGCCGCTCCGCGTGTTCGCAGGCCAGCAGCCGACCCTGTGGGTCGCGGGCCAGCCCGTTAGCCTCGTTGGTCTCAGTCTGATGCACCGACAATCCGTCCTCGTCGGTGTAGCGCATCCGGCGGTTCTGCCCGATGTCGCTGAACAGCAGGTATCCACCTTCCTGCCACCACAGCGGCCCTTCGGCCGGCCACCAGGGCACTCCCAGCGCCGACCCGTCGCCGCCAAACCCGCTGGCCAGCCACTCCACTTCCTGATCCAGGTCCAGGATTCGTTCCAATCCAGGCGAAACTTGCTCAATGGGCATACGTGTTGCCTCCTGTCTTCGTGGTGTCCGAAAGCTCCCTCTCCCCCCGTGGGAGAGGGTTGGAGCCTGTCCCGCACTTGATGCGGGAGTGAGGATGATCTACCCCTAATTCTTACTGTCCGTCTCCCAGCGCGCGGTCCAGGTTGAACGCGCAGCTGATCAGCGCCAGATGCGTGAATGCCTGGGGAAAATTGCCCAGGCTCTCCCCGCTGGGTCCGGTTTCTTCCGCGAACAACCCCAGGTGATTCGCATATCCCAGCATCTTCTCAAACATCAGGCGGGCCTGATCCAGCCGTCGCCGGTCGCCTCCCCAACTGGCCCGCGTCAGCGCTTCCACCAGCCAGAATGTGCACATATTGAACGTGCCTTCCTGCCCGGCCAGTCCGTCCGAAAACTGCTCGGAATTGTAGCGATACACCAGGCTGTCCGACACCAGGCCGCCTTGCTGCGGCGGGCGGTTGATGGCGTCCAGCGTGCTCAGCATCCGTGGGTCCGTCGGCGACATGAAGAAAACCAGCGGCATGATCAGGTTGGATGCGTCCAGCGAGTCGCTCCCATAGTGCTGCACAAACGCCTGGCGTTCGCCGCTCCACCCCTTGGTCAGGATCTCCTCGTAAATCTCGTCCCGTGTTTCCAGCCAGCGCACCCGCTCCGAAGGGAATGACCGCAACTCGGCCATCTTTACCGCCCGGTCCATCATCACCCAGCACATCAACTTGGAATAGACAAAATGCTGCCGTCCGCCGCGAGTTTCCCAGATGCCCTCGTCCGCCAGTTTCCAGTTGTCGCACACCCAGTTGGTCATCTGGCGCAGCTTCGTCCAGAAGTCGTAGGAAATCGGCTCGCCGTACCGGTTGAAAAGGTACACCGAATCCATCAACTCCCCGTAGATATCCAGCTGCAATTGCTCTGCGGCCCCGTTTCCAATGCGCACGGGCTTGGAACCCCGGTACCCGTCCAGGTGTTTCAGCTCGATTTCCTCCAGGTTCTTCCGCCCGTCGATCCCGTACATGATTTGTATGTTTCGCCAATCACCATCATCGGGGTCGATCTGGGCTTCCAGCCAGTGCATGAAGCGGCTGGCTTCGTTGGTGAACCCGATCCGCAGCAGCGCGTACAGCGTGAACGCGGCGTCCCGAATCCACGTGTACCGATAATCCCAATTCCGGTGGCCGCCCAGTTCTTCAGGCAGGCTGCACGTCGGCGCGGCGATTATCGCTCCCGTAGGTTCATAGGTCAGCAGCTTGAGCACCAGCGCCGACCGCTCCACCATCTCTCGCCAGCGGCCTTTATAGGTGCATTGGGACAACCAACTCCGCCAGTAAGAGACCGTTTCCTCAAACAGCGCGTCGCTCTCCGCCTCGCTGAGCGGATGATAACTCTCCCGGTCGGCCCCCAGTTCGCCCAACGTGATGGTTGCCGATTCTCCGGCGCTCAGCGCGAACGCTCCAATCACGCCGGGCCCGTCCCTTTCTAGCACGATGCGGGTTGAAAGTTGCAACCCTATGCTCTCTGATATAAAGGCCGCCCCCTGGTCGTTCAGTTCCGTCCGGTGGGAGTCGCGGGCATAATTGAAGGCTGGGTAGCACTCCAGAATGAAAGGAACTACGCCGCGCACACAGCTCACCCGTCGTATCAGCTCGGTATGCTGGTGAGGGTGCTGCGATGTGGACACCGGCATGAAGTCGATGATCTCGGCCACGCCGCTCTGCGCCAGAAATCGGGTGATCAGCACGTTGCTGGCCGGCCAGTACACCTGCTTCTGCACCGGCGCCTCGCCCAACTCAGGGGCGATTTTAAAGAAGCCGCCTTTCCGGTCGTCCAGGACTGCCCCGAAAACGCTCGGCGAGTCGAAGTTGGGGCAGCAGAACCAGTCCACCGACCCGTTCACGCCGATCAGGGCGCAGGTGCGCATGTTGCCGACTATGCCGTAGTCCTCAATCGGGAGATACGCCATACCGTCCCCTCTCGCTGGATTGGATCGCCAGGGCCGACAACATGAACTCCGTGGGGCTACGTATCAACTTTCGCCAGTGTGGCTACGCTGAAGACGACTCGGAAAGGCTTGCAGTATATGACCACGCTTTCCACGTCCGACAGTGAAACTGTATCGGGAATGTCGTAGTTCTGCGATCCTACATTGCCCTTCAGCTTGCCCAACTCAACGTAGCCGGCATCGTCCAGATCGGAGTGCCCCTCCGGATTGGGCGTGTTCACCAGCAACACCCTTAGGTCGGGGCCGTTGGTGACCCGGAACTCCTCGAAGCGCAGGATGCGTTCGCCGGGGCCCAGCTCGAAGATAGTGGCCGTGCCCTCGCCCTGGTGGAACCTATCTGCGCCGGTGAAACTTCCGGCCGCCTTGACGGCATTCGCAACCTCGCTGGCGGTCATGCCCGCAATGGCGGGCATCGCTTCTTCCACCATGGGAGCGTCGGTCGCCGCCGCTACGCCCATCTGAACCTCCACTTCTTGCGGCGTCATACCCTCTGGAATCACCGCCCGGGCAGCCCTGGGAAACTCCTCGGAAACCTCCGTGTCCATCCACAGTGGACTCAGCAGCCACCAGGCGAGCCACGCCACCGGAATTATGGCTAATATGCCGATGCCAACTAATACGTAGCGAACCATAATCGCATCGTTTCCTTACCAAATCCGTCACACCGGCCTAAAATCTTCGCACCGGCTCAATTACGTCATACCGGCGAAAGCCGGTATCCAGGGACCCTTGGCCACTGCGCGCTTCGTCCAATGCCTTGCCTTTTTGGATTGTTGTTTCCAAATTGCTGACGCTTTCCCGTCCGGAGGTTCCGCAAGATCTGAACAGCAAAAATCGTCAGGCTTGGCTACCCCGCAAACGAGACAGCGCGTTCCGCACTGTTTCGATGTCCTCGGCGTCGGGGGCTAGTTCAATATACGCCGCAAAATCCTCCGCAGACTCTCGGCGGTTGCCCGCCTTCAAATGCACTACGCCCCGGTCTCGCTGTTCTTCCGGTCGGTCTGGCAAAATCGTCATCAGGGCGCCGATGGCGGTGATGCAGCGGTCGAAGTCCTCTCTGTCCCAGTAAATCGCTTTCAAGTTGCGCAGGATGCGCGCCAGCATTTCCCGGGGCGTTACCGGGTTCAAGTGATGTGACTCCAGCCTTACGGCATCGCCGGCCGCTTGCCTTAGCAGCGCGCCGCACTCGTCCTGGCTCAAAAGCAGCCCGCCGTTGAACGAATCCACGAAAAAATTCGGCTCATCCCGGTGCCGGATCAGGAAGTGCCCGGGCATCCCGATTCCCAGAATTGGTACACCGGCGCGCCTGCCTACCTCCATGCACAGAACCGACAGGGTAATCGGAATGCCCAGCCGCCTCTCCAGTACGTGGTTCAGGTACGAGTTGCGCGGGTCATAGTAATCTTCCCGGTTTCCGGAAAAACCGATCACCCCGAACAGCAGGTCTGTGACCCCGTTCAACTGCTGCAATTCGTTCCCATCATCCGGTATGCGGGAGCTCGCCGCGGAGGCCATCCGTTCCAAATTCTCCATAACTCCGTCAATGTCCACGCCGGAGTCATCCGTGGACGCAATTAACAGCGCACCCAGCGCCAGATCAAAATCGCCGTCGGCGTCGTCAACCGATGGCAACTCAACCAGCTTGCCTAATTCCAGAATTGCGTCGTCGGCATTCATAGCAAGTCCATGGCGCGCCAGCGCTTATGCTCCAAAGGCTCTTCCCTTGCGGCGGCGATACTCGGCGGCGGACACGTCGAGTACCGGCGGGTTGCCCGGATAGCTGGCCTGTTCCGCTGCCACCGCCGACTGCCGGCCGGCGATCTCCCGAACCTCCGGCGTTTCCGCTCCGCAGGGATCGCACCACACCAGATCACTGACCATCAGCCGCATATTATCCTTTTTGACGGTCATCTCGCCGAGTTCCTGGCGGCAGTGCCCGCACCGGCGAAGAATGGTCACCTCTGTTATCGGCATAGCCTGATGCTCCTTACCCCCGTCATTCAGGACTTGATCCGGAATCCAGGAATGTCTTGACCCGGCCAAGTTTCTTCAACGCGACCACCTTCTGGATTCCGGCGAAAGCAGGAATGACCCTTTGGTTAGACAATTGCAATGCCTTGATTATTACCGGGCCGTGAATCCGCCGTCCACCACCAGCTCGGCGCCGGTGACGTAGGAAGCGTCGTCGCTGGCCAGGAACAGCACGGCGTTGGCTACTTCAATCTGCTCACCTTCCCGGCCCATGGGCACCTGATCTTCAATCATTTCACCCCGGCCGGCCCGCACTTCTTCGGTGGATATGTTGCCCATCATCGGCGGCATAAACCCGGGGTGTACCGAGTTGACCCTTATATTTTCCTTGCCGTAGCGCACCGCCATCGCCTTAGTGAAAATACGCACCGAACCCTTGGATGCGTTGTAGGCCGGATGGCCGCTGAGCATCCCTACCAACCCTGCGATTGACGAAATATTGACTATCGAACCGCCGCCGTTCTGCTGCATCTGGCGGATGGCGTGCTTGGTTCCCAGGAAAACCCCGGTCGAATTGATGTCCATAATCCGCGACCAGGCTTCCAGGCTGTCGTCGTCGGGCACGGCGCGGCTGCTGATGCCCGCGTTGTTCACCAGGATGTCCAGGCGTCCAAACCTCGATACCGTCTCGGAAATTACGTTGGCCCAGGCGTCTTCGCTGGTCACGTCGGTCCGTATGAAGACGCTCTCTCCGCCGGCCTCGTTGATTTCCGCCTCCACCTGCCGGCCGTCGTCCTCGCGGATGTCGGCGATGACTACTTTCGCGCCTTCGCTGGCAAATAGCCTCGTTTCAACCGCTCCCATACCGTGGGCGCCGCCGCTCACAATCGCGACTTTCCCTTCCAAACGCATCTTACAACTCCCGGTGCTGCGTCCGGTTGGCACAGCATCATTCTGCGTTCACAAACGACGCAAGCATAACCGTTCCCTACTCCGGGTTCAACCTTCATATGGCCGATTGGCCCTGTGCAAAACTCGCTTTCCCTGCAAACCGACACTCCCGTCCCCTGAACCGTCATTCCCGCGAAAGCGGGAATCCAGTAGCCCCGCACCTGGTGTATGCTAAACATGGGCGAAACGGCATCCACGATACCGTTGGGCAAGCCGTCATTCGCTCAAGGTTCTGACGATGTACCAAGCAGCCGTCTTCATACATCTGGCGTCCGCCATCATCTGGGTTGGCGGCAGCCTGTTTCTGGCGCTGGTGCTGATCCCAGTCCTGCGTAGATTCGCTCCGCCGCCCGGTCAACAACCGTCGGAAGTAGCGCTTCCGCCGGACCTGTTGGGGATAATAGCCCGACGGTTCCGCCTGATCTCGTGGATCTGTATCGCCCTGTTGGTGGCGACGGGTCTCTACATCGTGCCGACACGCTACGGCATTGGGTTCGCTGACTTTTTCAGCCTGGGCGGGCATTTCGTGGGAACATTGCAGGTAAAGGTCGGCCTGGTTGCGATAGTGATCTGGCTCAGCGTCATCCACGATTTCATCATCGGCCCGATGACCAGCCGCCTGCTCGACGATATGCGCGCCGGCGCAGATCCGCCGGGATACCTTCCGCTCCTGCGAAGGTGCGTGATATGGATCGCCCGCATCAACGTATTGCTTATGATCCTGATCGTCATCGTAGCGGTGACCATGACCAGAGGAACACCCGTGTAGCGAGGGTAATATGTCGAATCCGGAACCAGGAACAACGCTGGACTCCTTGCCCGTTTTCACGGATCATCATGGCCGGCCGGAGTTATGGCCCGGCCTGCGTATCGACGGCTTGGTCAGCAATCCAACCCTGCTCACGGAGCCGGATCTAGTCCAACTGACTCAGCAGAGCCTGACCGACGATTTCCGGTGTCTGGAAGGTTGGACGGTGCCCGACCAGAATTGGCAGGGAGTTCCCCTGTCCGCACTGTTGGAAATCGCTGAACCCTTGCCCAACGCGAAATTCGCTGCCGTTTCCGCCGCCGACTTCTCCGTAACGGTTCCTTTGGATGCCGGAGTGTCCAACGTCCTGCTGGCGACCCGGTTGAACGGCGCCCCGTTGGATGAGGATCACGGCGGGCCGTGCCGGTTGGTCATGGTGGAGCAGGCTTGCTACTCCAGCGTGAAATGGGTGGACGCCATCAGGCTTACCGAAGAGATGCCCAGGGAAACCGCCGGGGACATCGCCGCCGCTCGTAACGCGGCCCGGGAAACTACAACTCCTTGAATCGGTAGCCCAATCCCCGCTCGCTCACGATGTACTCCGGCGAGCGCGGGTCCCGCTCCAGTTTCTGCCGCAGGTACGTTACGTACGTCCGCACGTACTGGTGCTCGCCCCGGTATTCCGGCCCCCAGACCCGTTCCAGCAATGTGTCGTGGCTCAATAGCTGTCCCGCGTTATTGACCAGTTGGTAGAGCAGGCGGTATTCGGTGGGCCGTAAGCGCATCTCTTTCCCGTCGGCAAGCACCAGGCTGCGGTCGAAATCTATCGTCAGCCATTCATCGACCACCACTTCCTGCAAGGGTGGCGGCTCGGTGGCTTCGATCCGGCGGAACAGGGCCCGGATCCGCGACACCAGCTCCCGAGGGCTGAAAGGTTTGGTCAAGTAGTCGTCCGCGCCGAGATCCAAACCCGCAACCCGGTCGGACTCGTCGCCGCGAACGGTGACGAATATTACCGGAACCGATGACTGTTCGCGTATGCGGCTCAGCGTTTCAAATCCATCCAGTCCCGGCATCATCACGTCCAGCACCACCAGGTCAATGCCGTTTTCACGGTCCAGAATCTCCAGAGCTTCCTGGCCCGCGTTGGCCGTAGCGACTCTGAAGCCCTCAACCTCCAGGTTCATGGCCGTGAACTGCACGATATGCGGTTCGTCATCAACCACCAGGATGGTTCGCTGGTCGGATGAGCTCGTCACCATTCGCATTCCTGCTCTGGAAAGGTAAGGCTGAAAATTGAACCGCCGCCCGGATTCTCCGAGACCGAAATGCCTCCCCCCTGGGCTTTCATTATCTCGTCGCAGATGTACAACCCCAAGCCCATCCCTCGCGGATGCGTCGAATCGGGATTCTGTGAGCGGTGGAACCGCTCAAAGATGCGCCGGGTTTCCCACCGTGGCACGCCCACCCCCGTATCGCTCACCGTTACCGTCACTGTCCCCTGGCCATCCACTGAGCCGCTTACGTCTATCTCACCGCCGGTGGGCGAATACTTGACCGCGTTGTCGAGCAAATTCACCAGAACTTCTTCGAGCAAGTCGGGATCGCCTTCAACCGCTGGCAGATCCCCGGGAAACTCTACGGAAAAACGGTGTTTACCTGAAGTCGGCGACATCCGCGCTGCGACTTTTTCAGCTACTGTGGCCATGTTCACTTGGTCGCGGCGTATGGGAAACTCGCCGGTTTCCAGGCGCGAAGCCAGCAGCAGCCGGTTCATCAGCTGGCTCATGTGGTCGGTCTCTTCCTCAATGGCTACAAAGATCCGGCGCAGCGTGTCGCCGTCCCAGGTGGCATCCGGTCGGGCCAGGGTGTTGGTGTAACCTTTGATGATGGCCAACGGTGTCTGCAACTGGTGTCCCAGCATCGACAGGAACGTTGAGCGCATATCCTCCATCTCGCGCACTCGCGTCATGTCCCGAACGTTAACCACCGCGTTCAACGGGGCCAACTCCGGCGAACGCACCACGGCGTAAACCAACGCCACGTCGGTATTCCGACCGTCCCTCGACCGCACCGTTGCCGCCAGTTCTGTGGCGTTATCGGTGGCGAACGCGCCCGTATGAAGCATGGGACACCGCCCCGGGCAGATGGGACGTCCTTCCCGGTCGCGCCAGTTCAGTGCGACCGCGCAGGGCAATCCCAGCACATCCTCGCTGGACAGACCCAGCAACCTCTCCATCGCCGGATTGATGCTGACGATCCGCCGGCCGGCGTCAACTGTGTAGATGCCATCCGCGCTCCCTTCCAATATCGACTCCACCCGCTGTTTCTCTTGCGTCAGCAGGTGCGCCAACCGTGCCGATTGCACCGCGATGGCTGCCTGCTCCGCAAACGCAGCCAGCACCGGCGGGTCCAACTGCGAGAAATTCGCCGCATCGGATGACCGGAGCACAAAAATCAGTCCCACGTTCTCGTCGTGGGTCTGGAGCGGCACAGCCATCACCGGGTTCTGCATTTCACCGGTGGTGGACACCGGCAACGCCGATTGAGGGAACAAGGCAGACAACAAAGCGAACTGTTCTCGACTCAATGCCAGGTCGGGTATCGCCTCATTCAGTAGGGGGCGAATGCGGGCAATCTGCTGCCGATCCAGGCCATAGGCTCCGGTGACTACGAACCTACGAACCGCATCATCCCATGTTGCTACCACGGCGGCGCTGCCGCCCAGCGCGCGCACCGCGTTGCGCAGTATGTTCTCGAGCTCGGGCTGGAGCTCGGAGCCGTCTTCGCTGTGGTTTGCGCTTGAGGGAATCGACCTCAGGTTCCTGCTGACCATGGGATTGCACCGATATAGGGAACTGCCCGGCGACTAGGGCAGTTGATTTTCCCCGTCATTCCCACAAAAGCGGGAATCCAGACAGGACGAGCATTTTCAATGCGATTTTAACATTAAGCCCATTGGAAAAAGGACTCGCGTGATTGAAAATATATTGCGGACTCTCTGGGCGCATCATCGTGTGTCTAGGCAAGGAGGAAGCAATGCCCAGGTACGTTTACCGGTGCACTGCGTGCGACCATGAATACGACCAGCGTCAGAGTTTCGGCGCATCACCGGAAGGGGAGTGCCCGGAATGTTCCGGCATTTCCCGGCGGATTTTCCATGCTGTCCCCGTGATTTACAAAGGATCGGGATTCTACACCACGGATTACGCGCGCAAAAAGTAAGGCCAGACGGCTCAACGCCATGCATTGGCCGGGCCAGAGAACACACCACGTTGCAAGGAGGCATTAAGTGGCCACGTTCACACCGCTAGGAGAGCGCATCGTCATCAAGCCGATGGAGCAGGAAGCCCAGACCAGGGGCGGAATCCTGCTGCCCGACACCGCGAAGGAAAAGCCCCAGGAGGGCGAGGTCGTCGCGGTAGGCCCGGGCCGCGTCGCTGACGACGGCAGCCGCATCGCCATGGAACTTACCATTGGCGACAAGGTCATCTACTCCAAGTACGCCGGTACCGAGTACGAAGACGGCGACGAAGAGTACCTGATCATGCGCGAGTCCGACGTTCTCGCCAAGATCGGCTAACCACCCCTTCTGGGGTTACGTCTTTCCCGCGAAAGCGGGAAACCATTACCGCAAACCCTGGATTCCCGCTTCTGCGGGAATGACGGGGAAAATGAAGGAGAACCGCAATGCCCGCAAAGAAGTTGGCATACTCCGAAGAGGCCCGCAAGTCGCTGCGAACTGGTATCGACACCTTGGCCGACTCGGTAAAGATTACCCTCGGCCCCCGCGGCCGCAACGTAGTGCTGGACAAGAAGTTCGGCCCCCCTCAGGTCTGCTCCGACGGCGTCACTATCGCCAAGGAAATTGAACTCCCCGACGCCTTTGAGAACATGGGCGCCCAGTTGCTCAAGGAAGCCGCCACCAAGACCAACGACGCCGCCGGTGATGGCACCACCACCAGCATCGTCCTGTCCCAGGCCATCATCAACGAAGGCTTCAAGAACGTCACCGCCGGCGCCAACCCCATGGCCATCAAGCGAGGCATCGAGCGCGCCGTTGGCGAAATCGTAACCGAGCTCCAGTCCATGTCCCAGCCCGTGGAGACTCGCGAGCGCATTGGGCAGGTCGCTTCCCTGTCCGCCCACGAGGACGCCATCGGTGAGACCATCGCCGAGGCTATGGAGAAAGTTGGCAAGGACGGCGTCATCACCGTGGAAGAGTCCCGCGGCCTGACCGACGAGATCGAGTACGTGGAAGGCATGCAGGTTGACCGCGGCTACATCTCCCCTTACTTCATCACCAACAGCGACCGCATGGAATCCGCCATCGACGACTCGTACCTGATCATCACCGACAAGAAGATCTCTGCTGTCGCCGACCTGGTTCCCGCCCTGGAGAAGCTGCTTCAGGTCGGCCAGAAGAACGCCGTTATCGTCGCTGAGGACGTGGACGGTGAGGCGCTGGCGACCCTGGTGGTCAACAAGCTGCGCGGTATCATGAACGTGCTGGCCGTCAAGGCCCCCGGCTTCGGCGACCGCCGCAAGGCCATGCTGGAAGACATCGCCATCCTGACCGGCGGCACCGTCATCAGCGAGGAGACCGGGCGCCGCCTGGACTCGGCCACTATCGAGGACTTCGGTCGCGCCCGGCGCGTATCCTCCACCAAGGACGACACCACCATCGTGGAAGGCCACGGCTCCGAGGATGCGATCCAGGCCCGCATCAACCAGATCAAAGCCCAGATCGAAGACACCACCTCCGAGTACGACCGCGAGAAGCTGCAAGAGCGCATGGCCAAGCTGTCCGGCGGCGTGGCCGTCATCAAGGTCGGCGCTGCCACCGAGATCGAGCTGAAAGAGCGCAAGGCCCGCGTGGAAGACGCCCTGTCCGCCACCCGTTCCGCGGTTGAGGAAGGCATCGTCCCCGGCGGCGGAGTCGCTCTGGTACGCGCCCAGCGCGCCCTTGAAGGCGTCAGCCTCAGCGGCGACGAGCTGGTCGGCATGAACATCATCCGCCACTCGCTGGAACAGCCCCTCAAGATCATCGTCGAAAACGCCGGCGGCGAAGGCGCCGTCGTACTGCACGACGTCAAGGACCAGTCCGATGACTACGGCTACGACGCCGAGGTCAGCGAGTTTGGCCCCATGCTCGAGCGCGGCATCATTGACCCCGTGAAGGTAACCCGGTCTGCCTTGCAGAACGCGGCCTCCGTCGCGGCCATGGTGCTCACCACCGAGTCCATGATCACCGAGATCCCCGAGCCCGCGCCGGCCATGCCCGCGGCTCCTCCCATGGACTTCTAAATCTCGGGCGCACGTCCCACGGGATAGCAGCCGGGGCGGTTACGCTAACCGCCCCGGTTTTTGATGTTAACCAGTCGGCTTTATTTGATTGCCAATTGCGAGTATATTTGTCGCCGATTATCTCCAACCCCAACTCGCGACAGTGCGCCACTCCCTGGAACCGGGTTCTACACTCCGCGTGAGGCCACTTCTGAACCGCTCTCCATTACGCCGTTTTCTGGACTGGCATCCACCCACGCCGTTTTTTTACGGGTGGCTGGTGCTGGCGATGGGTTGCCTGTCCAGCGCGGGCGGCTCCAGCGTGTCCCAAGTGGTGATGGGGACTATCCAGGTCTATATCTCCCAGGACACCGGCTGGAGTATTGAAAGAATCGCCATCGCGGTGACGGCGGGCACTTGGATCTCGGGTCTGTTCGCTCCTCTGGCCGGGTTCATGGCCGACCGATACGGCCCGCGTCTGCTCACTACCATGGGCCTGGTGGTCGTCGGTTGCTGCCTGCTCGTCATATCGGCGACCAACAACAACTCGCTGCTGCAATTCATAGTCCCCTACGTCATCGCCCGTTCCATCAGCAATCCATTTCTCATCGGTGTGGTGCCGCGGGTCGCTACGGTCAACTTCTTCCGTCGGTGGCGCAACATTACCATCGCCATATCGGGGATGGCGCGACCGGTGGGCGGCGCCATCAACATTCAGATAATCTCGCTGATCGCGCTGAACCAGAGCTGGCGAGCGGCTTACGGTTACGTTGGCGTGTTTCTGCTGCTCCTGGCGGTGCCGGCGTTCCTGACCATGCGCCGGACGCCGGAGGAAATCGGTATGCTGCCCGACGGCGCGCGTCCCAGTCGGGCCACGGCCGATGCGCGGCGGACCGCCGACAGTCGGCCCGGCTCCGTCGGGCCTGAACCCGAATTCAGTTGGACCGCCCGGGAGGCTATGCGAACCCGCGCTTACTGGTGCCTCGCCGGCACTGCCGTTTTTGCGATCATCGCGTCCGCGGGATCGGGGTATGTGCTGGTGCCATATCTCGTGAGCGAGTCCGGCCCCGGTCTCACCAACCCTCAGGCGGTAGGCGTAGGCAGTCTGGGCGCCGTTTTGGCGTTGACCACCCTGGTGTGGGGATACATGGCCGACAAACTGGGCCCCCGACGCTGTATGATGATAACCATTACCGGCGCGGTGGCGTCGGGGATTTTTCTGATTACCGGCGTCAACTCGGTATTGACGGCCTACATTTTTGCCGTGCTGTGGGGGTTCTTCTCCAACACGGTCGGCACGCTGGAGCACATGTTGCTGGCCCAATACTTCGGCCGGGGTTCCTTCGGAGCAATCATGGGCTCGTTGGGGCCGCTACAGACCACGGCGTTGGGAGTGGGGCCGCTGTTCGGCAGTTACCTGCTGACCTACACGCACAGCTATTCGTTAGTCTTCATGGTTCTGATGGCGATGTACGCCGGCGCGGGATTGCTGATTTTCCTGGCAAAGGCGCCCCGGCTCCCGCCGCGTGCCACCGCGTCCGGCCCCGATACCGCTCCGGCGGCAGTATAATCACCCCAATCCAACCTTCGGAGGCCAACAATGCCAGAAGTAACCTACATGAATCCAGGCGGAATCGCCGACCCCTCGCCCTCAGGCTTCACTGCGGTCGTCAAGGCCGGCAGCACCGTGTATATCGCCGGCATGGTTGCCCAGGACGAGAACGGCAACGTTATCGGCGAGGGCGACGCGGAAGCCCAGACCCGCCAGATTTGGCACAACATCGGTGTGGCGGTAGCGGCAGCCGGTGGCGGCCTCGCCGACATCGTGAAGACCACCACCTACGTCACCGGCATCGAGCACGGCGCCGCGGTGCGTCGAGTGCGCGGCGAGCTGTTTCCTGAAAATCCACCCACCAGCACCCTGCTGGTCGTGAGCGAACTGGCGAACCCCGCCTACGTGGTCGAGATTGAATCCATCGCAGTGATCGGGTGACGACTATGGCCCCGCCAAATCGGCGGGGCCACTAACTCCACGGCTGGTGGCCTGTTTTCTAAAGGCTCTCGTGCCCGCGCTTCCGTTCCAGTAAAACCAGCCACATTCGATGCCACACGAACCGGCGCTCCGGTTCCTCCAGCCGCCGTCCGATTAGCTCGCGAACGGCCAGCACCGCCTGACCTGCGAAAAATCCCCAGTGCCCCGGCTCCTCGCGAATCCAACCCTCCAGCCGGTCCGGGTGGGCGTCGGCAATCCCAGCCAATACCCGATCCAGGGCAATGTCCCTTTCGTCGGCATCGGCGGCCATTGATCTAGCCGCCGCCCACGGGCCGTACTATTTCCAGGGCATCCCCCGCGTTCAGTTTGACGGCGGCGAAGTCCTCCTTGCGAATTACCTGCCCGTTGTAACCAACCGCGATGAATTTCATGTTCACGTCGATGGTTGCAAGGTAGGATTGCAAGTCCAGCCCTTCATCCACATCCCGGGGCTTTCCGTTAACTTTCAGTGTGATCATGGTGGCGTTACACCTCCAGTCAAACGCGGTGCGAAACGTTGGCTGCCCGATCTGCCACTGTTTTCGGAGCAACCGCGTCGACCATGGAATTCTTAATTCGTTCTGCTGCCGCACGAGGATCATCGTGCGCCAGGATGCTGGTAATCACTGCAACGCCGTGAGC
>VXOG01000081.1 GCA_009840165.1 Chloroflexota bacterium
GTACAAGTAAGGCCAGCGGCCCTTCCGCAAGGGCTTTTCTGGGTTCCTGCTTTCGCAGGAACGACGGTGTGATTTTCAAATTGCCAACACCACCTAGCCCTTGGCTAACTCTTCAAACGAAGGCTCCGGCATCCCCTCGCTCCAGGCGGGGTCCCGCAATTCCAGCCGGTTGCCGCTGGGGTCGAAGAAGTACAGTTCCCGGCCCGTGAAAACGCCCCGGGCGCGGTATGTCAGATGATCTATCTTAATCTCGCGCTCGTTGAAAATCTTGCACGCCAGATCGAACGTCTCCGGTGAAACTGTGAAGGAATGATGAGCTCCCCCGTCCTCTCTGGAAAGTCCTTCCACCGGGTTAGAGCGTTCGCAGAGCAGAATGTTATGATCCCCAACGTTGAAGCAGGACATGACGTTGTTTCCCAGGCGGCCCACCGGAGCCAGTCCCAGCAACTCCCCATAAAATTCCTCGGCTTCAGCCAGGTCGTTCACAGGAATGGACCAATGGGTCACGCCTTCTATTTTCAGAATCGCCATGATGCCCTCCTGAACCAGTTGCGCTTGAAACGCAATCACTTGAAACGCAATCAATCGATGCAACGGAAATTACCATATACCCTACTTCGGCGAAAGTGCGTTTATCGCGCATGATAGTCTGTCCAAAGCGGTATGAACCAAACGGAGGGAATCCTCAGATGGCCGAAATTGAAGCGAAACTGAAAGAGTGGAACTGCGAACTCCCGCCTCCACCGGACCCAGTGGGCAATTACCTGCCAATCTCCCGCAGCGGCAACGTGATGTGGCTGGCCGGCGTGGGCTCCCGCATGGCAACCGGAGAGCGCATTGCTGGCAAGTTGGGCGCTGACCTCACCGTGGATCAGGGGTACGAAGCGGCGCGGTGGGCCGCCCTGAATTTGTTAGCCCGGATGAAGGCGGAATTGGGAGACCTCGACCGCGTCACTCGCATTCTCAAGGTGGTTGGAATGGTCAACAGCGACCCGTCCTTTACGGAGCAGGCCGCCGTCGTGGATGGCGCCTCCGATCTGTTCGTAGCCCTGTATGGAGATCGAGGCCGCCACTCCCGCTCAGCGCCGGGCATGGCTTCACTGCCCGGCAACACCGCCGTCATTTGCGATTGCGTCATAGAAGTGGACGGCGGTTAACCGCGTTATGGTCAAGATGCAGGACAGGTGATTACCTCATGCAGGACAGGTGATTACCTCGTGGACTGGCATACTTGGCGCGAGATGCACACCGATATTGTCTGGCTTGCTACGGGGGACAGGTTGACACCATGCCCGCCGGTGGAGGAAATAATGCTGACGATTCGAGAGTCGGGTGCTCGGAATCCAGAGGGCGCGAATCCGGATGAGGACACTACCAGTGAGTGAGTGGTTCTGCCGCTCCGACGCGGGGTTGTGATAGCATGGCCCTGAAACGGCCGAGTTCACCGAAATTCGCACTCGCAAGGTTAAATGCCCGTTCTGCCACAATGACAATGTGGTGAAAAACGGCAATAGTGCCAACGACAAGCAGATCTACCGCTGTACCGATTGCTCCAAGCGGTTCCTGCACACCGGCCAAGTGGCGGGCCACCGCAAGACTGCCGAGCAGATCAGCGCGGCGGTTCGGATGTACTACGGCGGAACGTCGTATAAGCAGACCTCCTAGACGCTGGACGATGCATTAAATTCCCACAAAACCGCACGTGGGATCCCAAAAGGAGAGCCGGGTGGAGTGTCTACTGGTCGCTCGAAGAAACCGAACGCGAGGGTCACATCCTCTACGAGTTGAAGGTTGCTCGGAACGCTCCCGAAGTCGATTTCATCATCATCCAGGACAAGGTCGTGGTCTTCATGCAGGTCAAGGGTGGCCATTACCGCATCGTCGGCGGCGACTGGCACCTCGAAACCGATGAGGGGCTCGAGTTCGTGCGCGATCCCATGAAACTCACGTGGGACTCCGCGATGGCGGTCCGCGACTACCTGAAGGAAAAGATCGGTCGCGAGGTGTTCGTGTTGTCGGTGTTGCTGCTGCCCGACATGCAGCCGGACTCCGACATCGACCTGCTGGCCGATCGCTACCGGACCGCTGTCATGTACGGGGTCGAAGATTTGGTCGAGAGGCTGTTGGACCTCGCTGAAGAACGGGACGTCTATGACACGCCGTCGCCACACATCGCCGAACGGATCGTAAACGCGCTGATGCCGCAGATCAAATTCGGTCTCTCGCGGTACTTTTCTCAGAATGGTAGGGTTTTATACCACCTGATGCGGAGTTTTCGCTTGATGCGGATCAGAGCGACCTCCGGCCCCGCAGCCCTTCCCGGGAGATTCTTACCGGCGTTGAACAACAGCCGCAGTACCCTCATCACTGACACCAGCCTGATGATGAACTGGATGAACTCTATCACAGGGTCAACGTCCCTGAGGGTGGCGTAGTTTAGGATGAGCATGTGGATGACGGCGAAAACAACGTGGCCCGGCAGAGTAATAGGCTGCTGCAAGTTGAACCCCGTACCGGACGCCAACGCGCTCACCACGTGGCGTAACGGGGTAGTCTGCGCCCACGACGGCACCGAGAATACCTGCTCGTAGATCTCCCGGTACGTCGGGTTCGCGGACTCAGGGTCGCCCGGGTTGTATTCGACGTCGAGGTTCGACTACACCACCCAACTCACCAACAGCAGCGCCGTGTGGGCAAGTTTGCCGGCCCGGTGTGGTCCTGTCCATCTGCTCGATCTCCCTGATGAGTTCCAACGTTTGGTAGGTCCGATCCCGCTCCGTTGATCCGCCCCGGCCAGCGTCGGCCCTCCCTTCTGCAGGAGATTTCGCAACTGGCGGTTCCCGGTGGCTTGGTGTGGGCACTCAATGCTGCCTATCCGGGTGCGGGGAGGTACGCTGGGCCTGTTCGATTAGCCGCGGCGGCCAACGATTGCGCCGCGTTTCTTTGCTGGCGTCGGCTCATGGGCTTTTCGTACATGGCGTCCACATGGGCGTGGGTTTGTTCATTTGCGGAATCGACCACTCGCTGCGAACCGGACGCTGCCAGTTCGTCGTCGGTCACTTTCAGCACTGCTGCTGATCGGCGCCGCTCTGTTGGGTTTACTCTCGGTAACAGCATTCTGCCGTGGTGCGGGATCCGTCGTTGAGAGACAGCGTAAAGTGGCAGCCGGTGTCCTGCAAAACAAAGGCCGGGGATAATGCACGGCCGTCTTGGAAATTATTTGGATGGACTTGGCGGTAGTAAGGGCCGGCGTTGGCTACGGTCTGGTGGTTGTGAGGGCATTGCACAGGGTCAGCCATGCTTCCTCCGTGTCTAGCAGTCTGTCCGAGAAACCCGGTTGGTGGGTGGGAAAGGTATGATGGGGGCAGTCCTGTTGTGGGGAGCCATCGATGAGCAAGACTTACCTGCCCTATGATCCTGACCAGCAGTTGCTGCTGCCAGCGGCGCTGCGGGAATGGCTGCCGGAGGATCACCTGGCGTATTTCATCTCCGACGTGGTGGACCAGTTGGACTTGTCTGAGATCACGACCCGCTACGAGGGCGAAAGGCGAGGCGGCCCGCCCTACCATCCCAGGATGATGGTGAAGGTGCTGCTGTACGCCTATTGCGTCGGGGCGCCGTCATCGCGGCGCATTGCCCAAAGGTTGCACGAGGACATCGCCTTCCGGGTGCTGGCGGCCAATAATACGCCGGCCCCGTATCAAGTACGGGGTGACGTTACTTCCGCACCATCTCGGACTTTCGCAAGGACCACCTGGCGGCGCTGTCGGGGCTGTTTCTGCAGGTGCTCTTGCTGTGCCAGCGTGAGGGGCTGGTGAAGTTGGGCCACGTGGCCCTGGACGGCACCAAGGTCAGGGCCAACGCGTCTAAACACAAGGCCATGAGCTACAAGCGCATGAAAGAGAAGGAAGCGCAGTTGCAGGGTGAGGTGGATGAGTTGCTGCGTCGGGCCCAGGAGGTGGATGAGGAGGAAGACCGCCGGTACGGCAAGGACCGGCGCGGTGATGAGTTGCCGGCGGAGTTGTCCTTTCGGGAGGGTCGGTTGGAGAGGATCCGGGAGGCCATGGCAGCCCTGGAAGCCGAAGCCCAGGCTGCTGCGGAGGAAGCCGAAGCAGCAGGCAAGGGCCATCCTGGGATGCCCGAGGAGCAGGCTCAGCGCAACTTCACCGATGCACAGTCGCGCATCATGCCGGCACCTGGTGGCCGGGACTTCCTGCAAGCCTATAACTGTCAGGCGGTGGTGGACAGCCAGCATCAGGTGATCGTGGCGGCGCGGGCCACCAACCAGGCCTCGGACAAGCAGCAGGCGGTGGCGATGATCGAGGAGGTCATCGCCAATGTGGGCGCAGTACCCAGGGAGGTATCCGCCGACGCCGGTTACTATTCAGCCCAGGCCGTTGCCGATTTGCAGAACTTGGGCGCCGATCCCTTCATCGCGCCGGAAAAGACCCGCCACGGGCACAGACCACCGCCAGCGCCCCGAGGACGCATCCCCAAAGCTCTCCCTCCCAGGGACCGGATGCGCCGCAAGTTGCAGACCAAGCGGGGCCGCCAGCGTTACGCCTTGCGCATGGCGACCGTGGAGCCAGTCTTCGGTCAGATCAAGCAGGCCCGGGGCTTCCGGCAGTTCCTGCTGTGGGGTTTGGCAAAGGTCAACGGCGAGTGGTCGCTGATCTGCACCAGCCACAACCTGCTGAAGCTGTTCCGCCGCGGTCTCCCGATGGCAAACCCAGCATCACCCGCGGTCTTACCAGCATGAACCAGCTCCAGAGCAACACTCCCCAACCCTCCGTGGCTAATCCTCGGACGGGCTGCTAGTCCACGACTTTTTTGCTATTCTGCTTATACGCATCGTCGGTACTCCCGGTGTGCAACGCCCCCCCGACATCCGCGTGTCGAGGGGCCGTTCCACGCACACGCGAACAATGTGATATTCGGTGTACGGCCGGCTGGTCGCCGGTCCGTGGGGCACGAAAAATGCGCCCCGGCTTTGCCGAGACGCTGGTTTTGCAGTATGGTCTATCCGCAGGCTGTCGCGTACTGGCTCTGCCGCGTCCGGGGGCGTGGGAACCCGCCGGATGGAAACGCCTTACTGCCCTTGGCGAGAACTGTCATGCTAGGGGCAGCGGTTCTTCGAGCCAGCCAGGAAAAACCGCGCCCGTTCTACCAGGGCGCGGTTTCCTGTCAAGTGCGGTGGAGTACCATGTGGTGTTCTCCCGCCCCAGGAACCTGTCCGGCGTCGGTCCGGCAAACCGGGCCTGGATCCGGCGAGAACTCCCTTATTGATACCAGTTCTGAGTTTGCAGCTGTCCCTTATTGAGAAAATGGTGCCGAGGGGCGGATTCGAACCACCGACACCGGCATTTTCAGTGCCGTGCTCTACCAGGCTGAGCTACCTCGGCTGGGCTTTTCCATCATATGCAACTCCGAAATCGTTGTCAATCCGATCTTCGCCGTCCCGCTCCGTCTTCAAGCACTCCTGTCGCTATCAACTCCTCCACTTGTTTCTCCGTGTATCCATGTTGCAGCAGCACCTCCCTGCTGTGCTCACCCAGCGCCGGCCCTCGGCGCCGGATGCGACCCGGCGTAGCCGACAGCTTCACCGGCACACCGATGTTCTTCACCTTGCCCAGTTCTTCGTCCTCCAGTTCCACCAGCATCTCCCGCGCCAGCACCTGCTCGTCCGAGTACACCTGCTCCATATCGTAGATTGGGCCGGCAACCACCCCGGCAGCTTCCAGGTGCTCCATCCAGTGCGCCGTCGTGTGCTCGGCCATGATCTCTTCCAGTAGCGCGGCCAGCTCCTCTTCTCGCGCTTTTCGGTCGTTAGGTTCCAGGTATCGCGGGTCCTCGATCAACTTTTCCTGGCCGATGGCCCAGCAGAACTGTTCCCAAGTCGGCTGGGACGCCGCTCCGATGTTGATGTACCCGTCGCTGGTCCGCAACGCCTGGTACGGCGCGTTGACCCGGTGCGCCGACCCCAGCGGGCCCGGTATCTCGCCGGTGGCAAAATACTCCGACGATTCCCATACCGTGTAGGCGATGCCTGCCTCCATGAGAGAGCCATCTACTTGCTGGCCTTGCCCGGTTCTTTGTGCATGGATGTACGCTGCGAGGATGCCGAAAGCCGTGAAACTGCCCGCGCCGATATCGGTGATGGGGACGCCCACTTTGGCCGGAGGCCCGCCCGGGAATCCGGTAACCGACATCAACCCGCTCATGCCCTGCGCTATCAGGTCGAACCCTCCCCGGTTACGGTACGGGCCGGTGCCACCGAATCCGGATATGCTGGCGTACACCAGCTTCGGATTGATTGCTGCCAGAGTTTCGTACCCTAATCCTAAACGGTCCATCACGCCGGGGCGGAAGTTCTCCACCACGACATCAGCCGTCTCTGCCATCCGCCGGAACACGGCTTTGCCATCGTCAGAGCGCAGGTCCATGGCGATACTCCGCTTGTTGCGGTTGAGCGCCAGGAATCCGCCGGAGATGTCGCTGGTCAGGCGTGAACCCATGCGTCGGGTGTCATCTCCGGTTCCCGGCCGTTCGATCTTGATTACGTCTGCGCCCATGTCCGCCAGCAGCATAGTGCACATTGGCCCGGCCATGATCTGCGTCAGATCCAGCACTTTGACGCCGGATAGCGGCCCGTTGGAATGATTGTCTTGTGTCATTTCAATCACCTGTATAATGCCCCCACTGCCGGAGGCGCACGATGGGCGAAATTATACTTGGCGACAATCTCGATGTCCTGCCCAACTTTCCAGATGGCACGTTCCAACTAATCTACGTTGACCCGCCCTTCAACACCGGCAAGCCACAGTCCCGCACGCGCATCAAGGTCACGCCCGACGCCGATGGCGACCGCACCGGTTTCCAGGGCCGGCGTTACCGGACCGAGGTCGTCGGCAACAGCCGATACGCAGACCAATTCGACGATTTCATTGAGTTCCTGCGCCCCCGAATGGTTGAAGCCTACCGCCTGCTGGATGACCAGGGCAGCCTGTTCTTCCACATTGACTACCGCGAAGTCCATTACTGCAAGGTGATGCTGGACGAAATTTTCGGTCGCGATTCCTTCATCAACGAAATCATCTGGGCCTACGACTATGGCGGCCGCCCCAAAACCCGCTGGCCCGCCAAGCACGACAACATCCTCTGGTACGCCAAAGATCCCAATAACTATACCTTCAACTACGACGCCATTGACCGAATCCCCTACCTGGCTCCCGGCCTGGTCGGCCCGGAAAAAGCCGCCCGCGGCAAAACCCCCACCGACGTCTGGTGGCGCACGATAGTTACCGGAAAGGAGAAAACCGGCTACGCCACCCAGAAACCCCTGCACATCATCAGCCGCATCGTCCGCGTCCATTCCAACCCCGGCGACCGCTTGCTGGACTTCTTCGCCGGTAGCGGCACTCTCGGGGAAGCGGCGTACCGTGAGGGGAGGGGGTTTACGCTGATCGACAACAGCCCGGAGGCTGTCCGTATCATGCGTGAAAGACTGCCATGCGCCATACAAGGAGTGTTTCCCATTGGCCACCACTAACCAGACCAAGCAGGACGCCGATTTCATCTTTCACGAACTGACTCGCTCCATCTGCCCCGAATGTAAGTCGGTCATCGACGCCCAAATAATCATCCGCGACAACAAGGTATATATGCGCAAGCGGTGCCCCGAACACGGCTGGTTCGAGGGCATCATCAGCTCCGACGCCGAGATGTACGTCGGCAGCGTGCGTTTCAACAAACCCGGCACCATCCCCCTGGATTTCAGCACCGAGGTTGAGAACGGTTGCCCTCTGGATTGTGGCCTCTGCCCTGAGCACAAGCAGCACATTTGCCTGGCCCTCATCGAAGTCAACACCGCCTGCAACCTCGATTGCCCCATCTGCTTTGCCGACGCCGGCATCGGCTACAGCCTTACGCTGGAACAGGTTGAGTCCATGCTTGACCGCTTCGTCGAGATTGAGGGCGACCCCGAGGTAGTCCAGTTCAGCGGCGGTGAACCCACGATCCACCCGCAACTTCCGGAGATGATACAGGCCGCCAAGGACCGCGGCATACGCCAGGTGATGATCAACACCAACGGCGTGCGCTTGGCCCACGATGATAGATTCCTGTCCCGCATGGCCGCCCTCGATCCCGTCGTCTATTTCCAGTTTGACGGGATGCGCGAGGAAACTTATCTCACCATACGCGGCGAACCCCTGCTGGACACCAAGCTGCGCGCCCTCGACCGCCTCGCCGACGCCGGCATGACTGCCGTCCTGGTGGCGGCTATCGAGCGCGACGTGAACACCGACGAGGTTGGCCCCATTTTGGAATTTGGACTGAAACATCCCGCCGTTCGGGGCGTCGTGTTACAGCCCGTTACCCACGTTGGACGGCACATCGAATTCGACCCCATGACCCGCGTCACCATCCCCGACATTATCCACGGCATCGTTGACCAGACCAACGGCCGTTTCGTCCTGGAGGACTTTGTACCCGTTCCCTGTTGCTTCCCAACCTGCCAGGTAAATTCCTACCTGTTCGTGGATGGCGACAAGGTCACCCCGCTGCCCCGGCTTCTCGACATCGACCAATACCTGGACTACATCACCAACCGCGCCTTGCCCAAGCCGCCCAACGCCGCTGACATTCAGGCTGCTCTGGAGGGCTTGTGGTCGGGCTCAGCTGTCGCCGGCACCGAGCAGACGGCCGGCCAATTCGAGTGCGCCTGCGGCCCGGGCCTGGATCTGCCCTACGAGATTAACCATCTCAAGGATCACATCTTCCAGATTGCCATCAAGGACTTCCTGGATGCCTGGACTTTCAACGTCAAACAGGTTATGAAGTGCTGCGTCGGCATCCTCACTCCCGACGGCCGCGCCATACCCTTCTGCGCCTACAACTCCGTCGGTTATCGTGAGCAAATCCGCGATCAACTCACCCAACAGCAAGGCCGGAGTCTAGCCCGTTTCTCTTCCCTCGATGAGAGAGGCTAAGGGTGAGGGTCGTTCCCTGATGCTCAACACCTACTCCGCCAAGATCTGCTGCGCCGACCTGTACTCCTCGGAACTCTCGCGGCTCATCCTTGGCGACAGCCTGCACCCGGGTGGCCTCCGCGCAACCAACCGCTTGGGGCGTGCCATGGGGTTGCAACCCGGCTGGCGCGTCCTGGATCTCGCCTGCGGCCTCGGAACCAGCGCCACCGCAATATCCCGCGTGTTCAAATGCCGCGTCACCGGCCTGGAGTTAGGCGCGGAGGCTGCTGCGGCTTCCAGCCAACGCTCTCTCAGCGAACCCGTACCGTCCAACGTGGGCTTTGTCCGTGGCGACGCCGAGGCACCGCCATTCCGCTCCGGCGCGTTCGACGCCGTCATTATCGAGTGCGCCACCAGCCTGTTCGCCGATAAATCCGCCGCCATCTCGGAAGCGCGCCGCTTACTCCGTCCCGGCGGCGTCATCGGCCTCTCCGACGTGACCGTCGAACCCGGCAGCCTCCCGCCGGAGTTGGACAGCACGGTGGGCATGATGCTGTGCCTGACCGACGCTCTTCCTGCCGCCGGGTATCCCGCACTGCTCGAGGCCGCTGGCTTTGCCATGCTTGAATGCTCTGACCTATCCGATGAGGTGCTGTCGTTGCTCAATGAGTTGCGAGGCAAGTTGTCCCTGTGGCGCGGCTTTGCCGAAACCGTCCCTGCCTCATCTGCCACTGATTTGACCGATATCGCGCCGGGCCTGCTGGAGCGCGTTGAAAAGCTCATACAGCAGGGCCAAATCGGCTATTGGCTGTACGTTGCCCGCCTGACCGAGTGAACCCGAAATGGCCCGCCGTGCTATCATGCTTGGAAAATTTCTAAAACGTGGTAAAGCGCGTGTGACGTTATGTTCCTCGCAGATTTTGTTCCCCTGATCACCGGTATCCTGGCCGCGGCGCTGGTCGGCTATCTGCTGGGCAGCATTCCATTTGCTTACCTGGTGGCCCGGTGGAAGGGTGTGGACATTTTTGCCACCGGCAGCCGGCGGGCTGGCACCGCGAACGTCTTCTGGCACGTGGGGCGCCGCCGCGGTATGATGGTATTCGCGTGCGACGCCCTGAAAGGCGCCGCCGCAGTGTACGTCGCCTGGATGTTCGGTCAGCATGAACTGCTCGGTTTGGTCGCCGGCACTGCTGCCATCGCGGGACACTGGAAGAGCATCTTCACGGGATTCAAAGGCGGCGATGGCATGGTGGTGCTAGTCGGCGTATCTTTGGCTTACTTGAACTGGTTCGTTCTGATCGGCATAGTCCTAGGTATCGTGTTGGTCCTGCTGTTCCGCCGTTCCGTATTTCGTTCTTCCATCGGCATCTTTTTCGGCTACGGTGTGATGCTTGCGGTAAACCAGGTTATCCACCATCGCGGCTTGGAGGTAATGCTCGGCCTCACTGCCCTGGCCCTTGTCGTCATCACCCACAACATCCTGACTCACGCCGACCACCGCCCTGAAAAGGTCCCCGCAGCCATCGACCCCGACCTGTTCATTGCTGACACGCCGGAGGTACACAGTGAGGCCGCCGGCCTTAGCGAAGAGGCCATTCTGCGCCAAGTCATCCCCCAGGACGACGAGGGAGAAACCAATCGCTCATCACGTCAGGGCGACTAGGCTCCCGCTCGCTCCCTACTTCCCCCGTCGTTCATCCCTCATACGCGAAAGGTCCAGCACCCATCCCAAGGTCTCATCCGACTCAGCTTCGCCATACAGCCCCGGCTGTAGCCGAACTGCCTCCGCCAGCTGCTCCGCGCACAGCGCAATGTCGCCACGTTCCGCATACAGCCTCGCCGCGTTGTAATATGCGGCGGCAAACTCCGGTAGCGCTTTCTGCGCCTCCAGGTAGTCCCCCAGCGCTGCGTCAACTTCGCCCATGCTCTCCAACGCCGCGCCGCGGTTGCTGAGCACTTCCGCAAAATCCGGCTGAAGTTTCAACGCTGCATCGTAGTCGGCGATTGCGTCCTCGTACTGCCCCAGCGCATCGTAGGCCAGTCCACGGTTATTGATCGCCTCCACGTCCCTCGGGCGCAACCCGATGGACGCCGTATAGTCTTCTACTGCTTCCCGGTACCTGCCCACCCGGTATCGCACTCTGGCCCTGTTGAAACGGGCGTCGGCATTATCCGGGTTGTATCGAATCGCCAGGTCGTAGTCTGAGATGGCTCCATCCACGTCCCCCAACTCGTCGCGCGCCACGCCCCGGTTCAGATAGGCGTTTGATATATCGGGCCGCAGCGCGGTCACCGTGTCAAAGGCTGCTATCGCCTCCTCGTACCTCCCCAGGTTGTTGAATACGATTCCACTATTGTAGTGTGCTTGCAGGTAGTCCGGGTTCAATCCGATGGCCGTAGCATAGTCATCCAAAGCCCCGACTCCGTCACCCGCGTCGTCCTTCGCATTGCCCCGCTGGTAGTAGGCTGGCGCCGAAAACGGATCCAACTCAAGCGCCCTGGTGAGCGCGCTGACCGCTTCCGCCGACTGGCCTCGCCGCAGAAATGTTACGCCCAGGTTGAAATGCACTGCAAAGTCATTAGGCCGTTCACCGGCTAACGCCTGGTACACCGCCAGGGCTTCCGCGTACCTACCGATGGCGAAACATCCGTTGCCGAATATGAGACTCCGCGGCCTCCGTCCGGCCGGCAACCCGGCGTCCGATTCAGCCAGACGCTCCAGCAGATTGGCTACCTCTTCCGCGTCTTCACCATGTAAGCGTCCACCGCGCGGTCGCGGCGTTAATGCCGCCGTACCCAAGCCCTGCCATTCCAGAAATCCCGCCAATCGTCCTAGCAGTTTGTCAGCGTTCAGACCACTCATGTCGTTCCAGGCATCGCTCAAAGGAAAAGGGTCCCTTATCCACAAATGCTAAAGCGTTGAGACCCGTCCCTCGCCCATCTCCGGGCGCAACGCGATCTGCGCCAACGCCAGCGCAGTGTAATAGGACACGGTCATGGTCAGGTCCACCACTCCCCGGTCGCCCAAAAACGCCCGCACCGCCTCAAAATTCTCGTCCGAAACCTCCTTCTCCCGGATCATCTGCTGAACGAACCGGGCGATGTCCGCTTGGGTTCCTTCCAAGCATCCCGGAGCTTTCCCGGTCCTGATGCCCTCAATGGCGTCGTCCGATATGCCAGCCCGCGCTGCCGCCACCGCATGGCCCGTCCATTCAATGCCCGAATCCCACTCCCTTGCCACCAGTATGATTGCTAGTTCCTTCAAGTCCTCCGGCATAGACGACTGGAATCGCAGAGTCGCGCCCATCGACGTCAGGTAGCCCGCCGCCATAGGACTGTGCAGCAACGCCCGAAATTGCAAGCCCACGTCGGCGGATCCTCTGTCCTCTCGAATACGGTCGTATATTGCCTGTCCTTCGGCATCAAGCTCTTCTCGAGCTACATATGGTACTCGCGCCATTTTGCTACCCTCTATATGATTTCCAATCAGCATATCACAGGGTTTCGTTCTCACGCGCCCAAGGCATGCGACCGGACCCGGGCAATCGTGAGAGCGGCCTTGTGCCCGTCCACGATCGGGCAAAGAGAAACGCCACAGTAACGACGGCATTCCCAAATGCAAACACGTGCCGGCCGTCCTCAAATCGGTTATCCTGCCAGTATGATAAGCGACCTTTGGGTTATCGCTGCTGTCGTAGCCATTATCGCCGGCCTCCTGGCAAGTCAGGCGCTGCTTATTGTCGTCGGCGTGTTGGTCTTGCTCATTTGGATTACGGGCAAGCACTGGCCGCGCTACGCCTTCCGCCGTCTCACCTATTCCCGACGCCTGGAACGCCGGCGCGCGTTCATCGGCGACGTCCTCGACTATCACATCACGGTGGACAACGATAAGCTCCTGCCAATGATCTGGTTGGATATTTCCGACACTTTCCCCCTGGGTCTCCAGACCGGAGGCACATTTCGTCGCGGCGTCGGCGCGGAAGCCGAACTCGACCACAGGATCACGACCTCCCTGCTTCCGTATCAACGGGTCACCTGGCGTTACCGAGTACGCTGTCGCGCTCGCGGCTACCACCGCATCGGCCCGGCCCGTCTGCGCAGCGGCGATATGTTCGGACTCACCTCCGCCGAGAACTCCGTCACCAGCGTGGAATACCTGCTGGTCTATCCTCGTATCGTTGACTTGCGCCGGATGATGACACTGTGGGAACGTCCGTTGGGTGCCAGCCGAGGCCGCAAGTTTGTCCAGGATGATCCCAGCCGGTTCGTTGGCCTCCGTGACTACCACCCCACTGACCCGCTGAAGCGCATTGACTGGAAGGCCACCGCCAGGCACGGCAAGCTGGAATCCCGCATCTTCGAGCCGGCCGCCACTCGCTACATGCTCATCGCCCTGAACGCTCGCACCGGGGATGCCGCCTGGCAGGGTAGCAACCGCCGCTTGTTCGAGCGCGCTGTGACCGTCGCCGCCTCCGTAGCTGACTACGCCAGCCGCGAGGATTACTCCTTCGGGCTGGTTAGCAATGCCATCGCGTCCTATTCCAGCAAATGGATGTCTGTCCCGCCCGGCTCCGGTAACCTGCAACTTGAGTCGGTTCTGGAATCTCTGGCCATGGCCGGCCCGTTTTGGGTCACCGAATTGTCCTCCGTTCTTCGCACCGAGTCCGATTCCCTGGTATCCGGGGCCACCGTAGTGCTGGTCACCGCGCTGTTGTCCCGCGCTGTAGTTACCGAAACCGAGGAGATCCGTCGCCGTGGGCATCATGTCGTGGTCTTCTACGCCGGTGATGGCGACCCCGGTCCGCTTGCCCACCTGCTGCCTCCCGAAATCCCCCTGTTTATGGCCGGTTCCTCTCTGGCAGGTTTGGAGGAAATGTGGCGGGACGACTGGCTCGAGGATGAACCCGCCGCCCCGACCATCGCGGAGGATACGCAATGACGGCTTTCGCCCGCGGCGCATTCGTAACTTGCGTCACCCTCTTCCTGGAGGCTTTCGCTATCTATCTTATCGGCCGGCTGCTTTCCAACGCCATCCGTTTGCCGGAGGCAGGCATCCCCTTGGGCATTGCGATGGTGGCAATAGCTTGGTCATTTATTCTCTCCTGGTACGTTCAGAATATCCGGTTTTCGCTGAACCTTCGCGGCATCTTCGGACTGCTTATCAGCGCTTTGTCGCTTTTGGTGCTTGCCGGAGTCAGCATGGGCGCCGGGTGGTTTCCCATCGGCCTCGTTTTCTCCGGCGATCTGAATGCAGTGGCTTCGCTGGCCCTCGCCGCCACTCTGCTGTTGCTCCTTTGGTGGCGCGGCACCGCCACCGCCCGCGATGACGTGACCCTGGATGTCGTCAGGAACGCCTTTGTTCGCGGCGTGGTGATCGTCATGCTTGCCGCGGCCGCCGACCCTCTGATGCCCGCCGATATCATTCGGCTGCCAGTTCTGGTCCTTTATTTCGCCGTCGGACTCGGCGGATTGGCCCTCAGCCGCTTCGCAATTGACAGCGGAGTTAGCCAAATCAGCCGCCGGTGGTTGGTGGCTATTGTCGTCAGCATAGGGGCGGTTTTGCTGTTATCTTTGATCCTGGGCGCGATTGGAGTGGGTGGTCTGGACCAACTCGCCAAGGCTTTCGTGCGTGGTGTTGGCTTTCTCGGACTGTGGACTCTGCGGCCCATTCTGCTCGTTCTGGGTCTGCTCGCCGCTGGACTGGTCGCCGTAGGAAACTGGATTTCCGGTTTCTTTGGCGGCGGCGATCTCAGCGGCCTGGAACTCGCTAGGCTCCAGATTGAAGAGTTTCACGAGAGCCTCCGCGAAGTTGAGGGAGACGGCCCTCCCAACGTAATACTCACCGTTATCAAATGGCTTGCTTTCCTGTTAGCGGTCTCCCTGGCCGGTTGGGTCCTCTTCCGCATGTTCCGTCGCCGTCGTCTCGCCGGCGGCGACTACGCGGAAGCGGAAACGCGGGAATCAACCTTCACCTTGCAGGCCGCCGGGCAGGACGTGACCGACACCCTCGCCTCATGGTTCAACTGGGCTGCCAACCTGAGCCGCCGGCGTCCTCCGCCGACTAACCCTCGCGAGGTTTATCACCGTATGCTTGAAATTGCCCGGGCCATCGGATTCGCTCGACGTTCTTGGCAAACCCCCCAGGAACACCGGCAGGAGGCCAACCAGGCCCTACCGGATCCGCCCGTGGCCCGGATCGTCAATGAATTCCAACGCTACCACTACGGCCCACCACCCGGCAATCCCGACCCTGACACCATGCGTTCCTTGACGGAAGACCTCGACGACCTCCAGCGGAGTTGACCGGCTATACCGATTACATCGTGCGCCAGATGCTCCCGTCCGTCATGGACAGGAATTGGTCCATAAGCGAAGCGTTGGCGATAATCAGCCCGGGTGAGAAGAGGGTAGCGTCGTGAAGAGTGGCGCGGTCCAAAACGCGGGCCCCGGCTTCCCTGGCCAACAGGATGCCTGACGCGATGTCCCACGAGGAAAGACTGTGGTGAGCGTAGAGGTCGATACGCCCTGCGGCGGTGTAGGCGATGCTGAGAGCGCTGGAACCCATCAAGCGGTAGCCGGAGATTTGAGGCCAGATACCCGCCACCATTTCCATCAGGTGCTTGGCTTGGCCGAAGTCGTAGCCAAGGTCAAATCCTAAGATGGCATCCTCGATATTCTGCCGGTCGGATACCCTGATACGTTGGCCGTTCAGATAAGCCCCAGCGCCCTGTTGGGCCGAGAACAGCTCGTCGCGCACCGGATCATAGGTTACGCCGGCGACAACGGTCTCGCCGTTAGCAATGGCCACTACGATGCAAAAATGCGGGATTCCCTCCGCGAAGTTGCGGGTTCCGTCGATAGGATCAACTACCCACGTATAGGGTGATGCGCCGGCTACCGGCTCTGATTCTTCTGAGAGTATGCCAAAGTCCGGGTATTCATCAGTAACGTAGTCTAGGATAAGCCGTTCGGACGCCAGGTCGGCATCGGTCACCACGTTAGCCCTGCCCTTAAGGCTGACCTCAACGTCGGTGCGGAACCGTTCCATGACCAATTCGCCGGCCCGTCGGGCGGCGGTTTCGCAGATCTCAAGCGCGGTTTGACCGGAACTAGACCGGGGCAATTCAACGTGAGCGGTCGATTCGGGCATGGGGGCGGGCCTCCTATGGTCGCCGGGCTTATCGAGTAAACCTGGTGTCAAGCCGCCGCAGTCTAGCACCCGCGATAAGCGCGGACAACCACGACCTTCGCCGGACACAGGATGAGATAAACGGGTGATATACTCCGGGTGTGAGTATGCTAGCAGACAGGCCACTGGTCGGTGTGGGGGTGGTGTTCGTGCGCCAGGGGCAGGTATTTCTGGCACAGCGGAGGGGGGCGCACGGGGAGGACACTTGGGGCTC
>VXOG01000075.1 GCA_009840165.1 Chloroflexota bacterium
CCCTGCCCCTACCCCTCCGCCAACACGTAGTTCCGCAGCACCCCAATCCCGCTGATTTCCACCTCAATCGTATCGCCGGGGAACATGTCGCCATCCGCTCCCTCGGTGCCCATCCACAGCACGTCGCCGGGATACAGCGTCGCGTAGTTGCTCAGCTCGTGGATCCAAGTGGCCGTGTCCCAAATCTGGTCGGCTGAGGAGAAATCCTCCCAGACTTCGCCATTGTGGCGCACGACGATGCGGAACCCCTTGGGATCCAGGTCAGTAACGATCCACGGACCCATGGGCTTCCAGGTATCGCAGTTCTTGCCCCGGAACATGGTGCGGTCGGCCTGCTGCCACGGACGCTGGCTGATGTCGTTGCCGATGGTGTAGCCGAAAACGTAGTCCAGCGCCTCGCTGACCGGTACCTTGCGCGCCGTCCTGCCGATCACCACCGCCAGCTGACCCTCCGGCTGCACCGCGCCCGAGCAGTCCGCCGGCACCAAGATGTTCTCCTCCGTCCCAATGATGGCATGGACGGAGCGGTAGTTGGGCGACGGTCGATCCGGATACACCGGCGGAGACCCGCGCCGCGCCGCCATGCCCTCCACGTGTCCCCGGTAGTTGGGCCCGGCCGCGTACAGCATCGGCGGCTTGATGGGCGCCAGCAACTTCACGTCCTCAAGGGCATGCGAGTGCCTGGTAACGGCGTAGTCCTCCAGGGGGTTGCCCCACACCTCGGTCACGCGGCCATCCTCGACGATTCCGAAGCTGGTCTTGCCGTCCATCTCAAAGCGGCACCAGATCATGGGGAAACTCCTTTTCGGGGTTCTGGATTCCCGCTTTCGCGGGAATGACGGTGGAGGGTGGGAATGACGGAGTGAGTTCCGGGTGACGGGGTGAGTTCTGGAAAACCTATCTACTCCGGCGTCACCAGAGACTCCGCCTCGCCGCCGTTGAGCACACGCAGGATGTTGCCGTAGGCGAAGTGGGCGGCCCGCAGCGCGGTTTCCTGGCTTTGGCCGGCCATGTGCGGGGTTATGATGACGTTGTCCAGGTCGAACAGCGGGTTGTCCGCCGGAGTCGGCTCCACTTCCAGCACGTCCAGGCCGGCGCCGGCGATCTTGCCCTCGGTGAGGGCGCGGTACAGCGCAGCCTCGTCCACCACCGGGCCCCGGCACAGGTTGATGAAGAACGCCGTCGGCTTCATCAGGCCAAACTCGCGGTCGGACATCATCCCCCGGGTGCGCCGCGTCAGGGGCACGTGGATGCTGACGAAGTCGGAGGTCTCCAGCAACTCGTCGAAGGGCGCCGGCTCCGCCTTGACTTCGTTCCGGACATCCTCGGGAATGTCCTCGATGTCGTAGTAGATGGTGCGGGTGTCGAATCCGGTGAGGCGCTTGGCGACCTGTCGGCCGATGCGTCCGAGGCCGATGATTCCGACGGTCTTGTCGGTGATCTCAGTCAGGTCGGTCTGGTAGAGATTGCCCCGCCAGTTGCGTTGCTTGGTGGTGGTGTCCCACTGAGCCATGAGGTTCCGTCCGATGCCGATCATCAGGCCGAGGGTCTGCTCGGACACCGATATGGCGTTGGCCCCGCCGTTGTTGGCTACCGGGATGCCCATTTCCAGGATGGTTTCGAGATCCATGCGGTCGTAGCCCGCGCTGAGGGTCTGGACCAGCTTGACGTTAGGACATTCCCGGAGCACCTCGGTGGTGACTTCGCTGGATATGATGGCGTCGGCATCGCGGCACAGCTCGATTTGATCCGCAGCCGGCAACGTGCGGTCCACGACCGTGACCTCCACATTATCGGGAGCATTGTCCAGCATCACGTCGGCCCGCGCTCCGACTCCGGTGAAATATGCGACTTTCCAAGTGGGCATATGATGACCTCTCCGCACGTAAAATGCCGATTCGCGCTCAAATCAAGCACAAACTGGCGTTGTTTATAGGGTTTAGGTAGAAGGAATAAGTGGTGGAGCCATCCGATCTCCTCTGACTCGCCCAGTTTCCATCTCTCGCAGTTCCCATGGGGGACTCAGGAAGCACGGTACACTACGGCGAACGGCGCCGCAACCTGGTTTTCGGGAATCTCCATCGACCACATTGGGTTAGAATAAGGCGAATTACCCTTAATACAGCCACAGCCGGGAGGTGATGCCATGGTGCAGGGCGGAGTAGAAGCGCCAACCACGCAGGGAGCTTTGTCGGGAATTCGAGTGTTGGACTTCACCTGGGTCCGGGCGGGTCCCTGGTGCACCCGATGGCTGGGGGCGCTGGGAGCCGAGGTTATCAAGGTTGAATGGCCTCAGGGCCCCAATACTCGGGGCGCCAACATCACGACGGGAGCGGGTACCCCCGACGGGCTGCCCGTCAATCTCAACACCAACGGCCATTTCAGCGACACCAACGCCAACAAGCTGAGCGTCACCCTGAACACTCGTACAGAGCGAGGCATTGACCTTACCCGGCGCCTGGTGGCCATGTCCGACATCGTCATTGAGAACTTCGCCTGCGGTGTATTGGAGCGGTGGGGGCTGGGCTACGAGGAAATGCAGAAGCTCCGGCCCGACATCATTTACCTCTCCATGTCCGGCTTCGGCCACACCGGTCGAAATCGGGACTATCAAACCATGGGGGCCATCGCGCAAGCCCTGTCCGGTATGACCTACACGTCGGGCCTGCCGGGCCAGCCGCCCGCCGGTTGGGGCTGGTCTTACCTGGACGACACCGGTGGCCTATACGGGGCCATGTATGCTCTGAGCGCGATTTACCATCGCAACATGACGGGTCAGGGGCAGCACGTGGACAGTTCCCAGTGGATCCTTGGCGTCCCCCTCAATGGTTCCGCTTTTCTGGACATCCAGGCCAACGGTCGTTCCACCATGCGAGAGGGTTACCCGTCGGGCAACCGCGCTCACTGGCCCGGCGCTCCCCTGGTGGACAACTATCGGGGGCGAACCGGTGCGCCGCACAACGCCTATAAAACCAGTCCGGCGGAGCACAACGACTGGTGCGCCCTGGCCTGCTTCTCCGACCATGAGTGGCGGAAGCTGGTGGAGGTAATGGGCTCTCCCGGTTGGGCAGCCGACGAGAAATTTGCCACCCTTGAAGGCCGCCTGGAGCATCAGGAAGAGATGGACCAGGGGATAGAGGCATGGACCAGGACCCTGGGCAAGTACGAGATCATGGAGCGCTGCCAGGCGGCCGGAGTGCCCGCCATGCCCGTCCAAAGCAGCCAGGACCGGGTGGATAACGATCCCCAACTCAGGCATCGAGAGATGTACCGGGATTCGGAGCATCCTGCGCTGGGAACCTGGCCCCTTCAGAACGCCCCCTTCACGATGTCGGAGACGCCGGCAATCAACACCCGGTCGGGCCCCCTGATTGGCGGGCACAACAAGGAGGTGTTTCAGGGGTTGTTGGGCCTCAGTCACGAGGAGTTGGTGAGCGGTTTCGCCGACGGCGTCTTCTGGCCGAAGGACCTCAGCATGGAAGAGTATCCCTACTTGGAAGAAATGATCGAGGACGCCTCTCCGGTGCAGTGGAGCGGGAATGAGTCGATAGCCAATCCCGCGCCGGCGCCAACGCGGACGCCGGGCCCGGACTCCGCCGGGGCCTTTGCGGGGCTGCGAGTGCTGGAGCTTGCCGATGAGAAGGGGCAGTGGTGCGGCAAGCAGATGGCCGACATGGGAGCGGACGTCATCAAGATAGAGCCGCCCAGTGGCGAGGCGGCCCGTACCGTGGGGCCTTTCTACCAGGACGTGCCGGATCCGGAGCGGAGCCTTTACTTCTGGCATTACAACACCTCCAAGCGGGGGGTTACCCTGAATCTGGAGACGGAGGACGGGCGCCGGCTGTTCCGGCAAATGGCGGAGCAGGCGGATGTGATACTGGAAACCTGCCGGCCCGGTTATCTCGCCTCCCTGGGGCTGGGGTACGCAGATCTGGCAACCCGCAACCACGGGCTGATTATGTGCTCACTGACCCCCTTTGGGCAGACCGGCCCGTGGCGGGACTTCCAGACCAGCGACCTGCTGCATCTGGCGGCAGGCGGACAGATGGCCCGGTGCGGCTACGATGACGACGTGGTGCCAGGCGCGCCGCCCATCGCTCCCGGAGGCGGACAGGCCTGGCACATCGGAAGCCACTATGCCTATATCGCCATCACCGCAGCGCTGGTCAGCCGGTCGGTGACGGGCCGGGGGCAGTACATAGATGCCTCGGTGCATGATGCCTGCGCGCTCACGACCGAGGGCCACGTGAACCAGTACATTTACAAAGGAAGTGTGGTTCCTCGCAGAGCGGGAGGCGGCAACACCAACACCGGGCCCAACGCCCAGGTCCTCTGTAAGGATGGAAAATACGTGAACGTCGGTCAGATTGCCCCGGAGCGGATCCTGACGCTCGCGCCGTGGATGGATGAGCGCGGCCTGGCGGACGACCTGCTGGATGAAAAGTACCGGGACCCCACGGTCATCGCCAAGAGCCAGGCCCATATTCGCGGAGTTTTTGAAAACTTCCTCGCCAACATCCCTCGGGATGAAGCCTACCACGGCTTGCAGGGGCGTAGCTCCAACGCGGGGGCGATCCGTTCTCCGGACGAGGTCATGCAGGATCCGCACCTGGCAGACCGGGGGTTCTGGACGGACGTGGAATACCCGGAACTTGCCGAGACATTTCGGCACCCGGGCCCGGGGGCAATCTTCAACGGCTCGCCCTGGAGAATATCCCGGCGTGCGCCTCTCCTCGGAGAGCACAACGAAGATATCCTGTGCGGGGAGTTGGGACTGTCCAAGGCGGAGTTGACCGCCCTGGCTGAGGGAGGTTCAGTATAACCCGTCACAAACACCGCTCCGCCTCGGATCGTATGTAGGCACGGAACTGCTGGGGCAGCCCGGCGGCCTCGGCAGCCTGCGCGTTTTCCCGAATGCGCCCCGGGCGGGAGGTGGTGGGTATGGCTGAACTCACGCGGCGGTCCGAAATGACCCAGGCCAACAGCGCCTGGGCCCAGGTGTTGATGCCGTAGTCCCGCAGCGGCGTGAGGTCGGGCTGTTGCTTCAGGTCCAGGACGTAGCGGCCCTTCTGCAACGGCTCCATCACCAGGACGCCGGCGCCCAGATCCTCGGCCAAAGGCAGCAGTTCGTCCTCAACGCTCCGGTTCAACACGTTGTAGGGGATCTGGACAGTGTCCACTCGACCCCCGCGCATCAGGTCCATGATGGTGGGATAAGCATCTGGGACCATCGCAGACACGCCCACCATGCCGATCTTGCCCTCGTCCTTGAGCTGCTCCAGGGTGGGGAGGTGAGTCTGCCAGTCGATCATGTTGTGGACCTGGAAGAGGTCGATGTAGTCGGTCTGCAACAGTTCGAAGGAACGGGCGATTTGGGCTTCGCCAGCCTCCTTGCCCTCGGTGCGCACCTTGGTGGCGATGTAGAACCGGTCCCGGCGGTCCTCGGTGATCTCGCCCAGGACCTGCTCCGCGTTGCCGTACCAGGCGGCGGTGTCGATCAGGTTCACGTCGCTGTCCAGGCAGTTGTCCACGATTTGCCTTCGGACGGCGATCTCATCGTGGTCGGTAACATCGAAAGTTCGTAAGGTGCCCAAGCCAATGACTGAAACGTCCAGGTTGCCAAGTTTGCGGTATTCCATCTTTTGTTGACCTCGCCCAAGTGTTTAATGCAAACCGGATGCTAGCATCAGTCGTGGATCAGTTTCCATCCACAGGAACGAAACTGGCCTCGGGGCCACCGCCCCAACCGCAGCCAAAATCCACAGCGGAAACGCCGTGCTATTGTCGCGGCGTGCGGTTCTTTACGTCGCGTCTATAATACGCCTAGCGCAGGATGGGCGCGAATGACTCGGTACCGCGACCCGCCGACGCGCATCCGTCGAGCAACGAGGCGGCCGACTACGAAGGAGGACCCATGGCACAGGTCTTTGATGGCATCACGGTTCTTGATTTCACCAGCGGCCGGCGGCGTCGCCACCATGGTCCTGTCCGACTTCGGCGCTGAAGTCATCAAGGTTGAGCCTCCGGGCGGTGAGAAATTCCGGAACTCTCCAGGCTCGATCCAATGGAATCGAGGGAAGAATAGCATCGTCCTGGACCTGAAGACCCGGGCAGGCCGCGATAACGCCCGAGACCTGGCGCGCCGCTCCGACGTGGTCATCGAAAGCTTCCGGCCGGGCGTTGCCCAGCGTCTGGAAATCGACTACGACACCCTTCGAGGCGGTCATCCAGGGTTGGTGTACGCCACTCTAACGGGGTTCGGTTCGCAAGGGCCCTACGCGCACTACAAGGGTTACGACGCCGTGGTGGCGGCCAAGAGCGGCCGCATGATGATGTTCGCCGAGCAGAACTCCCGGGAGGGACCCAACTATGTCGTCGTGCAGGGCGTTTGCCACGCCGCCGCCACGGCGTTGATCCGCGGCGTCACCGCAGCCCTTTACGTTCGGGAGAAAACCGGCCTGGGCCAGCGGGTGGAGACCAGCATGCTCAAGGCCGCGACCACTTACGATCACGTCTCCTGGGTTTACGGCCAGATGATCGAGAACCACCCCGACATCTACCCGCCGGACCCCAGGGTCGGCATCGGGCGTCCCAATCCCACCGGCTACCTGCCGGCCCGAACCAGCGACGGCCATTGGATCCAACTGGGCAACGTCGTGGAGCGGCTGTTCCGCTCCATGATGCACTGGCTGGACATGGACTTCATCTACGAGGATCCGCGCTTCAAGACCGCTCCCCGCTTGGATCCGGAAGCCGTCGCGGACCTGGAACGTATCATGCTGGATAAAGTCCAGCAGAAAACGCTGGACGAGTGGATGGACATATTCCTCGGCGAGGCCGGCAACGTGGCCGCCGAACCCTACCTGACCTCCGAGATGGCTTTGGATCATCCCCAGATCGTGCACAACGGCAACGCCCAGGACGTACACGTACCAGGAGTGGGCGACACCCGCCAGCTCGGCCCCATGGTCAACATGGGCGAAACCCCGGGCCGCACCCAGGGGCCGGCCCCGGCGCTGGGCCAGCACACCGCGGAATTCCTCGCCCGCCTGGGCAACGACGCCGCAACTCACTCTAACGGCGCGAAAGCACCCATGCCCGAGCATCCCCTAGAGGGGATAACGCTGCTGGACCTGGCCACGGTCATCAACGGCCCGTTGGGTTGCTCCCTGGTTGCCGAGCTTGGCGCCCGTGTGATCCGCATCGAGGCCCCCGGCGGCGACTGGGGACGCCAGGGCTTTCCAATCTCAGCCCACCGTACCATGGCCGGCTCCGAGGGCATCTGCCTGGACCTCAAGACGCCGGAGGGTCAGGAGATCATGGGCAAGCTAGCGGCCAAAGCCGACCTGCTCCTGCACAGTATGCGCCCCGGCGCGCCCGAACGCACCGGCATCGGCTACCAGCAGCTGTCCAAAATCAACCCCAACTTGGTGTACCTCTACGCCGGTGGTTACGGCGCAACCGGCCCCTACTCCCACCGGCCATCCATGGCTCCCATCGCCGGCGCCGTCTCCGGGGGCGGCGTGGCCCAGATGGGACGGGACGCCTTCCCGCCGCCGGATCAGCCAATGTCCATCGACGAAATCGCCGCAGTCTCGAAGCGGCTCAAGCGGGCCAACGACGGCACCGCCGACCACAACACCGCCATGGTCAACGCCGTCGGCCTGGTGCTATGCCTCTACGCCCGCGAGCGCACCGGAACTGCGCAGTACGTCGAGTCCACCATGATCGCCGCCAATGCCTACGCCAACATCGACGACTTTTACTGGCACGATGGCAAGCAGCCGCGTCCCCTTCCCGACGGCGACGGCTACGGTCTGCACGCCCTCTACCACCTGTACCGCGCCAAAACCGGCTGGATATTCCTCGCCTGTCCCTTCGAGTACGAGTGGGAGGCCCTGTGTCGCGCTATCGACCGGCCCGACCTGCTGCTTGATCCCCGGTTCGCCACCGCCGAAGCGCGGGAGAAACACGACGACGCACTGGCCGACGAGTTGGCCGCCATTTTCGCAACCCAGGAACCCATGCACTGGGAAACCCTGCTCACTTCCGCCGACGTGGCCTGCGTCAAGGCCGAGGACAGGGGGATGTATTTCTTCTTCAACGAGGACCCCCACGTGCGAGAGAGCGGGATGCTCACGCGGGTGGAATCTCCCCGGGACGGCAAGTTCTGGCGGTACGCTCCGGTGGTCGATTTCTCGGAAACCAAAGGCAAGGCCGGGCCGGGACCGCTCAGAGGCCAACACACTCGGCCCATCCTCAGGGAGCTGGGGTACACCGACGAGCAGATCCACGACTTCAAACAGCGCAAAGTCGTTGACTGGGAGGAGGAATAGCCCGCAATGCCCTCTAACATCATTCCTGCCGAAACCAACGGCATCCGGGACAAAGCGGCCATTGTCGGCATCGGTGAAACTGAGTTCTCCTGGAACTCCGGCCGCAGCGAGTTGCAACTAGCCTCCGAAGCTATCAGGGCCGCCTGCGATGACGCCGGCATCTCACCCCACGACATTGACGGCCTGATCCGCTACGACATGGAGTCCAACCACGAGACCCTGCTGGTGCAATCGTTGGGCATCAAAAACCTCCGCCACTGGGAATCCGTTTCCTATGGCGGCGGCGCCGGCAACGCGGTGGTGGGCCATGCCGCCGCCGCCATCGCCGCCGGTTATGCCAACTACGTGGTCTGCTTTCGCGCCGCCAACCTCCGCTCCGGCTTGCGCCTGGGCCGCGCCAGGGGGCCGGAGAGCATACCAGGCGGGGCCGACAGCTTTGCCGTCCCCTTCGGCAGCATGGCGCCGGCCCATCGGTTCGGCATGTTCGTCCGCCGCTACATGCACCAGTACGGGGCCACCAGCCGCCACTTCGGTTGGGTAGCGGTCACCCTACGCGAGCACGCATCCCGCAACCCTCGCGCCTTACGGCGGGAACCCATCACCATCGATGACCACCAGAACTCCCGCATGGTGGTGGATCCTCTGCACGTCCTGGACTTCTGCCAGGAAAACGACGGCGCGGCCGCCATCGTGATGACCACTGCGGAACGGGCGGGGGAACTGCGCCACTCGGATACGCTGACCTTGATCGAGGCGGCGGCCCAGGGATCCGGCCCTCGCAACGACGGCATCGTCTATCGCCCCGATCTGGCCGTGGCAGAATCGGAGTACACCGCCCGCGACCTGTGGGCTCGGGCTCGCCTGGGCGCGGCGGACGTGGATGCGATGATGTTCTACGACCATTTCACCCCGTTCTGCCTGATCAACCTGGAAACCTACGGGTTTGTGCCGCGAGGCGAGGCAAAGGACTTCGTGGAAGGCGGCGACAACATCCGGTTCGACGGCGCGCTGCCCGTCAACACCCACGGCGGCAACCACTCCGAGGCATACATTCACGGCCTGACCCACGTGCAGGAGGCAGTCCGGCTCATTCGGGGGGAGTCCACCGCGCAGCCGCCCAGCAAGACCATCAACCGGGTCCTTTCGTGCAGCAGCGTGGCCCAGCTCAGTGGCGCCGTCATTATCCGCCGGGGATAGAGAGGAACAGCAATGACCCAGCAAACGGAACCGACCGCGAAGTCGCCGCCGATGACCAAGCCCCTGGAAGGCGTGCCTTTGCCCGACCTGGAGCGGATTCCAGACTATGAGCGCGGTTTCTGGGAAGGAACCGGGCATGGCGAACTGCGCATCCAGCAGTGCTCCGATTGCGGACGCTACCGGCACCTGCCCACGCCCATGTGTCCCGAATGTTCGTCCCTCAATTACATCTGGACCAGGGTCAGCGGCCGCGGATTCGTTTACTCCTACGTGATCGTCCGTCACCCGGTGCATCCGGCGATCCACGAAAGGGAACAGACCCCCTACAACGTCTGCATGATCGAGCTGGTGGAGCAGGAGGGCCTTCGGATCTGTAGCAACGTCCTCCAGGTCGCGCCGGAGGACATCAGCATCGGTATGTCGGTACAGGCGACCTTCATCGCCGCCGTTGACGACCCCGAGGTGGCGCTGCCGTTGTTCCTGCCCGTCCCGTACCGGTCCCGATAATATCGCCCCGGCGTGCAGAGAATCGGTGCGCGATGGAGCCAGGCAAGCCTTATTCAGGTATCCCCAGCGCCTGGCGCACCGCCGCGCCGATGGGCGTCAGCGGGCTTTCCTCGGGCGGCCCGTGCGCCACCATTCGGTTGTGGTGGATTGCCACCGCCAGCTGATGTTGAGGGTCGGCCCAGCCCAATGACCCTCCCGCCCCATTGTGCCCGAAAGCCAACGGATTGTTGCCCATGGCCCCCATGCCGGGACTGCCGGCGAAGTGGAAACCCCCGATGGTGCCGTGGTGGGGTCTGCCATGCACCGGATCGTAGTCGCTGGGCGGGCGCGGGACGTGGAACGTGCGAACTCGGTGCTCGGACAGCAGCCGCACGCCGTCCAGCTCGCCGCCGCTGGCCAGCATCGCCCAGAAACGGGCCTGGCTCCGCGCGTTCATGATTCCCTGCGCTCCCGGAATACACGCCCGGCGCACGTCGGAACGGCCGAACACCTCCTGGACGGTTCCAACCTCAGGCGGTGTGGCCCTGAATCTCAGGGAATCCGGCGGCAGTCCCGGGGCGCCGGGAGGAAGCGGCGGAACGTTGGTCAGCCTGGCCACCCGGGGTTCTACCTCGGACGGAATACCCGCCCACAGGTCGGTGATGCCCAGCGGTTCGCAGATTTCGTCCTGGATAAACTGGCCGAAGGGCCGCTGCTGCGGGTCGGTGCGGCGCACCACTTCGCCCACCACCCAGCCAAAGGTGTAGGCCATGTAGCCGCTGCGAGTGCCCGGCTCAAAGAGCGGGTGCATCTCCGCGATCTGCCCGACCATCCAGTCCCAGTCGCACATCAACTCTGGAGTGACGCCCACAGGCATGAGGGGAACCCCGATGCGGTGGGTCAATGCGTCGAAAACCGTTCCTTTGTCCTTGCCGTACTTTCCGAACTCCGGCCAGTATTTCGCCACCGGTTGGTAATAGTCCACCAAGCCACGCTCAGCCTGAATGTGGAGGGCGGTCGCCGTCACCGCCTTGATGTTGGAGAACACCGGGAATAGGGTTTCGCCATCGACATCTGTGCCGGTGGTCTCGTCTGCCAGACCGCCCCACTGGTCGATCACCAATTCGCTCTCAAGGTAGGCCGCGACCTGGACTCCGATTTCGCCGCGTTCTCCAATGGCCACTTCAATGGCGTCCCGCACGATGTTGTTGTCAATCGCTACCATGGTAACCTTTGGCGCTAGGTTGAGTGAATACGGAAACGTCTTCAAACTGCTTGAAGTTGCGGACTGTCAGCTTGGTGAGCATCGCTGAAGCTTCCCTTTCGGGTAGGACAATTCCGATTCTACCACCAAACGGAGAGCGCATCACGTCCCTGTGTTACGATGGCCGAACAATGCTCTTGACCGCTCCCAAACCACAGGAGGCCCCGCCATGACCACCCAGCAGCCCATCAAGATCGGACTTATCGGCGCCAACATTCACGTAGGCTGGTCGCCCCGCGCTCACCTGCCGGCGCTACAGGCTCATCCCGACTTCGACCTTGCCGCCGTCTGCACCACCCGCCAGGAATCCGCCGACGAGGCCAAGGCCGCCTTCGACGCCGGCAGCGCCTGGGACGACTACAACCGGATGCTCTCCGATGGCGACGTTGAGGCCGCCACCATATCCCTGCGCGTGCCCAGCCACTACGAACCGACCATGGCCGCCCTGCGCGCCGGCAAGCACACCTTCACGGAATGGCCCCTGGGCCGCACCACCGAGGAGGCCATTGAGATGGCCGACCTGGCCCGCGAGCAGGGCGTCAAGACCATCGTAGGCTTGCAGGCCCGCGCCAACCCCGCCGTCGCCCACCTCAGCAACCTCGTCGCAGATGGCTACGTGGGCCGCATCATGACCTGCCACGTCCGCCTGATGCGCGAGGGCGTCCTGTCTCGCGACTCCGGCCGCACCTGGCAGCGTGACAACGAGTTGGGCGCCCATACTCTCACCATCGCCTGCGGCCACACCATAGATGCCCTGTGCAGCATCGTGGGCGAGTTCGCCGACGTGTCCACCGTGGTCAGCACCCAGGCCGCCACCTGGCACGAGACCGACACCGACCAGGACCTGCCGGTAACGTCCCCCGACAACATCCTGGTCAGCGGCAACCTCCAGAGCGGTGGTGTGGCGTCCGTGCAGATTGGCAGCACTCCATGGGCCGGCAGCGGCTACCGCATGGAAATCTACGGCGAGGAGGGTACCCTGGTCGCGGTATCCTTCGACTCGCCCCAGCTCCAGCAGGTCAGCATCCGCGGCGCCCGCGGCGGCAGCAACGAGTTGCAAGACCTCACGCCGGCCGAGGAACTGCACCTCGCCCCCGAGATCCCCGGCGGCGCGGCCTACAACGTCGGCCAGCTCTACAGCCGGTTCGCTGCCTCCATTCGCGGCCAGTCCAACGGCGACCCCCTGCCCGACTTCGACCACGCCGTAACCCTCCACCGCTTCATCGACGCCATCCGCCAGTCCAGCGACGAGGGCCAGCGCGTTGCGGTAGCCTGACACGTAAAGGCGGAATGATACAATGCCGGCAGTTCACCGATTGGGGCAGTTGCCATGACTACCACACCGGACATCAGGACAGGCGCTCGGATGACTTTGGCGGAGTTCCTGGAGTTGCCCAGGATGGAACAACGCTGCGAGCTCATCGACGGAGTGGTGTACATGGCCGCCTTTCCGATTCCCGACCACCAATTCCTGGCGACCTTATTGAGCACGCATCTGGTCCTGCAAATCATGGAGACTGGGCTAGGCATCGTGTATCAGGTGGCCGGCGTCGTTGTATCGGACGACAGCGCTTTGGGCCCGGATATTGTAGTTGTGCGGACGGAGCGTGTCGGCATCATTGGCCCAACCGTCATTGACGGCGGCGCGCCGGACATCCTGGTGGAAGTGTTGTCGTCAAACCGCCACGCCGACCTGGTGCGCAAACGGGAGTTGTACGAGGCCGCCGGCGTTGCGGAGTACTGGATTTTGGACGGTGACGCGGACACGCTCACCCAGCTGGAATTGAGAGATGACGGCGTGTACCAGGAACGCGCAGTCCTCACCGCCGCCGACACCCTCGCCACTCCGTTGTTCCCGACCGTCAGCCTGCCGCTGTCCAGGTTGTTCAACCACCCGTCCCGAATCCCACGGTAGCGTCGGTCAGACCGCTTCCGCTACCGCGTCGTCGCCGTTCACCGGCATGCCTCCGCGCTCCTCAAGGTATTGCTGGCGACGGGCCAGTCTTTCTTCCACCGTAGCGTCCCAGTCTTCGCGCAGCACTTCCATCAGGATAAAGTCGTGGGACATCCTGCGTACGTGCCGCACTGCATTGAACCCCGAACGCTCAAAACTCTTCTGCGCGCGGTGATTCCATTCCAGCGTGTGCAGGTACACGCGCTTCAGGCGCATATCGCCAAACATGTACTGTAGCAGGGTGACCACTGCGTCGTAGCCATATCCGCCGCTCCAGTAGTCCTTGTCGCCGATCACGATGCCCAGTTCGGCGGCTTTGGCCTGGCTGTCCAGATCGTAGTACATGCAGTTGCCGATGTACTTCCCGCCGGCCGCCTCGATTCCGAAGTGATGCGAGCCCGGCGTCGGCCAACGAATCTGATCCTGAAAAATCTTGAGGTACCGGTCGTATTTCATGGTCAGGGGATAGGCGGCGTCCAGCCGCGCTATCTCCGGGTCGCTGCGCCAGATGTAGTCTTTCTCGGCGTCCTCCATGCGCTTGCCCCGCAGCAGGACGCGCACACCCCGCAGCACCAACTCCTGTTTGTTCATGGCCCGCCGCCCTCCCGGTAGTCTTCAATGAGAGAACGGGCCGCTTCCAGAACGCTGCGCTCGTTGTCGTATTCCAGCAGTTCCAGCGCCTGCTCGTAGCGGCGCCACTCCACCACGTCGAACTCGCCGTCGTGGTCTGCCGTGTTGCCGCCCCGGGGCTCCATCAGGTAGAAATAGACCGTCTTGTCATAACGGACGCCGTCATCGTGGCCCACGAAAAAATACCGGATACTGGTGATGGGGGCCAGCACGTTTACGTGTACGCCCGTTTCCTCCTGCACTTCCCGGCGTGCCGTTTCCTCAACGGTTTCGCCGTGTTCCGGCGTCCCTTTGGGCAAACGCCACGTCAGCGGAGCGTCCTCGCCCTGGTAACCGGGACGGGCGCGGGCGCACAGCAGCGTTTCTATCAAGTCGCCGGACTGCCGGAAGACCAGCCCGCCGGCCGATACGACCTTCACGTTGTGGCCGGAACCGGAGCGGTAGATATCCGAAGCCATCCCCGCCGTTTCCACGACCATGCCGTATCCGGAACCGGAGTTGAAGTCGTCCGGGCCATCGTCAGGTGGTAGCATCGGGGTGGTCATAAACGATAAGCAAAATCAGTAGTATTGCGGCTATTGTAGCCGCCGTTCCGGGACGGGTCAAACGGACGGGTCGATGCCGGCCTGCCGAAGCTGTTCCTCCAACTCACGGATCCGGGCTTCGGCGGCGTCTGCGCGCTGGCGCTGTTCAGCATAGTTCTGGAGCCATTCTCCGGTTTCAGGATCGTAAAAGCGCAGCCGGCCATTGTCCCAGCACAAATCCAGTCCCAGGGTAGGGCTGTGCGCCCAGATCATCCCGTCCGGTTCCTCATGTATCGCGAATTCCTGGTATTCCCCGTTCACGAGCCGCTCTCCCACCAATGGACGCTGGTAGAATCGCCCGCCCGTCGAGTCGTACCGCCAATACTCGCCGAACCCCAGACTAGCGTACAGGTCGCGCTTTCCGGTATCGTCGTAGCGTCCCGTGCTTTCGGAAGCGATTTCCAGCGCGAAGTCCGGCGGCTTGCCCACCCGCCAGATGATGTACGAGTTCTGCTCCATGATAGCGTCCACGTCCACGCCGAATGACACGTAGCAATCGGGCGAAACGGAACGGCGCGGGTTGTTCATCTCGTAGTAGATGAACGTATTGCCGCTGACTTCAACGTCGGTGTATTTCAGCGTAAGGTAGGCTTCCAACGTGGATACCACCTCGACAAACAGTGGTTCTCGATAGCGTCCGTCTGGCAAGGGCATACTGTCCGTTTCGGGATAGTGAATCGTCAGATCATCGTCCGGATGGCGGACGGGCTTGAGCGGGCTTGGTTTCAGTTTGGCGATCATGATTGGCGCTCCGTTGCTGGTTGAGAGGTTGAGTGAAAGAGTTTGCCGTTACCCGCCGCCGATGGCTGGCACGAAGTGAATCTCTGACGATTCCTGGACGCGCTGCATCAGGCCCATCCGCGCGACCTCTCCATCCACGTCCACGGCCAGGTTGGGGCGGATGTCGTCGTCTTCCATCAGCCGGCCGGCGATGCCGGGAAACAACTCGTCCAGCCGCTCAATGGCCTGCCGTACGTTGCGCGCCTCCACCTCCACCTCTTTCACGCCGCCGGTGGCGGATTGCAGCATCGTGGGAACAAACACCTTGGCCACGTCGCACCTCCTGCGCCCTGAGCGCCGTATTTGTCAGATTGCTACCTATATCATAAGGCAAAAGCGGCGGGGCAGGTTGCTCACGAGTGCCCACTTTGGGAAATGGCCATCGCTACGGGGCAGGATCGGGGAGGTCCCAGCGGAGCAGCGGGAGGTAGCGGTCGTGCTCGGCCCAGGGCAGGAGGGCGAGCACCATGGTGTTCGGGTAGGGTACTTTGCCCGCGCGCCGGGTGTCGTTGAGGTAGCGGCTGAGGCGGGTGAAGGTGTTGAGGCGGAAGCCGGCCTTGACTACGCGCTGGATGACGTCACCGGGTTCGGGTGGGTTGTCAGTATCCCACTCATCGGCGACGGATTCGGCGATGGGGCGGAGTTTGACGATGGCGAGTTCGGGGGCGAAGCGGCGTTTGAGGGCGTCGATGCGGCGGCGGATTTGGGAGATGGTCATGGTTACCTCAAAGAAGGGAAATTTACAGGGATAAAGGGGATGAACAGGATGAAGGGGATAAGATTTTGGGATTTTCCGGTGATTTCCGCTCATTTTCGTTCATTTGAGTAGGGCGTTTGGCGGGTTGTGGGGGTGAGATGGGCGGGGATTGGCGCCGTTTTGGGGTGAATACAGGGGGATTTGGTGGGCAGACGAGAGGAATTGGAGGGAAGGCTTGGGATTGCTCGTGATTGTCAGAATCAGGCCCCGTATCAAAGTACGGGGTGACCCCGTGGCAGGCACGGGGCAGGCTGTTATTTTCGGGATTG
>VXOG01000113.1 GCA_009840165.1 Chloroflexota bacterium
AGAATCCATGAAGGCGGACACGCGCGCGTGGGGGGCCCTGGCCGGTGTCAACTTGAAAACCGGGATGGGCGGGGGCGGGCTGTTCGGCGGGATCCGCAGAATGATCGGCGGCGAGTCGTTCTTCCTGAACACCTTCACCGGTGAAGGATCAGGCGGATGGGTGAGCCTGGCGCCGCCGTCGCCCGGCGACATCGGCTCGTTTGACCTTCAGCCGGGCACCAACCTTTTCATCCAGTCGAGTTCGTTCCTGGCTTGCACCGAAAATGTGCAGACTGACACCCAATTCCAGGGGTTTCGTGGGTTTTTCAGCGGCGAGAGCCTGTTTTTCATCAGGTCCTACGCCGAGCGAGGATCGGGAACAGTGTTTTACAACTCCTACGGAGCGATCAAGCAGATGCCCGTTACACCCGGCCAGGAACTGGTGGTGGATACGGGTCACCTGGTGGCGTTCAGCGACGACGTGGAGTATTCGATTGGGAAAGTGGGAGGCATTGGCTCACTGATCGCCGGCGGTGAAGGTTTGGTGATGAGGTTCCGCGGCAATGGACACGTTTGGGTACAGTCCAGAAACCTGGCGTCGCTGGCCGATAAGCTTGTGCCGTTCCTGCCGAAAACCGGCGGAAACTAGAGAGCGAGGGTTTAGCAATGGAATTCGGCGTTACCGTACCCAACAACTGGGGAATCGAGGACCCGCAAGCGGTCATCAGGTTCGGCGTTTGGGCGGAGGAGTTGGGATACGATTCCATCTGGGTGATGGATCATCTGTTCAACAACGGCTACATCCGAGAGCGTTTGGATGACAAACCGTACTACCACCCGATGGCGACGTTGTCGCACATTTCTGCCTTGACTTCACGAATCATGCTGGGTACGTCGGTGCTGGTGCTGCCGTATCACAACCCGGTGGAGTTGGCGAAGTACGCCGCGACGCTGGACCAGATGTCGGGTGGGCGGCTGGTGCTGGGCATCGGTGTGGGAGCGATGACGCCGGAGTTTGAGGCGCTCGGTATTCCGCTGAGTCAACGCGGGTCGCTGACCAACGAGTCGATGGACATAATGCGCGAACTGTGGTCCAACGAGGACCCACGATTCAGCAGCAATCGGTGGGAGTTTGAAGATCTCAAGTTTTCTCCGAAACCGGCGCAGACTGTAGGCGGCTCCCTGAGCGTTCCGCTGTGGGTTGGCGGCAACAGTACCGGAGCGCTGCATCGCGCGGGCCGGCGCGGTGACGGCTGGCACCCGTCGGGCGTGAGCGCGGAGGAGTTCGCGATAGGTAGGCGCACGGTGAGGGACGTGGCGGAGGCGGCCGGTCGAAACCCGGATGAACTGGTAATGTCCGTGCGCGTCGAGGTGGAGGCCCACGGTGGGCCATCGAGCGAGCGGGCTGCTGACCGCTCAAGGTTGCCGGGCGACGATGCGGCGGGTATGGCGGCCGGTATCGCCGCTTATCAGGAAGCGGGCGCGGAGCATGTGGCGCTGGCGCTGAACACGGGAGACGTTGAGCGCATCGGCGAGTTGATGCAGGTGATCGCGGAGGACGTGATTCCGCAGTTTCGGTAATGTGAATCGTCCTTCGACACGCTCAGGATGAGCGGGCAAGTAAAGGGGCGGGTTTCAAACCCGCCCCTACGGTTATGTCGGTGTGTGTGGTGGCTACACTTGGCGTTGCTTCGGATCCAAGCGGTCGCGCAGCCAGTCGCCGAGCAAGTTCATGCAGAGTACCACCAGCATGATGGCCAAGCCCGGGAACAGCGACACCCACCAGCCCTGTGCCGACGCAATCAACACCCGTCCGTCGGCGACCATGAGGCCCCATGCCGGCTGTGGGGGCGGGATGCCCACCGCGAGGAAGCTCAGCGTGGCTTCCAGCACGATGACGAAACCCACGTTCAGGGTCGCCAGCACGATGACGCTGTTGAATACGTTGGGGAACACGTGGCGGAACATGATGCGCCGGTGACTGGAACCGGCCACCTGCGCCCGTGAAATGAAGTCCTGCACCCGCACCGCAAGGGTTTCGCCCCGCACCAATCGAGCATAGCGCGACCACATCAGCAGAACCAGCACGACGATAACGTTCAGAATGCTGGGTTGCGTTGCCGCCACTATAACCAACGCCAGCAGGATGATTGGTATCGATAGCGATATGTCCACCAACCGCATCACCAGCGCGTCCACCCAACCACCCCAGTACCCAGCGATGATGCCGAGGGAGGTGCCCAGCAAGCCGGCGATGAAGATAGCGACGGCGGCGATAGTTACCGACACTCGAGCCCCGTGCATTATGCGGGACAGAATATCGCGTCCTACCCGGTCGGTGCCCAGGAGATACTCGCTAGAGCCGCCTTCCATCCAGAAGGGAGGCTGCAATCGGGCTGACAAGCTGCCTGTGGTGGGGTCGTGAGGAGCGATGATGTCAGAAAAGATGGCCGGAATGACCAGCACAATCAGTAGCAGCGCAATGGGAAAGAGCGGATAACGTCGCGCTTCCGCGAAGAAGCGGCTCAAAAGGTTTGGCCGCGCCGATGCTTCGGCCGCCGCTTCTACTGCCGTTGGAGTGGCAACACGGTTTTCCGCTGCCATAGAGTCGTTCTCCTAATTGAACCGAATCCGGGGGTCAACGTAAGCGTAGGCGATGTCCACCAACAAGTTGGCTACGATATACACCATGCAGAAGGTGATAACTACTGCCTGGACTACCGGAAAGTCCTTGGTGTTCGCCGCGTCCACTGCCAACCGGCCAACGCCGGGCCAGGCGAACACGAACTCAATGGACACTGATCCGACCATTAGCGAACCGATAATCAGCGCGAAGTACGTGAACGGCGCGATGGCCGCATTCCGCAGACAGTGTTTCCAGATTACCTTCCACTCCACCACGCCTTTGATGCGAGCCAGCTTCACGTATTCCGTATCCAGCACGTCCAGCATGGACGAGCGAACCAGGCGCATCAAGGCTGCTACCTGGAACCAGCCAATGGCTATGGCGGGCAGAATGTACGACAATGCCCCTTGTTCTTTGCCGGATACCGGGAACCAACCCAGCTGCGCGGCAAATACCCACATCAGCATCAGCCCGAGCCAGAAGGCCGGCAGCGACTGGCCGAACAGAGCAATCGCTTTGCCAACGTAGTCAAAGGGAGTGTCTTTCTTCACCGCCGATAAGACGCCTATCGGTACGGCGATCGCCGTGGCCACCACCACGGCCACGCCGGCCAGGGCGGCCGTGTTGGGAAGGCGTTCGAGCACCAGGCTCATGGCTGTCCGGCCACGCACGCGCAGCGACTCTCCGAAGTCGCCGGTCAAGGCGTTGCCCAAGAACGTGAAATACTGGATGTACAGGGGTTTATCCAGCCCCCATTCCGCGCGGAGCCGTTCGGCGTCCTCAACGGTCGCTTCCAAGGGCAACAGCACGTCCAGCGGGTCGCCAGCGATCCGCGCCAGGGAAAAGACGATTACAGTCAAAATCAGCAGGGTCAGTACGGACTGAGCCACCCGTATCATAATGTAACGCTGCACGATTGGTTCCTGTGACGAGTTTCGTAGTCAAGCGGCCGGCAGGGGCGGATAATTATTCGCCCCTGCATTGTAACCCACCCTGGTACGACGTGGATTAGTTGGCCGGGGTAATGTACTCGGTATGTGTGAACGAGGCGTTGATGTTGCCCGGCCATACCATTTCGCCAATTTCGGCGGGATTGACCACGATCTGCGCCGGCAGCCACACGATGGGGACTTCGGAGTAGAGGTCAAACTTCAGGTCGCCCAAATCGCTGAGGGCCTGGGCTTTAACCTCGGGGTCAACGCTCTGGGTAGCCTTGTCGTACAGCACGTCGGTCATGGGGTCAACCGAGGTGCGCCAGAACCCGGCGTCGCCGCTGCGGTTGTAGAAGCGCAGTGTGATGTCGGCGGGACGGTAGGTGCCGCGAGTGGCGGCCAGGGTGCCGTGCGTCTTGCCGGGGCGGTAGTACTTGGCGCGGTAGTCGGACCACTTGATGGGCTGGGTCTCTACGTTGATGCCCACGTTGGTCAGATAGCTGAAAGCAGCCTCGCCCATGGGGATCATCTCGGGAACGCCGGGCAGCTCGGTGAGTAGCAGCGTCAGCTCGTAACCCGCGTAACCGGACTCTTCCAGCAACTGTTTGGCCTTTTCGGGGTCGTAGCCGTACTTGTCGTCAAACTCTTCGGTCCAGCGGGGGTTGTAACCGGGCAGCGCCGGGTGGTATCCCCACACGGTATGCTGACGGCCGATTCCGCCGAACAACTCAGTGTTGATTTCTTCCCGGTTGATGGCCCGGTTGATTGCTTCCCGAACCATGGGGTTGAGGTGCGGCTCGCCTTCCTGGTAGAAGCAATTTTCAAAACCTTCTGCCTTGCAGGGGCCCGCCTCCTCGGGGTTGTACACGCCGCCGATAATGAAGGCTACCTGAATGGAGGGCAGTTCGCTTTGCAATACAGCCAGATCAGATCCCTGGGCGTCGGTGTGCAGTTCGCGGCTGATTTCGCCAATCTGAACCTGACCGGTGGTCAACTGGGCCAGGCGGGTGGTCTCTTCGGGAATCAGCACGTATTCCATTTCCTGGAAAAAGGGCGCGCGACGGTAGTGGTCGGCATTGCGTGAATACACCAAGTTCACGTCGATGGTGCGCTCTTCAAACTTCCAGGGGCCGACGCCGGTGGGATTCTCGTAGGCTTCGATACCGCCGGCATCGTATTGAGCCTTGGAGTAGATGAACAGGTTGCCCTGCTGGGCGCCGGCGAAGAAGTCCATCAGGGAGTTGGGAGTCTTCAAATTAAACTGGACGGTGTTGTCATCCAGGGCGACGATGTTGGAGAGCAACTCCTCCTCGTTGTCGCCGAAGAGTCCCCGGAACAGTCCGGTATCGGTGGCGATGGCGTCTTCGCGGATGATGAGGGCGGCGCTGTGGGGCACGTCATTGGCCGTGAACGGCGTTCCGTCGTGGAAGTCCACGTCGTCGCGCAGGTGGAACGTCCATTGCGTACCGTCTTCATTGGCTTCCCAACTGGTGGCGATGCCGGGAACCAGAGAGCCGTCAAACCGGTCAGTATGCACCAGCGGGTCGGTGAAAGGCCGCACCTGCGTGTTGGCCGAGGTAGTGGTTCCCAGCCAACTGCCCACCAGTTGTTGCACGGGCGGGATGGTTGCAATCCGCAGGGTGCCGCCCAGGGTCTCGGTTTCCTGCGCAGCCGTGGGTGTGTTGGTAGGACTTGGGGTCGCAGTTGCGATCACGGTGGGTATGGGCGTAGCGGCTGCCTGCGGAGCGGCCTGCTGCTGGCCGGCAGGAGCCTGCTGTTGCTGCTGCGCGGCCTGCTGGGGTTGAGCCGCGGGCGCCGAGGGAGCCGAAGGCTCCTGGGCGGCGCCTCCGCAAGCAACGCCGATGACCAACAGCAATGCGGCGGCCGCGGTGATGAAAACCGTAGGTTTAGCCAATTTGATACCTCCGAAATGATAGGTAACGATACAGCTCCGACCCAAAATTGGTCCGGCGAAGCGCGCGGTAGTATATTCCTTCGATACGTGAAGGTCAATCTGGCGTCAAGCGACGCAATGCCTTTAAAAGGCAACGAATTTCGCTTCAAAGATTGGTGATTTTACTGGTATTGCATCTCAAGGGTGGCATTCTATTACCAATACCAACGTCGTAACGATGTCATTCCCGTTCTAGCGGGGCTAACGAAACCAAGAGGCGCTTGAGTCCCACGTCGCCGCCGAAGTTCACGGTCGCCTGCTCCGTTTCGCCTTCTCCTTGCACTTCCTGCACGACGCCCTCGCCGAACACCTGGTGGCGTACTATTTCTCCTACTGTCAACGGGGCGCGTATGGGTTGCTTTTTGGAGACGGAACGGCTGGAAACCCATTCGGTTAGTTTTTCGTCTATATTGCCCCGGAGGCGGCCACGCGTCGCGTCGCCGGATGCGCCTTCACCAACGCCGAGTCTGGTCCGGGATTCCCGGCGGCGGGTGGCGTATTCCCCACCGATAACGGCGTTGTCATTTCGGCCCGGCCGGTTTTGGGATGCGGTGAGTGAGTAGTCGCCGGCGGGGGTTCCGGCGGGTCGCTCCACGGCGGGCGAGGCCAGCAGCTCTGCGGGCACATCCTCAAGGAAACGTGAGGGGAGCGACACACCGCCCGCCGATGGGTAGCGCCTCCGAAATGCCCGCAGCAGGTACAGGCGTTCCCGGGCGCGAGTCATTCCGACGTAGCACAAGCGTCTTTCCTCTTCGATTTCGCGGAGGGTGTCCATGGATCTACTGTGGGGTAGCAGTCCCTCCTCCATACCGGCCATCATAACGACGGAGAATTCCAGGCCCTTGGCCTGGTGCAGGGTGATGAGAGTCAAAGCGTCATCGGACGGTTCGTACTGGTCCACGTCGGACACCAGGGAAACACGCTCCAGGAAAGCACTCAGGCCATCCACGCTGCCGTCGCCGGGAGGGCCGTAATTTTCAGCCAAACCGCGCAGTTCCAGGATGTTCTCCCAGCGTTCGTCGCCGTCGTCCTGGGCGTGGATATGCTTGGCCAGGCCGGACATGTCGAGGACGCGGTCCAGCAATTCGGCAACGGCCAACTCCCTGGCGGCGTCGCCGAGGCGGTCGAGCGCCACTGACAAATCTGCGATGGAACGGGCGGCGCGTGTCGTCACGTTGATGGGGCACGGCGCACTTTCCGCCCTGGCCTGCGCGATGCTGGTCATTGCGGCGCGAGTGGACATCCCATTGTTGGCCGCGTAGGCGGTTAGAACCTGCACGGTCTTCGCGCCGATACCCCGGGGCGGCATATTAATAATTCGTTGCAGGCTTACCTCGTCTCCGGGGTTGTAAATCACGCGCAGGTAGCACATCGTGTCCTTGATTTCCTTACGATGGTAAAAACGAACGCCTCCCACCAACCGGTAGGGGATGCCCTGACGCATGCACTGATCCTCGAACGCGCGGCTCTGGGCGTTGATGCGGTACATGATGGCGCAGTCGCCACTCCGGTATTGTCCGGACCTGGAGAGGCGGGATACCTCATCCACCGCCCACGCTGCTTCATACTCTTCACTGTAGGCCTCGTGGAGCGTGAGCCGGTCGCCAACGGGATTGCTGGTGTACAGCGGACGTTCAATACGTTCCTTGTTGGTGGCAATGACGCTGGCGGCCGCGTTGAGTATGCTCTTGGTTGATCTGTAATTTTCCCCCAGGCTGATCACCGTCGCATCGGGAAAGTCGCTTTGGAAGCTCAGGATGTTGCGGATGTCGGCATTGCGCCATGAATAGATGCTCTGGTCGGGGTCGCCGACGACGGAGAGGTTCCGGTGCGACCCGGTGAGCAGACGGGCCAGACGGTACTGGGCGATGTTGGTGTCCTGAAACTCGTCGATCATGAGGTGCTGGTAGCGGTCATGGTATTGCGCCTGCACCTCGGATGAGGTTTCGAGGAGTTGCGCGGTGCGCATCAGGAGGTCGTCGAAATCCAGGGCATTCTGCCGGGTCAACGCGTCCTCGTAGTAGCGATAAACGCGGGCGCAGACGTCGATCCAATGGGCGCCGTATTCATCGTCGGCATCGTAGGCGGACTGGGCCATCTGGCGAGAATCCTGTAGGCTACTTTTTGCAGCCGAAATGCGCGACAGGAGGGCGCGCGGGTTGTAGCTGCGCGGATCGGTGTCGGCCAGTTGCATAGCGGATTTGATGGCGTCAATCTGGTCGTCCTGGTCGTAGATGGTGAAGTTTCGATCCAGCCCTACGCGCTCGCCGTGGCGTCGGAGGATGCGGGCGCACACTGCATGGAACGTGCCCATGGTAACGGCTTCGCCGGAACTCAACATCAAGCGATCCAGCCGATCGCGCATTTCGCGGGCGGCTTTGTTGGTGAAGGTTACGGCGAGGATCCGCCAGGGCGCCACGCCGCACTCTTCAACGAGGTAAGCGATGCGGTGGGTTATGACACGGGTTTTGCCGGAGCCCGGTCCCGCAACGATGAGCAGCGGGCCGCGGGTATGCTGAACTGCCTGTTGTTGCGGTTCATTGAGTCCCTGGAGGATGGCCGGCCGCGCTCCGGATGCGGATGATAACGCTGGAGGTTGGGGGTTAAGGGCTGCCAATTCCGAACCGTCCCAGTAAGGGGATGCGGCAGGTTCTTCCCAATAAGGCGACGATGCCGGGCCATTGGCCCGGTCGGGCAAATTCTCGGAAAACTGGGGTTGCAAGGACATAGCCCGGCGATTATAGCACGCATATTTTGACGGATATGCAGACTCCCCAGACAGCCGTACAGCGCTGTATTGGGTCATGGGTAACCCTGCGAAACGGCGGTAATCTGATACAATGGAAGCCGCCGCGCGGAGAGGTGGCCGAGTGGTTGAAGGCGCCGGTCTCGAAAACCGGTATACCCCTCTGGGGTATCGCGGGTTCGAATCCCGCCCTCTCCGCCATTTATTCCCACAGCTCTTCGGTTGCTTTCAAGTTGCCACCCGGCGCTGGCATAGTTACAATGCGGAAGTTGCGGATGCCGGGTTTTGCATCCCGCCAGGCCGACGATTTCCGTCCCGGCGCGCAATAACCCATTCTGATTCTTGGTAATAGAGAGCCATTCGGTTTGAATACCGGCCTGTCGGACCTTACCAACTACCTGCGGGAGCGCTACCACTACGCCTGGCTCGTGGTTGGTATTGGCACCATGCTCCGGATGACCGCGAATTTCGTCAGCCAGGCTTTCGCCGTCATCCTGGTCGTCCTGCAGACCGACTTCGCTTGGGGCGTCACCGCCATCGTTCTGGCTCAGGTATTCCGCAGCGTCGCCAGCGCCCTCCTTTCGCCCGTTTCCGGATGGCTCGGCGACCGCTACGGAGCGCGCAAGTCCCTGTTTGTCGCGGCCTGCCTATACGTGGTGGGTATGCTTCTGCTCAGCACCGTGAACCAGGTCTGGCAGCTTTACATCTATTACAGCCTTTTGTTGGGGTTGGCCCAGGCCCTGTTCACCGTTAACATTCCCACCACCGTCGCCGCCTGGTTCCAGAGGAAACTCGGCGTCGCCGTCGGCATCCAGCAATCGATCGGAGGTATGGGATCGTCAATTACGGCGCCGGCCCTGGCGCTGCTGATTGGCCTGACCGGATGGCAGGTTGGGTTCTGGATCATCGCCGCCGTGGGCGGAGTGATCCTGTTCGCCCTGCTGTTCTTCTTCCACAGCGACCCTGCCGACCGGGGAATGCGGCCCCTGGGAGCCACCGATGCAGATCCGCCGCCGGCGCCAACGAATACCGAAACCGCCAAGTTGCGGAGCAAGGTCTTCCTCCAGCACGCTCGCCGGACCCGGGCTTTCTGGAACCTTCCGTTCATCCACTTCCTTGGGTGCCTGGGCCATGCCATCGTCATTTGGCACGTGGTCTTCTTCGCCACCGAGCAGGGCTTGTCCCTGGCGGCCGCCGCCTGGATCGTCACCATCTACACCATGGCCAGCGTCAGCAGCCGCCTGTTCATTCCCATCCTTGCCGACCGCTTTGGCGCCAAGGCGACGATGATCCTGCCCTACGCCTTGCAGGGCGTTACGGTCATCATGCTCTTCTGGGCCCAGAGCGCGTGGGAGTTCTACCTGTTTGCCGTTCTCTTCGGCATCGGCTTCGGCGGGGAGATGTCCGCCTTCCTCATTGCCAACCGCCAGTATTACGGCATGGGTCCGGTGCGGTCCATCTTCGGATTCCAGCACCTCGGCTCCGGTTTCGGCATGGCCGTGGGAGGACTCGTCGGCGGCGTGGTCTTCGACTACCGCAACGCCGAGGTTCCGACGCGATTGCTTGGCTTCATCGACGTCGGCGGCGGTTCCTACGATCTGGCCTGGATCATCTCCATCGCCGCCAGTCTCGCCGGAGTGGTCTTCATCCTGCTGCTGGAGTCATCCTCCCGGGTGCTCATTCCCGACTGGGAAGACTCCCTGCCGGCTGAGGCACAAACCACGCCCGCCGCTTCGTGACTGTTAGCATCACTCGTCATTCCCGCGAAAGCGGGAACCCAGGAATCCTTGCCCAGTTCACGTTGACCGCTCTCGTGTGTCCAGTGCGACCCGCTGCCTGTGCTAAAATCGGGCGCGGAGGGTAATTTCCCCCTCTCCCCGCCGGGGAGGGTGTGTCTGAAGGTGTAAGAGCATGAGGCTGATTTCGTGGAACGTCAACGGCATTCGGGCAGTTCACAGGAAGGGATTCCTTGAGTGGTTTCAGGAGGAGCAGCCCGACGTGCTGTGCCTCCAGGAGACCAAGGCCCACGAGTCCCAGTTGCCCACCGCCCTGAAGCAGGTGGAAGGCTATTCCAACTGGTTCACCACTCCGGAGCGCAAGGGTTACAGCGGCGTGGGCCTCTACACCCGCGAAGGACATGAACCCCGTAGCGTCACCTTCGGCCTGGGCGTCGAGCGATTCGACAGCGAGGGGCGCACCGTCGTCGCCGACTTTGACGATTTCGTGTTCCTGGGCATCTATTTCCCCAACGGCAAGCGCTCCGCAGAACGTCTGCGTTACAAGATGGAGTTCTACGACGCCTTCCTGGAATACGTGGACCGGCTGCGACAGGAAGGCCGTAGCGTGGTTGTGTGCGGCGACCTGAACACCGCCCACAAGGAAATCGACCTCGCCCGGCCCAAGCCAAACGAGAAGATTTCCGGCTTCCTCCCTGAGGAACGCGCCTGGATGGACACCTTCCTTGAACACGGCTACGTTGACACTTTTCGCCGGTTCAACCAGGAACCACACAACTACAGTTATTGGGACCAGGTGTCTCGCGCGCGGGAACGGAACGTAGGCTGGCGCATCGATTACTTCTTCACCGACAGCGATTTCGCCTCCAACCTGACCAACGCCTTCATACTCCCCGACGTGATGGGCTCCGATCACTGCCCCGTCGGCATCGAAATCTCCTGAGCTTCCCTGCGCCACCGGGGGCCAGGCCTCTCCCGCCGCTTCGTGACCGAATGCTATCATTGCCCAAAAGCGAGGTGAGGTTATGGTGATTGCTCTGTTGACTCGCGCCGACGAATCCCTGGCAGCAGAATGGGCGGACAGCGCGCCGGTGGACTATGGATATGAAGTCCTCCTGGTTTGCGACACCAGCGGCGACAGCCCCGGAACTCCGTGGGCGGTTTTCTGCCCATCCATGGACGTGGTAAGCGCCGGCCGAGACCCACAAAACGCACTGGACATGATCGCCGACGCCATCTACGAGGCGCTGGTGGACGGCGTAACCCCGGTCAATCGTAGTACTGAAGAATGGTTGGGTGGCTTGTATGAGGAAATAGTAGCCACCGGGTGCCCGACTGCTACTGCAGTAGTTCGGCCTGCGCCGTACTCGGGTGAATAGCTATGCCCGGAGTGCCCGGCAAGAACCACCGGCGCGTGGTGGCGGCATTTGGAAAATTGGCTACCGAGTTGTGAGAGAAAGCGGCCACATCATAATGTCCTACGGGACAACCCAGCTGAAAATTCCTCGCCATAACCCGATCAACGCCTATACTATGGCTGGGCTGGTTCGTCAGGCCGGGCTGACCCGCGAGCAGTTTGAGGATCTTTACTGAGGCGGCTATGGCAGCCTCCACACCCTACTCCGCCCCTGGCGCCCGCGGCGGCTTCGCCCCCACCGCCATAATCCCCGCCAGGAACACCGCCACCGCGAAGAACGTGAACGGAATCCGGTAGCTGTCGAAATAGTCGAACATGAACCCGGCGATCACCGGCCCCAGCGCCTGCCCGCCCACCTGCACGGACATCGTCAACCCGCGAATCGTCCCCAGGTTCTGCCGCCCGTAGTAGTCCGCCCACACCAGCCGGATCAGCAGGTGCAGGCCGCCCACGCCGAACCCGATGCCCGCCGCCGAGATTATCTCCGGGAGCAGCCAGTCGCTCATCACCGTCCCCGCCGCTGCCAGCGTCACAACGAACGACGCGAACATCATCAGGAACCGTATGGGAACCCGTCGCGCCAGCGCTGCCCAGAAGAGACCCGCCGGCATCTGGGCCAGGGCGAACGTGCTTGCGCTGATCGCCGCCAGTCGAGGGTCAATGCCTTGGCTGATGTAGTGGGACACCTGGTGCAGGCTCAGCCCCGCTTGAACCATCATGCTCGCGCCGGAAAAGATCGCCAGAATCCAGAACGCCCGCGTCCGCAGCGCCTGCCCCACCGTGAAGTCGATCTCGGCGAAGCTGCCCGAGTTGCCGGAATCACTGACCGCCTCAGCATCCTGGCTGGCCGCATCCTCCCGTACCGGCGCCGGGTCGGGTTCCAGCCCCATGTCCTCCGGCCGCCGCGCCACCAGCAACAGGGACGGAACGACCCCCAGCGCGAACGTCAGGATTCCCAGGACGATCCACGCCGTTCGCCAGTCGTACCCCGTGATGATCAGCGTCATCGCCCACGGCACCATGGCCAGGCCGGCCCCCTTGGCGATGTGATCTACTGCCAGCCCCACCGGACGCCGCCGGATGAACCAGTTGCTGATGGCCGTGGGCAGCCCCATCTCCAGCGGCCCGGAGAAGATCATCCGCCCCGGCACGTACAGGGCATAAAAAGCCAGCGGATGAGCGACGAAGGCCAACCCGATGGCTATCGCCCCCGTAGCGAATGAACCCGCGCCCAGGATGACGCCCGCGCCGTACTTATCCAGCCATCTCCCCACGATGGGCGAAACGAACACCGCCGCCAGCCCGCCCAGACTCACCGCGCCGGAGAACATCCCCACCGACCAGCCCATGGACTGGGTCATCGGAACCACGAACACGGACAGGGTCGCCACTGCCATCACGGTCCGCGTGGACAGGCTCAGCGCCACCCCGTTCCCCGCAACCACCCATCCATAGTAAAAGGACAGGGCGTGAGCCATCCTAGTCCGTAAGGCGTTAGTGCTGGTCATCGCTCACCCACAATGCGCCAAGTCTAACGATGGCACAATCCATTAGCAACTCTGCCATTCGGCTGTCGGTCTGCGTCCAATTCAGGCAATGGAGGCGAATCATGGCAGAGTCTCGTATAATACATGCCGCCGTCTGACGTACCGGGCTCGGCCAACCGTAGCGGTTATCTAGTAACCGGAACAAGTGGTGGTTGAAGTTTGAAGTCGCGCCGATTTGGTGCGAATCCGCGAAATTTGTGGAAGTGAACCCCGCGATATTCTGGCGCTCCGTCATTGGCGGATGGAAAATTGGCGGATGGAAAAGGGTTAGGGTTACCGGCGTTTTAATGACTTTTCGCTTGAAACTATGACCATGAAAAGAATCGACGACAGTACATTGGAGACCGTAGCTGAATTGGTTTGCGGTTCAGGAGAAGGATCAGGCGGCGGATATCAATCTCCGGGACCTTACCGTTCCATGAGTAGGATCAACGCATTTTTCGCGCGTGTCGGAGTAAAGCCCTCAGGCCAATCGGCGACCCGAAAATGGTTCGTATTGGAATCGCTACAATCCATCAACGGGACGAACGGCTTAGAGAGGGTACTGCTTAGGCTGGCGTCTCCTAAAGAATACCCAGGCGATCCCGAGGTGGCGGAGAGAATAGTCGATCATTTAAACCTAGTCCTTCAGGTTGAAGGATTGGCAGTCGAAATGGTCGGCGTAGAGCCTTGTGTGAGAGCACGGACGGCGTCTACGAGTGCACATAGATCGCAGGAAACACCCATCGAATCTGCCCCGAATTTCCTTTTACTAGTAGAGGACGACTCATTGGCCAACGTGCTGTCTTTACGATGGCAAGAATCTCAAAAATGCGTCAATGCCGGAGCATATTTGGCCGCCGTGGTTATGATGGGGAGCATCTTGGAAGGTGCATTGCTTTACAAAGTAGAATCCAATCCAGTCGCGGCGAATCGCTCCCAATCGTCGCCAAAGGATAGAAGAACCGGGAAACCGAGACCATTCCAGGACTGGGGATTGTCCGCTTTGATTGACGTTGCTCATGATTTAGGCTGGTTACAAGGCGATGTGAGTCGCTTTAGCCACGCCCTGAGAGAATCTCGAAACTTGGTTCACCCTTACATGGAAAGGTTAAGAACGGACAGGCCAGACGGAGACACCTGCTCCATTTGTTGGCAGGTTGTTAGGACGGCTATCTCTGATTTGTTGGGGATGGACTGAACGATCCCGAAAGAATGCGAACGCCTACCTTAGGTGGGACTGCTAACAGGATGTTGAAATGGGACGTTGCGTGGTGCGGCGGATTGGATCAAGGGATCTCAAACCGTCGCCAGCCGAGAATTTGTTGGGGCGTTGAGCGGGTAGATGCTGGTTGGGGACCTGTTGGTTGTCCTCTGCGGGTCATGGGCGGTTTTTAAGGACAGAGGGATTCCGCGGTTCACGCCGTCATCGGCGTCAATTTGGCCAGTCGCACCAGGTTGTAGCTGGGGGTGGTCATCTCCATCCAGAACCGATTGCGCTCCACCCCGCAGTAGCGCAACTTCCGGCCGCCGCCCACCGTCTTCACCCAGCCGAAGACCTCCTCGACTCGTTTCCTGGCCCGCTGGCTCCATAATGCCCCTCGTGTCGGGTTAGTGGCCGGTCAATGTCCGAGCGCCGCTTCTGGGCCACGTGGGGCGTTACCCGAGACTTCCGGCATCCTGCAACAAAGCCCCAAGTGTCGTAGCCGCGGTCCGCGCCCACGGTGATCCGTCTGGACCCGGATGCCGCCACCAGCATCGCCAAAGCCGCGTCCCGTTCCCCAGTCCCAGCGGCGGGAGTGAGACGTACGTTCACCACCAGTCCCTCCTGATTGTCCATCAGCACGTGGGCTCCAAAGCACAGCTTCGCTTCCTCACACTGGCCTTGCCCTTCTTGGCCAGCCTGGCCTCCGGATCAGTGGTGTGCTGATGGGTCTCGTTGCTACGCCGCTCACCCCGAAAGTCCACCTCCGGATTGCGTCCGCAACCCTCTGACGGCGGCGACTGCTCTTCGTCTTTGGGGCAGAAACTCTTCACCGACGCCCAGGCCTCCAACAGCGTCCCGTCCACGCTGAAGTGTTCCTCCGACAGCGATCTCTGCTCTGCTTCCTGGACTGTTCCACTATCTCCAGCAGAAACTCTCTCGCCACGTCGGCCTCCAGTCCGCCTCAGTCGGATAGCCCATCCTACCACCCATAGATTCCACCCTGATTTTCAACACCCTGCTAGGCAGGGGGTTCCTTCTGACGCTGGAATAATAGTCAGGGCAGGGAATAGGACCATCTATCCTGCAAGGCTACCGGAGGACTAACTTGCCTTCGCATTGAAGTGGGGGATGACGTGCTTGCCGAAGAGACGCAGCGTATTCATCACTTCCTCATGTGATATGCCGCCCACCTGAAACAGGGGCATGACCTCGTCCACGCCTGCCTCGGCATAGGCTTCCAGGTAGCGGATACAGTCGTCGGGGTCGCCGATGCAGTAGCGTCCACTCTTTATCTGGTCGAGGGATGATGTTTCCTCGCGCTTCGGAGAGTCGGCCGCGGTGGAGCGGGTGTAGTGCCACCGGTAGTCTTCGGGAACGCGGGACGGGTCCTGTTCGCTCCACACGCGGACGTCCCGGAGGGCCTGCTGATGGCGGTACCAGTCGATCAATTCGGCGGAGCGTTCCTGCACCTTCTGGCGCGACTCCCCGCAGATGGCCACGGTGCTTACAGAGACGCGGTTGTGGACAACCCCGGTGGTCGGACTGGCGTTCCGGATGCCGCCCCGGTAGGCCTGCACGAGAGGAGCCAGTCCTGTAGCCCCGCCGCCGGCCATTGCCAGGCAGCCCAAGCCCATGAGTCCCGCCTTCCTGAACGTGTCTTCTTGGCTGCAACCGAGCCAGATGGGCGGGTGGGGCTGCTGGACCGGCTTGGGGTGGA
>VXOG01000051.1 GCA_009840165.1 Chloroflexota bacterium
AGCACCCCAAATACAAAACCCCCGCCCCCACCCACCGGCCTAATTTATAACCCCCCACACCCGCAGCTTATGCGCTTATGTAGGGGCAGGTTTTAAACCTGCCCCTACTCACATCTAGCCGCCACAGCCCCTAGAAAATCGCTATCGGGTTCACCGGGCTGCCCGTTACGTTGCGCAGTCGCAGCGCCCCTATCGACAGCATGAACTCGTAGCGATTGTGCCGCTCCGCAACTTCCGCTACCTCTTCCAGGTTGGCGTTGTCGATCAGCCACACGCCCAAGTACACCAGGCAGGCGATGTGCAGCGGCGACACGATATTGTCGTACTCGTTGGGCCGGATGTCGTTGGACGTGTCGGTGCCCAGCATGGCGATCCCGCGCTCCTTGAACCAGGGAGCGCACGCTACGTGACAGGCCACGCTCGGCTCACTGGGTGGCAAAGGCCCTTCCACCAGACGCCGGCGGTAGTTGCCCGTCCGCACCAGCAGGATGTCGCCGGATTCCACGGTGACCCCGTGATCACGCTCCGCCGCGTCCAGGTCTTCCGGCATTACCGGCGCGTCGGGCGGCAGCCAATCGACGCCGCGGATCTTGGGAATATCGAGCAGCACGCCACGGCTGACCAGACCCTGCGCGGTCAGGTCGATGGCGTGGCTCTGCGCTCCTTCCCGGGACGTTACCACCGCCGCCGGCACGCCGTTGTACATCAGACCGTCGTAGGAATAGTGGGACAGGGCGTCGATGTGGGTGATGGTCTGTCCGTGAAATACCATCCCGATGAACTCGGCGGCGCCCCGGCGGGAATTGCGACGCTCCAGTGGGTCAGTATCCCGACCCTCGCCGCTGTCCACCATGAACCGCTGCACCTGGTGGCTGATGTCCGGCGCCATGTCGGTGGTGATGGGCCGGGCGCAGCTCACGGTCTCACCGGTCTGCACGAGCCCCGCCGCCTGCGTTCGCTTCGCCTGGGTGATCAGGTTCAACGCGCCCAATTGGTCCTGCTGGCCCCAACGTCCCCAGTTGTTCTCGTTGCGATACCAATCCAGCACTTGCGCCTCTGTGGGAACTCCAGAGAAAGCCATATATCCCTCCGTGGCAATCCGCCGGTCTGCGCCGGCCGCGTTGGCGGAATTTTACACCACCGTTCTAGCCGAGCCGCGCGCCCTTGAACTCGGGGTAGCCTCGCAAAAACTCCCCAGCGCCGGTCGCCCTGCGTCCTTCCATTTGCAACCGCCGCACCGCCAGCAAGCCCGCTCCGGTTCCGATGACAACGTTCTCGCTGTCAGCGTCGGCAACCAACCCCGGTTCAACACCGGAACCAGAGACCGGAGCCACGTCCAATAGCTTGATCTCTTTACCCTGCCAACTTGTGTAGAGCCCCGGCCACGGTACATAGGCGCGTTGCATCCGAGAGAGGGTTTCGGCATTTAATGCCCAGTCCACCAGCCCGTCAGCTCGTTCCAGCTTTGCAGTGTACGTCGCCAGTTCGTCGTTTTGTTTGACCGCGGGCACGGAGCCGGCGATCCATCCCGGCAGCGTTTCCACCAGCAATGCCGCGCCGTCGGCGAAGAGCGCCTCCGTCAACGTACCGGCGTCGTCAGACGCATCGATCAGTCGCTCTCGTTGCGCGATGATGGGCCCGGTATCCATACCCTCATCCAGCAGCATCAACGAGACGCCCGTGATGTGTTCGCCGGCCAGGATCGCTCCCGCAACCGGCGCCGGGCCCCGGTGCCTGGGCAAGAGAGATGGATGCAGGTTCAGGCAGCCGAATCGCGGTATTGCGAGAACCTCCGGGGGCAACAGCCGCCCGTAGGCTGCGACCACAATGACGTCCGGGTGGTAGGACTGCAACTGTGTCACAACATCCGCATCCTGGAACGTTCTCGGCTGCACCGCCGGGATGCCGAGTTCCCGCGCTCGCTGCTTGACGGGAGACGCTTCATAGGCTTGGCCCCGGCCGCGTCTGCGGTCAGGCGGAGTATAAACTGCCGCCACCTGAACTTCCGGGTAGTTTTGGAGGGCATCCAGCACCGGAACCACAAAGCCCGGCGTGCCCATGAACACCGCGCGGTGCGATCCGACGCCGGCTTCACGAACCGGGGATTCGGTTTCCGAATGGCTTGACAAGTGCCTGTCCTGGTTGTAAATTTGCGTTAACCGCTGTGCGGAAAATTTAGAAAGGAGGTGATTGCGAATGGAAGCTAGTTTAACATGCTGGGGCGATGGTAGGCACCAGTCTGGACACGACGGGGTGAACGCCTCATAGCGTCATCGCTTTTCTAAAAACGGCATTTAGCCCGTCAGTCGGGCCCAGACCAGTGTCTACCGTCGCCCCAAGGTTTTGGGAGCATCGGGCGACAAGCCAAAGGTCCAGTCTGGGCCCGATACCCTTTTAAGGCCTGCCCGGTCTTCAGGCACCTAAACGATCCCGTCGGATTCGAAAGCAGATCGTCCACAACGCTGCGGCGGTTTGACAAAATCGGCGGCTAATCATACATTGAAAGATACCCTATTCGTAATTTCAGCAACGGAGTACAAATGCTACGGATTCGCCTGCGGAGAGTAGGAAAGAAAGGCCGCCCCTACTACCGGATCGTCGTTACCGACCGTCGCAACCCGCGCGACGGCGCTTACATTGACGGAATCGGCCACTACGACCCAATGGCAGACCCTCCGGCGGTAACCCTCGACGAGAACCGGGCGGTGGATTGGCTGCGCAAGGGCGCTCAACCCTCGGACCCGGTGCGTCGTATCTTCGATTTCAACGGCATCTTCGAAAAGGTACACGCCGATGAAAGAACTGATTGAGTTCATCGCCCGGTCTCTCACCTCCAATCCTGAGGCGGTCCGGGTCACCGAGTCCGACGAAGGCGATCAGATCGTGATCCGGCTGGAAGTGGCCCCTGAGGACAAGGGGAAAGTAATTGGTCGCCAGGGCCGGGTGGCGCAAGCCATGCGGGTTCTGCTACGTGTGGCCGCGGTCAAGGACGGAACCCGGGCAGTCCTGGAGATTGTCTAAACGCCCTCGCTCCCGGCGTTACTCCAAACCGGCTCAGTCGCGCAGCCGGAATGGTGAACCTGTTCCTGATACCCCTGACGATGCCGTAGTCGTAGGCCGCATCATACGCAGCCACGGCCTCGACGGTTCTCTGCGTATTCAGTCCCTTTCGGACAACCCGGCCAGATTTCTGGCCGGCAACACGCTGACCATCGCCGGCCAGATGCGTACCGTGGTCTCCTGCCATCCTCTGCCCGACGGCCACGCTCTGCTGCGGCTTGAAGGATTGAACGACCCCTACGCAGCCCGGCGTCTCTCCGGCGAGTGGTTGATCGCGCCCACAGATTCGGACCCCCAGCTAGCGGAGGGCGAATATTACCACTATCAGCTGGTGGGCCTGACGGTGATTACGGGCGAGGGCGAAAACCTGGGCACAATCCAGGAAGTTCTGGAAACCGGCAGCAACGACGTGTACGTAGTCAGTTCGGACTCGGGTGAGGAACTGCTGCTACCGGCTATAGAGCAAGTGGTGAAGGAGATCGACCTGGCGTCAGGGAAGGTGCTGGTGCACCTTCTTGACGGCCTACGATAGGAACGTCGATCAGGTTTACGCTAACTGGATTCCCGCTTTCGCGGGAATGACGGCGTTTCTCGACGCGCCCTAGTCTCCCGCCACAATCGCGTGCCGTTCGGCGTGGGCGTGATGGTGCTCCGCTTCGTCGGCAAATTCATGGTCCTCGCAAGCCACCCAGCGCGAGCCATCGGCGAACCATTCTTTCTTCCAGATGGGAACGATGGTCTTGATGCGGTCCACCGCCTCGTGGCACGCCTCAAACGCTGCCACCCGGTGCGGCGACGCCACGGCCACCACCAAGCTGATGTGCCCGACGTCCACCCTTCCCGTGCGGTGGGCGATGGCGATATCTTCGATGCCGTAGTCCGCGCGCAGGGTATCCCGCACCTCGTGCAGCTTTTTGATGGCCATCACATCGTAGGCTTCGTATTCCAGCCGAGTGACTTCCTTGCCGCCGAAATTGTCGCGGGTGGTGCCCAGAAACGTGACCACGGCGCCGTTGCCATCCCGGCGCACCGAGTCGGTTACCGCCACCGGGTCCAAGGGCTCGTCGGTAAGGATAATCATCGTCAGCAACCTCCGCTAACCGGGGGAATCAGGCAGACTTCGTCGCCGGGCTGGAGCAGTTGGTCGTCGTCAGCGTACTCGGCGTTCACCGCTACAACTATGCGGACTTCCGGCGGGGCCAGCCGGGGATGGTCGGCGCGGACGGCGGCGGTAAGGTCGCCCGCCGAGGCGCCCTGGGGCAAATCGACGGTCACGATCGAGGCGCCGGCCCGCTCCCGGTACAGTGCGAATAGTCGTACATCAAACTGCATGGTGATTGGGATTATGGGCGGGCAGGGGCGGCGGTGTCAACGGGCGGGGCGCTGATATTGGGAGAGGAACATCCTGGTGATGCCGCAGTATTCAGCGGGTTCAGAAGTGTAGTGGTCAAATATAGTAGCCCATTCTGAAAATGGGGCCTGCATCAACTGCCTTTGGATTTCCCTTATCCATTCCGCCCGTCTTATCAGAATGTCCCACTTGTTCAACCCGATAGCGGCTATAGTACGAAGGGCCTTGTGGCGGTCAACATCACTCAAACCTGCTTTTGGAACTATTTCGCCTGTGCGGGCATCATATCCGAAGTATTCGTCAGGGCGCTCCGACATTGCAGTAGCGCAAGGGTCAACAAATCCACCCACCTGCCATTTATCTGCCTTTTCATCGTTGCACCTGCTGCAACTAAATATCCAGTTTGACCATCGGTAAGTGAGCCGAGGAGATTGGCTGATGGGTCGGAAGTGATCTACCGTCGGCCCCAGACCGCCTGCTTCAGCGGCATCCTCGCAACGCCGCTCGCAGTAACCGCACTTACCGCTGAAACGTCGGCCTAACTCCGTCCGAAACTGCCGCCAATAGGAATCGGTAGGTCTTCCACCTAACCTATCTCGAATGTGGCTAACCCAACCTTCCGTGAATTCCCGTCGGTAGCCGGCAACACCCGTCGGCTCCGGGCCACGGTCAACCCAACGCATAACCGCTAGGCACCATCCTGTGACAAATCGGACATCCGCGAACGCAGGTACTCCTGCATCATTTGGTCAAAGCGCTCCTGCTGCGCGTTGTGCGCGCCACGCGCCAGCAAGTCCTCGTTGACCAGCCGCCGTAATTCCTGCATCCTGGCTTCGTCCTCCGGCGTCAGATTATCCTTGTTGCGCAACACACGCAGTTCCTCTGCGTGACGGGCCGTACGCTCGTCCGTCGGATCGTCAATGCCCATGAACGTGCGGTAAATCTCATCCGCCGTCCAGCCGATGATGTCCTGCTCGTTGCGCGACCAGACCACCTGCCCGGTTTCGTCCCGTTTGAGCAGGTGAACCTGTCCCTTTTTCAACCCTGCCACCATCATGGGCGAGTGCGTGCTGGCGAAAATCTGGACGTTGGGGAAATGGCGTTGCAGCGTGGGGATGATGCGCCGCTGCCAGGAGGGGTGCAGGTGGGCATCGATTTCGTCGATGATGAAGATGCCGGGCATCTTCTTCCAGTCTGTACTCCCGTGATAGTACCTCTTCATTCCGCTTTCAAACTGTCTGACCCAGTCCAGAACGGAACGAGTGCCGTGGCTCAATTCCGGGAAAACCACTAGCCCATCAGTGGTTCCGAACGCCTCTAATCCTAATTTCCAGGCATCTGCTCCCTGTGCGTCTGCAATGTCACAATCCTCAAAAACTTCCCCTAGAATGTCTATGGAAAATCCAGAAACTATCTCGAGAACAACGGAATCGGCGATGATTTCGTGGCTATCTTCTATGGCCTGCATCTCCGGATTGTAATACCCAACGTAGCCCAACTCGCGCATCATTACTTCTGTATCTGGGCCAACTTCGATTTCAATCGACTCGCCCGGTTCCCCTATATCCCCATATAGAGTCCCACCGGTAAGGAACGATGAGAGTAAATTGGCGGATTTGCGCTGTTCTCCGAATTGATTCGACCACTGCATCCAATAATAAGGATGGATACCACCTGTCCATTCATACAGCACGTTTTTGAAATGTGAAGGCAAACGCTGCCGCACCACATCCCCTCCCACTATCAGAGCCAGCGTCTGCAAAATAGTGGATTTCCCCACGCTGTTGGGGCCAATGAATAGGTTGACCTGCCTGTCAAATTCCAGACTTATGTCATGTAGTTCACGAACCCCATTATGAGGCCGAAATGGGCCTAATTTGGTGAGTTGTAGCGAATGAATAGGCATGGCAAACCGCCTTTACCGACGGCATATCAGGTCAATCAGCGATATAATCCTACCATACGTCCATCCTCTAGGAGCCTCCCCATGCCTGACCGACAGCGCCTTACCCAAACCCTCATTGACCTCATCAAGATCGACAGCCCTACCGGGGAGGAGGATGCCATTGACGCGCATCTCTCCAACATCCTCGCCAACCTGGGCGCTGCCGTCCGGCACGACGATTATGGCAACCTGGTGGCCACTCTGCCGGGATCCAACGGCGCCGGCGATCAAACGCCGGTGATGCTCTCCGCCCACATGGACACCGTGGACCCGGGCCGCGGCATCAAGCCGATGCTGGACGCTGATGGCGAAACCCTGCGCTCCGACGGAACGACCATACTGGGCGGCGATTGCAAGGCTGGCATCGCTATCGTGCTGGAAGGACTGACCAGCGCCATTGAGGAAGGCAGCCCGCGCCGTCCCGTCCAGGTGGTGTTCTCCCGGGCCGAGGAGGGCGGACTCAACGGCGCGCGCAACTTGGACTTTTCACTCGTTCACGCCAAAGTTGGCATAGTCTTTGACGGTGAAGGCCCGGTCAGCCGCATCTGCGTCGGCGCGCCGGCCCAGAACATCGTCCAGGCCAACATCTCCGGCGTCGCCGCGCACGCCGGCCTGGAACCGGAAAACGGCGTGTCGGCTCTCCTGGTTGCGGCAAACATTCTCACTCGCCTGCCGCTGGGCCGCATCGACCACGAGACCACCAGCAATATCGGCTTGCTACATGGCGGACTCAAACGCAACATCGTCCCCGAACACGCTTATCTGGACGGCGAACTGCGCTCTCGCAACCAGGCCAAGCTGGAGAATTACACCGCGGAATTTCAACGCGCATTCGATCAGGTCGCCACCATGTACCCCAAGGCAGCGATAGACCTCAACATCTGGAGTCAGTACCGGGCTTACGACGTGTCCGACGGCGACCCGGCTCTGGCCGACATAGCTCGCGCCGTCCACGCGGTCGGCCTCACCCCCACCATGGAGACCACGGGCGGCGGCTCCGATGCCAACGTCTTTTTTGAGCACGGCATTGTGGCGCTACCCGTCGGCATCGGCGTCCGCGACTTCCATACGACCAGGGAAACCGCCAACATCAGCGAAATTCTGGACGGAGCGCGCGTATGCCAGGAGTTCATCACCGCCTCGTGAAACCCGGCCGGTTCGATCTCGTCAGGTACATCCGTGTCAGGTTGCTTGACAGTATGGCGACAGTTCGCTAAATTTTTGGCGTTAGAATGAATCGTTCCGGTTCGATGAAAGGCGCGCCGCGCTAATTCCCTCACCTCCATCGCTCGGCAGGCTATCTAACATGGGCACAATACCAACCGCGTCTGCGGAAGCCCAACCAACGGGCCTTGCCGCAAACGGCATATCGGCGGGAACCGGGCCAAACCTGCCTGCCATGTTCGACCGCTATCGGACCCTCCTGGAAAGGGCGATGAGCGACGCCGTGCCGCCTCTGGAAAACCATCCCGTCAACACGCTTCTGCGTTACCATCTCGGATGGTCGGACCAGCATGGCAACCCGTCGCCAACACCGGCCTCCCAAGGCAAGGCGCTCCGACCCACGCTTTGCATGTTCGCCTGCGACGCCTTTAATGGCGAACCCCGACACGCTGCCTATGCCGCCGCAGCCCTCGAACTGATTCACAATTTCTCCCTGGTTCACGACGACATCCAGGACCAGGGCGCCGAACGACGCCACCAGCCCACCGTCTGGGCGCTGTGGGGTACTGAGCGGGCATTGGTAGCCGGCGACGCCATGCAATCCCTGGGGGACTTGACCACGCTGCACACCAGCGACGGCACTGATTCCGATACCACCATACGGGTCTCCAATCTGCTGACTCAAGCCTACCTGGAGATGATCGAGGGACAGTGTCGTGATCTCCAATTCGAGCAGCGGGAAACCATCGGCACCGATGAATATCTGGACATGATTGCCCTCAAAACCGGCGCTCTGATTCGCAGCAGCCTGGTTATCGGCGCGAGCGTGGCCACCGATGACGCGGAAGTCATTGAAGGGATCGCAAGATTCGGTCGGGCCATCGGCCGCTTGTTCCAGATCCGCGACGACTACCTTGGCATTTGGGGCGACGACGCCATTACCGGCAAGTCCACAGATAGCGACATCGTCCAGCGCAAAAAGAGCTATCCTATCGTGTACGCCTTCCAGCAGGCTACCGGAGCTAGCCGAAACGAACTGCTGCGCCTGTACGGTCAGGAAACGCTGGGCGAGTCAGACGTTGACCGGGTAATGCAGATCCTCGATGACATCGGCGCTGCCCAACAAACCGACTCTCTCACCGAAATGACCGCTCAGGAAGGCCGCTCCGCTCTGGCAACCCTGGAGTTGCCGCCCTGGGCCACCGACGACGCCGAAAATCTTATCGACTTCATGGCGTACCGGCTGTTCTAAACAGCAGTCCTTCATGTGCGCGGGAGACCATAAACATGGTGCAGACCCATAAAGATTCACCCACCACCATCAAACCGGCCAAGCGGCCCGTGGAACTTGGCGTCCGCATGGGTTGGTACATACTCAAGAACCGTCTGCGTGGACGCAAGCGCTTCCCGCTGGTGACCATGCTTGAGCCACTGGAAATGTGCAACCTGGCCTGCATCGGCTGCGGGCGCATTCGTGAATACCGCGGCGTGCTCGACAAGATGATGCCGGTTGAGGAAGCGCTGGACGCTGTGCATAAGTCGGGCGCTCCCATTGTGTCCATCGCCGGGGGCGAGCCGACCATTCATCCTCAGATTGACGAGATCATAAACACACTCGTTGACGAAAAATACTTCGTTTACTGCTGCACCAACGCTTTGCTGTTGCCCCGCATGTTGGATAAGATTCCACCCTCCAAGTACTTCTGCTGGGTCATTCACATGGACGGCATGGAGGAAAAGCACGACGAGTCGGTGGCTCGCGCGGGAGTCTTCAAACGCGCCACCGAAGGCATCCGAATGGCTATTGACCGGGGCTATCGGGTATGCACCAACACCACGGTTTTCCGCAACAGCGACGTGGAAGACCTGCGCGAAATGTTCCGGTACGTCAGCGATCTTGGCGTCGAGGGTTCCATGCTGTCGCCCGGCTACGACTTCGAGGACGCTCCAGACCAGGACTTGTTCCTCACCCGGCAGGAATCCCGCAACGTTTTCCGCGATCTGCTGGACCCGACCCGCATGGACGGGATGCGGTTCTATAACAATCCCCTATACCTGAACTTCCTGCGCGGCGACCGCGAATATCAGTGCACCGCCTGGTCAAACCCCACCTACACCGTCATGGGCTGGCGCAAGCCCTGCTATCCGCTGGCGGACGAACACACCGAGCAGATCGACGATTTGTATGAACCCGAACTGTGGGAGGAAAAGTACGGCGTTGGTCGCGATCCCCGGTGCAGCAACTGCATGATGCACTGCGGGTTTGAATCGGCGACGATTTTCAACGCCATCGGGAAGCCCCGGGAATGGGTGACCTTTATCAAGTCCGGCGCCGCTCACAAAGGCGGTATCAGCGTAGGTTAGATGCGCTAAGCCACCAAGACTCCACCGCTGCGAGGGTCGCCAACCGAGGTATCGCCCGCTCCATATACTATCTACATTCACCGCTCCAAAACGGCAATACTGCCTTTCCCTCGTGATGCTCGCCATAGTAGCACCCATGGCCACCGAACTATCCGGCATCCGTCGGGCCATCCGCGACCCGGAAGGTCGTGGCATCGCTTTCAGTCTGACCGGAGTAGGCGCCGCGCGCACTCGGGCCAGCATCCAGCGCGTAGCGGAGTGTGAACCTGAGGCGATCATCATGGTGGGATTCTGTGGCGGTGCCGATACCGGCCTGCGGGTTGGGGACCTGCACGTCGCCAGCGCGTATCATAGTGTGGGGGCGGCACCATCTGATGCGATCTTCGCTGACCCCGACCTATCAGCTTCAATCATCGCCGCCGCCCGCCAGCAATGTAACCGCGTCATCAGGACGGGATCATCGGCGACGGTGGATGTGGTAGCCGGCACTGCTGCAAAGCTGGCGGCGCATGAGGCGACGGGCGCGGCGTCGGTGAACATGGAAGATTACTGGGCCGCTAACGCGGCTTGCGACGTCGGTATTCCCTTCGCGTCCATTCGCGCCGTACTCGATACCGCCGGAGAAGATCTGCCCGACTGGATTTCAGAAAACGGCGAAAGCGCAGCGCGCACCATAGGGCGTCTGGTCTCGCATCCCCGGCGTGTCCCCGGTTTGATTCGCATCGCCCGGCAGGTGATGATTGCCCGGCGGAATCTCACCTGCTGCGTAGTAGGGGTGATTGACGCGCTCGGCTCGCCCCGGCGCAACTTGTCGGCGGCGCCCCGATGACCACGCTGGTAACCGGCGCTACCGGGTTCGTCGGCGGCAACTTGGCGCGCGCGCTGGCCGAACGCGACGAAGAAGTGCGCGTTTTGGTAAGGCCCACGTCAAACGACCTGGCGATTCAAGACGCCAAGGTCACCCGGGTAACCGGGGATATTCTTTGCGCCGAATCTCTACGCAAAGCCGTGGAAGGTTGCGAGACGGTTTACCACTGCGCTGCCAGCTATTCGTTCTGGTCTCGTCAGCGCGACGCGATTTATCGGACCAACGTCCAGGGAACCCGCAATGTGCTGGATGCTGCCCGCGAATCCGGCGCGCGGCGGGTGGTTTTTACCAGTTCAGTGTCCACCATTGGACTGCCGCAAGATGGCGACGGCAATCCCAACGGGCCGCTGGGCATGGAGGAATCGCCGCCGGATCCGTCGCATCTGATCGGCCACTACAAGCAGTCCAAGTTCCAGGCCGAGCAGCTGGCACTTGCAGCCAACGACGACGACCTGCACGTGATAGTGGTCAACCCATGCGCGCCCGTTGGTGAATGGGACGTCAAACCCACTCCGACCGGCCGTATCCCTCTGGATTTCGCCCGCGGCAGAATACCAGGATATCTTGCCACGGGAATGAATTTGGTGGACGTAGCCGACGTGTCCCAGGGGCACATACTGGCGATGGAACGGGGGAAACCCGGCGAACGCTATATCCTGGGCAACCGCAATCTTACCCTGTTGGAAGTCTTCGGTATGCTCGCTGAAATTACTGGTCGGCGCACTCCCCGCTGGCGTTTCCCCTACTGGTTGGTGATTGGAGCGGCTTATTGCGACCAGTGGCTGGAAAGCGGCCTGATGCGCCGCGAACCTTCCATCCCGGTCGAAGGCATCAAAATCACCCGGCACCCCATGTACGTCAGTAGCGCGAAAGCTATCGAGCAGTTGGGTCTCCCGCAGAACTCGGTCGAGGCTGCATTGGAAAAGGCAATCCGGTGGTTCTCAGATTACGGGTACCTGCCCAATTGATGTGTCGCATCTGGTTATTCCTAACATGACGCTGCAACAAACCGAAATGCGGCCCGCCGTGGGAGCTCAGCAACCGGCCCCGGCCCGGGCAACCGTGGACTCTGCAATTGATAAATTGCACGACTACTTCCGTAGCATTCAGCACGAGTCCGGTTACTGGTGGGGCGAGTTGGAATCCAACAACACGATGGAAGCGGAGTACGTCATGCTCTGCCGGTTCCTGGGGCATCACAATGCCGACCGGGAGCGGCACATCGTGAACTACCTGCTCAGCAAACAGGGCGCGGATGGCTCGTGGTCCATCTACTACGGAGCGCCCGGGGATCTCTCCACTTCCGTCGAGTGCTATTTTGCCCTGAAACTTTGCGGACAGGATCCCGAATCCGATCCGATGCGGCACGCCAGGGAGTTTATTCTGGCGCGTGGCGGGGTTCCCAAAGTGCGGATGTTCACCCGCATCTGGCTGGCTCTTTTCGGGCAATGGGAATGGGAAGGCACTCCCCGGCTCCCCACCGAAATGATATTGTTGCCGGATTGGGCGCCGTTCAGCATCTACCGGTTCGCCAGTTGGGCCCGAGGGTGTATCGTCCCGTTATCCATCGTGCTCACCAGGCATCCGATCCGAGCCATTTCCCCGGAGCACGCGATTGACGAACTCTTCCCGGACGGCCGGGATGGCACCGACTATTCGTTGCCCACTCCTCCAGGGTTCAACCTTCCGAGAATGGTTCACCTAATCGAACAAACCGCTGGCACGATCTACAACCGGATTCGTTTCAATCCGTTCCGCAAAATCGCCGAACGGAAGGCAATCAAGTGGATCCTTGAGCACCAGGAAGAGGACGGCAGCTGGGGCGGCATCCAACCCCCGTGGGTGTACAGCTTGATCGCTTTGAGCGTGTGTGGGTTCGACAATGACCATCCCGCAATGGTCAAAGGGTTTGAAGGATTGGAAGGGTTTGGCATCCAAAAGGGGGACAAGTGGACGGTGCAGGGCTGCATCTCTCCCGTATGGGACACCTGCCTTACGGTTCAAGCGCTAGCCGAAAGCGGATTGTCCGCAGATGACCCCATGCTGACTCACGCTACGCGCTGGCTGGTGGACAAGCAGATCCTGGTGGGCGGCGACTGGCAGGTGCAAGCGCCTCAGCTTCAACCCGGCGGATGGGCTTTCGAGTTTCACAATAACTGCTATCCCGACATTGACGACACCGCAGAGGTAGTATTGGCGCTGCGCCTCGGCGCGTTGCCCGGTGGCGAAGATCACCTTCGCCAGGAAGCGATTGAACGCGCCGTCGCATGGGTAGCCGGGATGCAAAACCGTGATGGCGGTTGGGCTTCATTCGACAAAAACAACAATCACGGGTATGTGACAGCAATCACGTTCAGCGACTTCGGCGAAGTGCTGGACCCGTCCAGCGCCGACGTGACCGCGCACGTGATTGAGATGTACGGGAAACTTGGATACAGGGCTCACCTGCCTTCAATTCAAGCCTCGTATCGGTATTTGCGCTCCGAGCAGGAGGATAATGGGAGTTGGTTCGGTCGGTGGGGAGTCAACTACATATACGGACTTGGGGCCGTCCTGCCGTCTCTGGAGTCGATCGGCGAGGATATGGGCCAGCCGTATATTCGCCGCGCAGTTCAGTGGCTGGTTGCGCGCCAAAACGCCGATGGCGGTTGGGGCGAGTCATGCGCATCCTACGTTGACCCAACCCAACACGGCGTCGGTCCCAGCACGGCGTCGCAGACCGCCTGGGCTGTGATTGCCCTGGTCGCAGCCGGCGAGGCTGACCACTCCGCTACTCATAACGGCGTGGACTACCTGCTGCAAACCCAAAATGACGACGGTCAATGGGATGAACCGTATTTCACCGGCACCGGTTTTCCAGGGTATATGAAAGGCGCGCGGGTGGAACATATTCCGAAACCCGGCGAGCGAGGTTTCCAGGGAACGGAATTGTCCGCCGGATTTATGATAAATTACCACCTGTATCGCAACACATGGCCGTTGTTGGCCCTCAGTCGTTATCGGAACCGCCTGTACTCACAATCCCCAGAACATTCTCCCCGCCGGAACGGTCATGCGCCGGCGTGACCGTCGGCCGCCGGGTAGAGGATATTGCCACGATTTCCGTTGGACACACGTTTTCTGAGTGCCACCCATGAAAGTTAAAAATTTCTCCCTCAAAGTCGATACCAAAGACGCGCCCCAGTTGATCGACATCACTGATTGGGTAAAAGGCTGTGTCGCCGAATCGCGCATCAATAACGGCATGGTGCTCGTATATTCCCGGCATACCACGGCCGCCGTGAAGATTAACGAGAACGAACCGTTGTTGATTGAGGACATGGCCGAGTTCCTCGAACGCATCGCTCCGCGGGACGCTTACTATCGGCACAACGACTTTTCGATTCGCACTGTGAACATGACCGAGGATGAATCTCCGAACGGTCACGCCCACCTTCAGCATTTGATGCTGGGGTGCAGCGAAACCATACCCCTCATCGACGGCAAAATACCTTTTGGTCAATGGCAGAGCATCTTTTTCATAGAGCTTGACCACCCACGCCCCCGGGAGGTGATGGTTCAAATCCTGGGAGAGTAGAGCGGAGACCGACCTGGTGCATCATGCCCTCTCCTGCTGACACCCAAACTACGGAGGCGCTCGCCGGCGTAACCAAGCCCGCCGGCGACCCCACGCTCAGCGATGCGTATGCCTTCTGCGCCGGTCTGGCCCGCAGCCACTACGAGAATTTCAACGTCGGTGGGTGGATCACCCCGCGGGAAAAGCTGCCGCACGTGTACGCCATCTACGCCTGGTGCCGGATGGTGGATGATCTGGGAGACGAAGCCAGCCCGCAAGCGTATGCGGAGCCGTTAGCAGCCGGCGGGCAGATTGATGCCGCCGTTTCCGGACACCGTTTGGCCGGTCTCGACTGGTGGACTTCAGAATTGGACCTGGCGTATTCCGGCAAACCTACGCATCCGATAGCGATAGCCATACAAGATACCGTCCACAAGTTTGAAATCCCAAAAGATCCCTTCATCCGCCTGATTAACGCCAATCGGATCGACCAGGGCACGGGAAGGTTCGATACCATTGATGATGTGCTGGACTACTGCACGTATTCGGCCAACCCGGTCGGGCACCTCTTTTTGTACCTGTTCGGCTATTCGGACTCCGAACGCCAACGTCTGGCAGATAATACCTGCACCGCCCTTCAGTTGACCAACTTCTGGCAGGATGTATCCCGCGACTACCACGACCGGGGGCGCATCTACCTCCCGCAACGGGATATGGCGCGTTTCGGAGTGTCCGAGTCAGACATCGCGCTTGGAATTGCCAGCGAAGGTTTTCGGGAGCTGCTGGCCTACGAATGCGATATGGCGATGGAATTATTTCGAGATGGGACGCCTCTGGTCCGTTCGCTGGACCGACGCGCGCGGCTCCCGGTGGCGTTGTTCACACGGGGCGGGGTTGCCATTCTGGAGGCAATCAGAAAGCGCGACTTTGACGTGTTGAGCGAGCGACCTGCATTGTCAAAAAGCCGTAAAACCTGGATGTTGTTGTCAACCTGGTTAGGCAGCAGGTTGGGACTCGGTTTCGGCCTGCCAACGGATTGAAGATCACGCATGACCAATCCGCAACACGCCAAAACATACCCATCGACTGCCGACCTGGCCGATGCTTACGAGACCTGCCGACTGCTGACCAGGAGGGAAGCAAGGAATTTTTACTTCGCCTTCCTCACGCTGCCGGCGCAGCGTCGGCGCGCAATCTACGTCGCCTATGCTTTTTGCAGGTATTGCGACGATTCCGTTGACGAAGCAGGAACGACGGAAGAGAAGCTGGCCGGAATCGCTCGGCTGCGTCTCATGTTGGCAGAAACATACGATGGTCGAGCCACGGAACCTGTCTTCATAGGCTTGGCCGACGTTGCCAACCGGTATCAAATTCCACAGGAGTACTTTGAAGAAGTGCTGAACGGAGTGGAATCAGACTTAATCAAGACGCGCTATTCCGACTTCGACGAACTCCGAACCTATTGCTACCAGGTTGCATCGGTAGTGGGGCTGATCTGTATACACATATTCGGTTATCAATGCGGGGAAATGGCCCGGCGCCATGCTATTGACCTGGGGCTGGCCATGCAGTTGACCAACATCTGCCGCGATGTGCGCGAAGACTGGGAGCTTGGCCGAATTTATCTTCCCCAGGACGAAATGCGCCGTTACGGTGTGACGGAGGAAGACCTGGCGGCCGGCGCGGTGACGGACTCATTCGCCGAGTTGTTGCAGTATCAAATCAACCGCGCCCGCGGGTATTTCGCCAGTGGCCGGCTTCTGCTGCCATACCTGCCCCGGAGCTCCCGAGCCTGTCCCGCCGCATTGGGTTCCATATATGGCGGCGTATTGAATAGAATAGAGCGCTCCGGGTACGATGTTTTCGGTGAGCGCATCGGATTGAGCAACGGCGCCAAGTTGGCGCTGATGGCCAAAGCCTGGCTCCTGGGCCCGTGGTTGAAGTGAATCCTCCGTGTGACGGGGGCGCGCCGGGAAGTTCAAGCCGACGAAGCTCCGCGCTGGTTTTCGGCGGGGGACTGGCCGGAATCGCCGCCGCCAAGCGACTGGCCGAAGCAGGCTGGCAGGTGACGCTATTGGAAGCCCGGGCGAGTTTGGGCGGGCGGGTATTCTCCTTTCGCGAACCCCAAAGCGGGCGCGTATTGGACAACGGGCAGCACATAATCGTTGGCGCCTGCGCCAATATGATCGCCTTCCTGGAAGCAATAGGGGCCAGGCATCTTTGGCATCTGCAACCGCAGCTGGACGTCGCAGTTTACGACCGCAGGCAGCGATTAGGTCGTCTTTACGGAGTGTCCGCGCCAACGCCGATACACCTTCTTCCAGCGTTCTTGACCTATTCCCACCTGAGATGGCTGGAAAAGGTGAAAGCGGCGCGGGCCATTGTCTCGATGATGAGGGTCAACCGACGTGCCCCGGAACTCGAAAGCATGACGTTCTACGATTGGCTGAAAGCGCGGGGCCAACCGGACCGCATAATTGCCAACTTGTGGAACGTGCTGATCGAAGGTACATTGAACGACAACATCAGAGAAGTAAGCGCGTCCATGGGGTTGATGATAATACAGGATGGACTCCTCGCCGGACAGCGCACTATCAACGTCGGGTATCCAACTGCCCCGCTGAATGACGCGCTCGCTCGCCCCGCTCGGGACCACCTGGAAAAACTGGGAGTCAAAATCATTACCGGGTGTCCGGTACGCTGCGTCAATATCGATTCAAACCGCCACGTGGAGAGTATAACCATCGGCGATGGCAGTAGATTGCAAGCCGACGCCTACGTCAGCGCGGTTCCTTTCTGGACTCTGCCCAAACTATTTTCGGGTTCAATGGCGGAGAAATCGATGGTACGGCAGCTGTCCAATTTGCAAACCTCCCCCATAGTCAATGTCTATCTCCAGTACGATCAGCCAGTCATGGCGCATGATTTCTGCTACGTCCTCAATAGTCCGTTGCAGTGGGTTTTCAATTCGACTTTCATCTATGGAGACCGAATGCAGGAGAATCAACAATCGCTTTCCGTGTCGGTCAGCGCGGCTTGGGAATATATTGACGTTGAGCGATCCCGATTCGCCGACACCATAACCCACGAGATGCTGGCAGCTTTTCCCAAAGCCCGGGATGCGACACTGCTTGACGCGGTGGTGGTGAAACAGCGCAACGCCACTTTCAGATGTATCCCCGGCGCCAACGGGCACCGTCCGGGTCCGCGCACCGAGTCTCCCAACTTGTTCCTCGCAGGCGAATGGACGAACACGGGATGGCCGTCCACTATGGAGAGCGCGGTGATCAGTGGTTATAATGCCGCTGAGGCAGTTATGTCATCAGAATGGGACTAAGGAAAACGGAGAGTGGTCGTGCCGGATCAATGGGCTGAACAGCGACAGGAACTGACCGAGGCCACCCAGGAGATGTACCGCCGCGGCCTGGTGGGAGCCTATTCGGGCAACACCAGCATCAGGCTGACCGGGTCGGGAGACGATGGGCTATTGCTGGTTACCCCCACGCATCATCCTTACTATCGACTCCGGCCCGAGGAGTTGGTGGTCGTGGACCTGGATGGCGAACCTGTGGCAAAAGGTGGGATGCGCCCATCTTCGGAAACGCGCCTGCACCTTGAGATTTACAAAAGACGCGCTGACGTTCAGGCAGTGGCGCATACGCACTCCATTCACGCTTCCGCGGCCTCCGTGGTTGGCAGAGACATTCCGGCGTTGATCGACGAAATGTTGCTCACCGTCGGCGGCCCAGTAAAGGTCAGCAAATATGCTTTCCCCGGTACGCAGCAGTTGGCCGAGGAAGCTTACGCAGCGTTGGGCGAGCGCAATGCCGCGCTGTTGCGCAATCATGGCGTGGTGAGTGTTGGCCCAGACATTTGGGAGGCTTTGGAAGTCGCAGACCTGGTGGAGCGGCTGGCACAGATCTTCATTCTGGCTCGAAATTTTGGGCCGCGCGCCGCAACGACTCTCCCGGACGACGCTATAGCCGCAGAATTAGCAATGTTCCACAGCAGCGCGTCCAGCGCATGAGGCAGGCGAGCACGGCGAACCAGGAATAAAACTTGGAATAACCATGTCCACCGCACCATTGACGCCAGTCACTTACCCTCGGGTGATTGCCGTAGTCGGCTCTTCCAGCAATTTTGGAGCCCTGTTGCTGGCGGAACTGGGAGCTACGCTGCCCGATTGCCAACTGGTAGCAATCGATAGCTATCCGCTATTGCGACCAGTGAAACAGGTCTCGGCGTATCGAATGGAACCCAACCGCACCGGGGCGATACTGACCATTGATGACATCCCGGAGGTGATGCAACTGAAGGCGTGGGATATGGTTCTTGACAATCGGCGGCTCACCATGGCGGACGTGGCGGACGTGTTCCACCTTGAATCCGTGGACTGCGTGGTCCATGTGGGCAGCCTGTATGACAGGTCAAACCCCGAACAGTTTGTGCGCGATACTGAAAACTGGGTACAAGCTTGTCAGCTAGCAGGCGTTCGTCAGTTGGTTTACTTGTCCGATATTCGCGTGTATGGAACCAAAGGAGAAAATCCGATTCCTCTCACCGAACGCTCCAACCTGAATCCGGCTGCGGAACATCGCTTTATACTGGACGCCGAGTTGCAATTGCAAGAAAGTTTCGGTAGCGCCGGCCCTCCCGACAGCCTGAAAATCGCGGTGCTGAGGTCTGCGATGACGGCCGGACCCAGCGGGTGCAGTCCCGCGACGGATGAGTTGCTCTGGCCGGCGGTCGCATCAAACCGAAATCGCAGTATTCCGATCCAGTTGGTCCACCAGCACGACCTTACGCGAGCAGTCTGGCTCACCCTTTTGCATCAACTCAACGGCATCTATAACGTTGCCAGCCGGGGTGTAGTGAGATCAAAAGACGTGCTGGATATGTTTCAAAACGGGACGGGAAGCAAAGCGAACCGATCCAAATCTAAACGCCGAGCCAAGTCAGCCGCTCATGGCATGGGCAAGCATCCTCTGATCGTTTCGGACACCAAATTCAGGCAGGCAGCGAAATTTGAGGCGGCCTATTCTTCCGAGCAGACCGCCCGAGCGTACTGTCATTCATATTTGTACGGGATGAGTTCGGGACATGACCAGTGAAACCAGGAACAAGGCGATACCCGTCATCGTCGATACCGACCCCGGCGTCGATGACGCGGTTGCCATCCTCATGCTGTTGGGCGACCCGACGTGTGAGATCGTCGGGTTCACCACCACGGCGGGAAACGTTCCCCTGGCACGTTCCACCAGGAACACCCTTGCCCTGCTGGAGTACGCGGGACGTTTGGACATCCCGGTGTGCCGCGGCGCGGCGCGTCCGGTGCGCGGGCGTTTCGCTTATGCTCGACACGTTCACTCGGCGGCAGGGCTGACTCGACGATTGCCCGACCCATCCATGCACCCCTCTGAAATCGGAGCGGTCCAGTTCATGGAGCGCACATTGATGGATACGCGCAGCCCGGTCACCGTCATCGCGCTAGGACCACTCACCAACCTGGCCCGGCTGTGGAGACGAAACCCGGCAGCGTTGCAGTCTGCCGAACGGATAGTCGTGATGGGCGGAGCGGTGCACACTGAGGGCAACGCCACGCCGCACGCGGAGTTCAACTTTTACAGCGACCCAACGGCGGCGCGGATCATCATGGAGTCCGGCTTGCCGATAACGCTGATTGACCTGGCGGCGTGTCGGCAAGTGTCCATCTCGCGGGATCAAGCCCACCGGGTCCGCAGCGCCAGTCGGCTGGGAACCCTGGCCGCCGAACTGCTCCACGGCTGGTTCGACAGAGATCCGGCGCGCCAGGATTTTCATCTGTACGATCCGTTGGCAGCGCTCGCCGTCACTCACCCGCACGTAGTCGAACTGGACGGCACTACAATGACGGTAGTGGATTCAGACGTTACGGACGACGGCGCGATGTGGGGGAAGTGCGAGGTGGTTGACGCCAACCAGGGGCCGACGCTGGTGGCGGCTCCTGACCGGGTGGACAGCGCGGCAGCGCATTCAGCGATCCAGCACTTGCTGGAATGGACATAGCCGAGGATTATGACATGGTCAACGCTAATCGTGTTCTCGTGGTGGTGTTTGACGGCTTGCAGCCGGCGCAGATAACGCCGGAACTGATGCCCAATCTCACAGAATTCGCGCGCGCCGGGGTGACCCTGGCTAATCATCACCCAGTCTTTCCCACCGTAACCAGGGTGAACGTTTCGAGCCTGGTCACTGGATGTCTGCCGGGCCGGCATGGACTGGCGGGGAACACGTTTTTGTGCCGGGACTACGATCCGCACCGGGTTATCCCCGCGATGGAACCAACGCTGCAAGCCATCGTCGATACCACGGGCCGGGCGTTGCTGGTTCCAACGCTGGCCGATATTCTCCACCGGCACGGCATGACATACGTGGCAATAGGCACCGGCACCAGCGGCAACGCTTACATGCAAAACCCGAATGCCGAAGGGTCGGGCGGAGCAACCATACACCCGGATTTCACGCTGCCCAGGCCCCTTTACGCAGAACTGGAAGAACGGTTCGGCGAGTGGCCAGCGCAAGACTTGCCCAACACGGCGCGTCTGGTTCACGCGCGCCGGATTTTAACCGAGTACATTCTGCCCGAGCTCGACCCGGCGGTGACGCTGATATGGTCGTCCGAACCGGACAAGACTCAGCATGAGGACGGCGTCGGACTCGGGAGGGCGAGTCAAGCCTTGAACGAAGCGGATGCAGAATTCGGCGAAATACTATCCTGGCTGGACCGCAATGGGCGGCTGGAAACCACAGACATTTTCATCGCGTCAGACCATGGCTATTCGACCATCAGCGCAGCTATTCCGATCGAGAGCATGATGCGTGAGTCAGGGTTCGCGACCGTCGATGAGCAGGGCGGAGTAGCGGTGGCCGGCAACGGCGGTTCGGCTCTGTATTACGTTCACAAGAATGATCCGGGCGTTGCGGAATCGCTAGCCCGATGGCTGACAGCCCATGATTGGTGCGGGCCACTGTTCGCGTCGGAGCGGGTCGGGCAACCGGCGGGCGCTCTGCCGGCATCGTTGATTGGTTGCGACGGACCACGTTCGCCGGACTTGATCATGTCGTTCGCATGGAACAGCGATCCGAACTCATCAGGCTACCCCGGACACGCATTTTCTACTGGCGGAGCGGCAGGTCAGGGTCAACACGGGAGCTTGAGCCGACACGAACTGAAGAACGTAGGACTGGCCGGCGGGCCATCAATCCGCGAAGGCGCCGCAATCGACACGCCCACCGGCAACATTGACCTGGCGCCCACCATCCTGCACTTGCTGGGATTCAGCGATACGGCCCCGTCAATGGATGGTCGGGTTCTCAATGAGGCATTGCAAGACGCCGGCGCACCGCTGCCGGGTCGGTGGAGCGCCACTTATGAAGCCGAGGCAAAGGGATACCGGCAGCGTATCCAGATCAGCCACATGGGGGCGTCCCGGTACGTGGACTGGGGCAACCGGGTATAGAAGTCTCTGGCGGAGGGAGTGGGATTCGAACCCACGAGGGTATTAGCCCTGCCGGTTTTCAAGACCGGTGCATTCGTCCACTCTGCCATCCCTCCGCAACGAGCGATAGCGGTTTATCCAGTATAGCAGGGCGTGGGCTGCCTACACCCTGCGTAGCAACTCCGCCTCCAACCGGTCGGCGTCAAAGGCTTCGGTGGACGAGGCGACTTTGACATCGCCCTCGCGCACCATGCGTTCGGCTTCGCTCTCCTCCATGACTTCCGGCAGAGCCTCCTCGCGCTCACGCTGACGGATTACGTCGCGGTTGTGGTCGGCAAAGAGCCGGCGCATTGCCACCACCACCGAGTCGGTGGAAGACAGGTATTCAGGCATGGCGTACTGGGTGTACTTCTCGGCGTCGTAGTCCTGGTTGCGGAAATTGAAGTTGAGCTCCCAGTTGCGATAGGGCCAGGTTGCGCCGCGGATAATCCGACGGAAGAACCCGGGTCGTTTTTCGTACCGCTCCACGTTGAGGTACACCATGCGAGTCAGGTTCTCCTCGACGGGCACGGGCCAGCGGGTGCTGCGGAAGTAGCGGGCGTTGCCGCCGGTACGGGACATTCCGGGCAGGCGGGTGCCGTTCCACTCGTTCAGGTCGGGCGTCTCAGCGGAAGCGCCACGCCTGTAGTAGGGATCTTGCCCCCGGCGGCGAGCCTTCCAGTCGAAGAACCAGGTCCAGAGCAGGCGGTAACGATGCAGGGGCCAAACGCCGTCCACGCCTGGGTAGTACATCTGGTAGGGGATTTTGCCTTCCTCGTCGTAGTAATACTGCTCCACGGAGGATTTTCCGCTGCCCGGCCGGTAGTGGACGTTCTTGTTGTTGACCAAGTTGGTGCGATAACCCAGCGGTGTGCGGGGGCGGCCGCCAACCCGGCTGCCCAGGATGCGCAGGGCGTTGCGGTGAACCATGAAGGCGTTGTGGGCGTCCATGGTGTTTTCCAGCACCAGCACCCAGTTGCAATCGAACATATCGAAGGACGGACGGCAGATGTTGTGCTCCTCGAACATTTCGGGAGGAATGTCTTCCTGGGGATCGACGGGTTCCCCCTCGCCCATCCAGACGAAGACCATTCCCTTGAGGGTAACGGTGGGGAACTTGCGGGCTTTCATGCCGGGCGCGCCGACCATCATGGACTCGGGGCCCTCGGTGAGAAACGCCACGCAGTTGCCATCGCCGTCGAAGGTAGCACCGTGGTAGGGACAAGTCAGGAACCCTTCGAAATAGCACCGACCCATGGACAGATAGACAGCGCGATGCGGGCACCAATCGAGCAGCGCCTGAACCTCGCCCTGCTTGTCCTTGAAGAACACCACATCGGTGCCCAGCATCCGCAGCATGTTGGGCTGGTTTTTCTTCACGTCCTTGGCGGGCAGGGCCGGGTACCAGTATTCCCGGAAACCCAGCGGCGGGATGCGGCTGCGCCGGTCACGGGGGTTGTCCGGCCTTTTGAAAGGCGGCGTGGAATCGAATCCCTGGAATCCCCGTCGCATTTTCTTGTAGCCGCCGGGATAGCCGGAAAGCGGTTTGAGCAAGAGGCGCTTGAGTCCCATAATCGCTGCTCCCGTCTGGTGACGCGAAGGATTTCGGACATATTAGCAGAAAGGGTGAGGCGTTGTTCGCCTCCAACGCCGGGAGGCTGGATTCCGGCTTGCGCCGGAATGACGGTATGAGCAGGCCGGAGTGACGGTATGAGTAGGCCGGAATGACGATATGATCAGAATGGGTAGGGCTGGCCGCCGCCGGCCGCCAGAACCTGGCCGGTGATGTAGGAAGCGTCGTGGGACGCCAGGAAGGCGATGGCCGCAGCCTGTTCGTCGGCTACGCCGCGCCGGCCCATGGGTATTTCCGAGTTGCGGGTCGCCGAGCGGTATTCTTCCTGATCGGCGCGTTCGCTGGGCGGCAACTCGGGCGGAATGACGGCGACGCCGTGGTCTCGCGGGGTTATGCGGTCGTCGGCCGCGGTGCCGCTAGGAGCGACGCAGTTGACGCGGATGCCCAGGTGGGCGACCTCGCGGGCCAATGAGGTAGTGAGTCCGATCTGGGCGGCTTTGGCAGCGGCGTAGGGCACGCGGAAGCGTCCGGTTACGGCGTGGGTGGCGATGTTGACGATGGACCCGGAACCTTGCTCAATCATGTAAGGCAGGACGGCTCGGCTGCACCACATAGCCGTCCAGAAGCTGCGGTCAATCTCGGCTTGGATTTGGTCGGGAGTGTAATACTGGAAGGACTGGAACCAGATGGTTCCGCCGGCGATGTTGGCGAGGACATCGATTCTGCCGTAGGCGTCCTGAGCTTTAGTCATCAACGCCTCGGCGCTTTCCCACTGCGATAGATCTCCGAGAGCAATCTCGCAGGAACCGCCGAAGTCCAGGATGGCCTGACGCACGCGCTCGGAGGACTCGGCAACCATGTCTCCGATTACGATGGACGCGCCTTCCTGGGCCAAGCGACGGGCCGTTGCCGCGCCGATGCCCTGGCCCCCGCCGGTAATTACGGCGACCTGGCCTTCAAATCGACGGGCGCCGGCGGCTTTGGGGTCTAGAATTCCTACCATCATTCACTTGCGGAGCTGTCGGGCGGGTTGTCTCTCTTACCATTGCGCAGGCGCGCGTTCTCGGCTTCAAGCTCAGCGACGCGCCGCTGCAATTCGCCAATGACTGGGGATTCGTCGGTTGGAGCGCTATGACCGTTCCGCTCCAACACAGCGGTAAGCGCGGTTATCGTACCAGTCAATGCAGTCATCATCTCCTGGTGCCGTCGCTCCGCCGCTTCACGTTCTTCACGGCGGATCCGTTCGGCTTCCGCCCGGTCGCGGCGACGGTCTCTGCGGTCAAAGTAATGCGTAAGCAACTGCGGCACTCCGAGGACGGCCAGCACGATGGCGATGTATGCTGCACCCTCGAGGTATTGTAGCGTACTACAGCAGGTTGCCGTCAAACCGGCGGTAAGTTCAACTTGGGGTCGCATCGGCGCTGGAAAAGAATTCCTTTTCAAGGTCGGGGTCTGCGACGCTCAGCAAGCCGTTGGTGTAGAGGCGGCAAGCGCGGAGCCAGAGCACCAGGATGGCGTTGTTGACGTACATTTGCGGTAGCTCGCGTCCGTGGGCCATGCGGGCGTTGGCGCGGATGCCCGCCTCGAAGAATTGCTCTAAAAAAGGCGTTGGCTCGTTGTCCAGGGCGCACGCCTCGAGGATTTCCGGCGGGGCGTCGCGGCAGAGCATGGCCGGAGAATTCTCCGCGAGGCTTATGTAATCAGGTTCCTGGGCTTGTGTGATCATATTTGCTGCGTCTGTCGCCCGGGTAAAAGTAGGGGCGAATGATTATTCGCCCCTACACATGGTATCCGCAAGGATCAATCACAGGTTCATCTGAGGAACCAGGTAATTATCCATCTTGTTGTAGATTTGCAACCGGCTGCGCTGGGCATCCAGTACTACGATACGACCGCGTTCCTCGTCGAAATGCACGTCGGTGGGGCACGCGAACCGCCATTCGGACTCTGTGGTAGGAACCTCACGCCGGCGCTTGAGGTAGTCGGCGTTGGCGACCACGGTCATGTCAGCCCACTTGCTGAGCCACTGGGCATCGCCGATGAGGGAGATTATGAAGTTGCCCTCTTTGTCGAAGACGTGGACCTTGCCCGGGTGCATCCCGTTGTCGCTCCAGTCGGCGACGTACACATCGCCCTGGGGGTCTATGGTGATCTGTACGGGGAGGTGCATCTGTCCGCGCTTGGTTCCGGGTTCGCCGAACTGCATGAGCCATTCGCCGTCGGCAGTGAACTTCTGCACGCGATGGTTGCGATGGTCGGCTACGTACACGGAGCCGTCGGTCTGGTCAACGGTGATACCCCAGGGGGAGTTGAACTGGCCGTTGCCATCGCCCAGCGATCCCCAACTGGTGATCAACCGGCCGTCGCCGGTGAACTTGCGGACTTCGTGGCTGCGCCCGTCGGTGCAGTAGATGTTGCCGTCAGCGTCAACCGCGATGCCGGAAGTGCTGTGTCCTTGACCGTCTTCTCCCGGAACGGCATTCCATCGGTTGATGAATGTGCCGTCCTTGTCAAACTCGGAGACCTGGTTGAGCCACTCATCGCCGATGTAGAGATGACCATTCGGAGCCAGCACCATGCCGGAGGGCCAGATGAACTCGCCTTCCCGGTCGCCATACTTGCCGAACTCGCCGGTGAATTCCTCGTCACCCTCGTTTTCGCCCAGGTCAATGATGCTGACGCGAGCGCCGTAGGCCAACCGGTTCCAGGGGACGTTGGAGATGCCTTCGATGCCACGGTTCAGGACGTAAACCGTGTTGCCCTCAAAGGCCATGGCCGTAGGTTGGCTGAACCCCATGCCGGAGGCAGCGCCCCGGCCCACCGAGTGGCTGTAGTCGTACACCCGGCCTTTTGCGATCTGAGTAAGCATAGTTTTACCTGCTTGTTGCCTGCGTGTCTTGCCAAGAAATCGGGGCCAGCAGATCCAAACCCACTGGCCCCGGCCGTTTCTGCAAAGATTTTCGCCCTCACCCTCTCCCTGTGGGAGAGGGGATTCAGGTTGCCGGTTTAGATGAACGCGACCTTTTCGAACTGTCCGCCGACGATGGGGTTGGCGTCCAGGCCCATCCAGTCTTCCAGAATTGTGGAGTACACGCCGCGGAAGTCGGTGTTGGGAACCAGATCGCCCTGTTCCAGGTCTTCGGGCTTGGAGGACGGGTATTCGCCGTACTCGCCGCCCTTGATCGGGTCGCCCATCATCAGCACGAGGCCGGCGGCTCCGTGGTCGGTTCCGCTGCCGTTGTCGTGGACGCGGCGGCCAAATTCGGAGAACATCAACAGGATGACGTTGTCGGCGGCATCGTTCTCGCGCAGGTCGTCAAAGAAGCTGGATACCCCGGCTGATACGTCGCGCCAGAGTCCGTCGTGCATGCCGACCTGATTGGAGTGGCTGTCGAAGCTGCCGTGGTCACAGTAGAGTACGCGAGCGCCGAGGCCAGCCTGATGCACCTGGGAGATACCCTTGAGCTTGCGGGCGATGGGGGTGTCGGGATACTCGACGGTGCTGCTGTACTGCTCGGGCGCGATCTTGAGGATGTCGGCGGCCTTGAGGCCGTCGAGACCGGTTTGGCCCAAGTAGTCCATCACGAAGCCGCTGCCGATGGTGGGGGAATAGAGGCGCGAGAAGCGGTTGATGATCTTCTCCCGCTGCATCTCTTCCTGGATGCTGGTGAGCATACCAAAGTTTTCCAAGTCATCCACGCAGGCGACGGGGACACCGGGGAGGGCCAGGGCACGAGGGAGGCTCGGGCCGAAGCTGACGGCGGTTACCACGTTTTCCTTGTTGGGGTCGATGTCGCGGGTGGCGCGGCCCAGCCAGCCCTCGGTTCCCAGCTTGTCCGGCTCACAGGTGTGCCAGATGTCCATGCTGCGGAAGTGGCTGCGGGGGCTGTTGGCGTAACCGACGCCATGAATGATGGCCATGTTGCCGGAATCCCAGAAGCGGCGCAGCAGAGCCAGTTCGGGGTGGAAGCCGATGCTGTCGTTCAGCTTGAGGATGCGGTCGTCCGCTACGCCGACGACAGGCCGCTTTTCGCGGTAGAGCGGCTCGGCGTGGGGGATGACGGTGTTCATGTAGTCGTTGCCGCCGGTAAGCTGCAAGACCACCAGAACCGGATCTTTCTTCGTAGAGGTCATTATGCTTGCTCCTGTGGGTATTGGAGTTTCGCTGCGGGTTACAGGTTGCGGCGATCCCTGGATTCCGGATTTCGCCGGAATAACAAATTCAATGGGATCGCCGTACCGAAATCGTCAGGCGTACTGGTAGTCGCGCAGCGAAACGATCAGCTGCAGCATTTCGGAGATGCGCTCTTCGGAGGCGCTCACGTCGGCATCGGTGGCCCAGGAAACGGCGCCGCCGGTTTCGGCGTGGGTGACCAACTCCTGCCTGGTGGCTGCATCAACTTCCAACGGACCCATGAGGTCGAGGCAGTTGTCCACCATAGCCGCAGCAGTCAGGTCGCCTTGGGACTGCATACGATTGATCATGGAGCGGATGCCGGGGCGGGTGACGTCGCTGACCATATCGGCGGTGAAGTTGATGCGGCGCATCAGGGAGCCGCTGTTGATCCACTCGACGCCGGTGTGCCAGCCTTCCACGCTGGGGGGATTGAGCAGGTCCTGGCCCATGTAGGTGGGCTGGCGAGCCATTTCGCCGAGGCCGGGGCCGGGGAACTCGAAGCCACCGACCAGCCGCAGGGTGCCTACCACCACTTCGGCGGGGCTCTTGAGGCGGGCGTAGCGGGCGTTTTTGAAGAAGTCGCTGTTAAACAGCACGCGAAGCGTCGCGGTGATGTCGCAACCAGAATCGACGAAGGCGTCGGCCAGCAGGTCAATGGCGTCCTCGTCCTTGGGCGGCGTCACCTGCCAGGCCGGCACCTGGGCCTCGTCCGCAACGAAGAAGTTATACAGGTGGCGGGCAATGAAGGTGGCGGTAGCCGGGTGTTCGCAGATAATGTTGATGATGTCTTCGCCGTCGAAGTTGCCGGTCTCGCCGAGGAAAGACTTCTCGCCATCGTCGTGGTCTTCGGGCAGGTACTGGAACTGCCAGTCGTGGCGGCCGATGGGTCCGCGCGGCAGCTTGGGCTCGAAGGTCCAGCCGGTGAAGGCGCGGGAGGCTTCCCGAACGTCAACCTCGGTGTAGGTGCCAACGCCCATGCTGAACAGCTCCAGCAACTCGCGGCCCCAGTTTTCGTTGACGGCATCAGCGTGGTTCTCGAAGTTGTCCAGCCAGTAGATCATCGCCGGATTCTTAGCGACTTCCAGCAGCAACTCCTTGTAGTTGCCCATGCCTTTCTCGCGGAAGAGGGCGACCATGCGGGTGATCTCGTCGTAGTGGTCAACCTTGGACACGCCGGTGGCAAAGATCTGGTGCCAGAACAGCGCCATCTTCTCTTCCAAGGGCCGCTTGGTGTTGATCATGAAGTGGAGCCATTCGGCGGAACCCATTCCCTGAATGGTGCCGGGACGCCAAGTCCAGGGCTGGTAGCGGATGAGTTCGTAGCGGTCAATAGCCGGCTGGCTCTCGGGGTTCAGCAGCTCCTCAACCGTGGCCTCGTACCCCTGAGCAACGCGGGCTTCCAGCTCTTCGCGGGACGCCCCGAAACCGGCACGACGCATCAGATGGGCCATCAAGGCGATGTCCTGAGATGCCATCTTTTTGCCTCCTGTAAAGTGTTCGCAGTGTTGTGCAACATTATCTGATATGCTGAATCTACTGTCAACGATACCAGCGCTCCGGCAACACACGTTCCATCGCCGGGAGGCCCACGAGATGACCACGGTAAAAGCAGAGGTCGCCAAAAAAGTCAAAGCCGCCGTGAATAAAGTCTTGGCTGAGCAGTACGGCGCGGAGACGTTATTTGACCCTATCGTCGTCGTGCCCAGGGATGACGGAGACGGCGAGGTTTATCTGCACGTGTACATGGTGTTCGACGAGAACACCGTAAGGACCGACGCCGACAGGCGCATTCGGTTCCTGGGATTGCTGGCGGAAGAACTAGGTGAAGGCTTCACTCCCGAGGTCCTTACCAAATCTTACGTACCCAAATCCGAATGGCCTGAATTTTCCCGGAGCCCATACGTTGTCCCCTGCTAACCTGATCGCCACAGCGCGAACGCTGGTTGGCTCATCCTCACAGGAAACCGACCCGGAGCAGTCCCAGACCCACTTGAAACGTGCCGTCAGCACGGCTTACTACGCCATGTTCCATGCGGTTTGCGCCAATGCCGCCGCGCTCCTGACCGACGAAATCTCCGACCCGGCTGCATCCGCGGCCTGGCTACAAGCCTATCGAGGGCCAGAGCACACCCACGTCAGGAACCAGTGCCGAAACGCCGGACTGATGGCGTCGTTTCCACCGGATATCAGAAATTTCGCCCAGAATTTCGTGCAGATTCAGAGCTACCGTAACCAGGCCGACTACAATCCCCGATCCGATTTCTCCCGATCCGACGTATTGGAAATCATCGAAGATGCAGAGCGCGCAATCAACGAGTTATCATCCGCCTCGGCAAGCACACGTCGGGCTTTCGCTATAGCGATCCTCCTGCGCAACCGGGCCGACTGATGTACCGACCAACGCCAGCGCCTGCTTTGACAACGACATCCTTCATGCGAGGCCGCGCGGCAGACCCGCCTTCGTTGGGCTGGATGCTGCTGTTGGCGTTCGCTCTGTTCGCGCTGGCGCTGCCGATTGTGGGGCCGTTGGACGATCACCACTTCGCGGAGCGTTCTCATACACACGGCCACATTTACCTAGATGGACGGACGGCGACCCACCAACACTTTTCAGACTCCGGCGCAGCTCACTGGCACGGCGACTTGACGAACGCAGCAAGTGATGGCGGATCCTGGGATGGCGCAGGACCGACAACGTATTTGACCGATCCGACAGGGAGCCTGCTGCTTGCCGTACTGACCGCACCATCCCACAAGGCGCCGGATGCGTTGCGTCCTGCGATTCCTCGGGATGAAGCGACAAACCCGCTCAGCCCATACGGAGTTCGCTACGGCCAGCCGTCCGGACGTTACGTCGCGCCGCTGCCGCCGCCACCCATCGCGTAAATCCTCACACCACCCTTTGTTTCCCAATCTTTACGGAGGATTTTCGTGATGCGATTTGATCACGCAACTTTGCGCCGGCCGGCATATTGGTTGGCGTTGTTAATCACCCTCGTCGCTTTGCCTGTCCTCGCCGCGTGCGGAAGCGACGCGCAATTGGAGCCATCCACCCCCAACGCGACCGCCGGAGCTCAGGTCGCGCCCGCGCCCACATCGGCAAGCGAATCCGCAAGCGCAGCCGCACCGACTAACGAGAGGCTCATAAACCTTGATATCGCAAATCGGGAAACGACAACGACGCGGGAGGACTTGCGAGTTACGCAGGGCGAAACCGTCCGCCTCACTTTTACGGCCGACGAGCCGGGTGAGGTCCACCTGCACGGTTACGATCTGACCGCCGAGGTGTCGCCGGACCATCCGGGCGAGCTGGTATTCGAGGCGACGACGGCGGGCGCGTTCGGCATAAACTTTCACGTTCTCGGCGCGGACGCCATGCACTCCGACACAGCGACCGTGGTGTCCGAAACGCCGGTCAGCGTGTCCATCACTGCCGAACCGGACGCGCACGGTGGCGTGGACGTGCGGATCGCCACGGAAGGATTCCAGTTTGCGCCGGACTCGGTGGACCAGGCTCACACACCCGGGGCAGGGCACGCGCACATCTACGTGGACGGCGTGAAACTGGGGCGAGTGTTCGAGCCGGATTACCGGATTGACCCTCTACCGCCGGGACAGCACGAAATCAGGGTTTCACTGAATACCAACGACCACAGCGGTCTCGTGTATGACGGCGCCAAGGTTGAATCGACGGTTACCGTAACGGTGCCGGACGTGGGACAGGGGACGGGGCATGGAGAAAGCCACGGAGCCGGCGATGGGCACAGCCACGGCGGGCACGACCGCGGTGAGAAAGCAATCGTAGCGGAAGTACACCTGGGCAACCTGGAAGTCTATCCCTAAGCCCAGAGCAAGTTGGCTGCATCGTGCCCGCTCTGGATTCCCGCGCGCCAAAGGCGCATCTACAACTTTCGCGGGAATTACAGCGGTGAGGCGGGTATGACGGGCAATGTCAACCCAACGGCGAAAAATGTAGGGGCGAATGATTATTCGCCCCTACAATCGGTGAAATTCCGAGGAACTCAGCGCTGTTCGATGGGAACGTACTCCCGGTCCATGGGGCCGGTGTAGAGCAGGCGCGGGCGCAGTAGGATGTTGTTCTCGTACTGTTCGATGCACTGAGCGGACCAGCCGGGGACGCGACCGAGCGCGAAGATGGGGATGAACAGGTCGGACTCGATACCCAGGAGGTGATAGATTGAACCGGCGTAGAAGTCCACGTTGACGTAGATGCCCCGGTCGCGGTAGGGGGCCATGACGTCCTCGGAGAGGTGGGTCAGGATCTGGAACCAGCGGGGGTCGCCACGCTTTTCACCGAGGGCCTGGGAGCGTTCGCGCAGGTGGCGAGCGCGGGGATCCTCGGCCCGATAGACGCGGTGGCCGAAGCCCATGATGCGCTCGCGGTTGTCGAGTTTGTTACGGGCGTATTCCTCCGCATTCTCCGGGTTACCGATTTCCATCGACATCTTCATCACTTCTTCGGCGGCGCCACCGTGGGCTGGGCCTTTGAGGGTTCCCACCGCGCCAGACACCGCGGCGTGCAGCGTAGAGTTAGTGGACGCGGCGACACGAGCGGCGAAGGAGGATGCGTTGACGCCGTGTTCGGCGTGGAGGATGAAGTCCACGTCCATCAGGGCGATGGTCTCATCGTCCGGGGCCTCGTTGAAGAGCATGTAAAGGAAGTTACCGGCATGGTTCAGGTCAGGATTGGGCGCGACCGGCTCCAGGCCGTTGCGAATCCGGTGGTGGGCCGTAACGATGGTGGGAGCCTGGGCGGTGAGGCGCAAGGCTTTGCGGACGTTGGCTTCCCTGGAGTTATTCTCCGATTCTTCGTCAAAGGCTGCCAGACCGATCAACGCCGTTTGCAGCACGTCCATGGGGTGAGCCGACTGGACGGCATCAATAACCGTAATGATCTCGTTGGGTATGCGGCGATTGGCGCGCAGATAGCCGTCCATCTCGGCCAACTGCTCTCGGTTGGGCAATTCGCCGTAGAGGACCAGGTAGATGATTTCTTCGAATGTGGACCGTTCGGCCAGATCGTGGATGTTGTAGCCACGATAGAGCAGTTTTCCGATCTCGCCGTCAATGAAACTGGACTCCGTGGTGTCCATGTAAACGTTCATCAAACCACGATGAATTTCGGGCTGGTCGGCCATCTGTGTACTCCTTCATAAGGGGCAGCGCCCCGATACCGCCGGCGTTGTTTGTCCGTTGCGGCGGCGAATTATGCTAGCACCGGGCGCGTAAGAGTGTCAACGCTTGCGGTTGATCGCTCGTTGCGCGGCCTGTTCGACGCCTTCAGCAGTCAGGCCGTTTTTGGCCATCAACTCGTTGGCCGGGCCGGAGCTCGTGTAGCCGTGAAGGGCCACCATTTCGACCGGAACGGGATGATTGCGGGCGACGACGCCGGCTACCACACTGCCCAACCCGCCATGCACGTAATGCTCCTCAGCAGTCACGATGGCGCCGGTGTCCCGGGCGGCGGCGATGATGGCAGCTTCGTCGGCGGGAGCCAGAGTATGCAGGTTGATGACCCGCGCCTGAACGCCTTGCCCGGACAGGTTTTCAGCCGCATCCAGTGCCGGCGCAACCAGCGACCCACAGGCTATGATGCTGACGTCGCTTCCCTCTCGCATCAGCTCTGCACTTCCCATGCTGAACTGGTAGTCGTCGGCGTGGACGACGGGTGTGGCGGCGCGGGACAGCCGGACGTAAAGCGGGCCTTTGGTAGTCGCTGCGGAGCGAATGACCTGCTCGGTTTCGAGCGCGTCGGCAGGCGTCACCACGCTGAAAGAGGGCAGCGCGCACATCAGAGACAGGTCTTCGATGCTGTGGGCGGACATGCCGTCCTCGCCAGTGAGGATGCCGGCGTGGGTACAGATCAATTTCACATTCAGCGATGGTTGGGACACCAGCACCCGCAACTGGTCGTAGGGCCGTCCGGTTCCAAAGACGCTGAAGGTGCTGACGAAGGGGATTTTGCCGGCAGCGGCGAGACCGGCGGCCACGCCAACGATGTTCTGCTCCGCCGGGCCGAAGTCAAAGAAGCGGTCGGGGTACTGGTCGCGCCACAGGTGGACGAAGGTGGAAACGTTGAGGTCGCCGCCCAGCACCACGATGTCGGGGTGTTCCTCTGCCATGGTGAGGAGAGTGCGGCCGTAAGTTTCGCGGGTTGCCGCCGATTGCCGGTTGGAGGTCATCAGGCCAGCTCCTTCAGGGCTGCTTCATATTCGTCGGCGGTGGGGGCGCGCCCGTGGAACCCGGGGTTGTTTTCCATAAAGCTGACCCCCTTGCCCTTCACGGTGTCCGCGATAATCACGGTAGGGCCACCGTCTGCCGCCGCGTTGAGGGCGCGGAGTACGTCGGCGTGCTCGTGGCCGTCACAAGAGATTACGTTCCAGCCGAAATCACGCCAGCGGTCGGCCAGGGGTTCCAGCGTCATCACTTCATCGGTGAATCGGTCATTCTGGATGCGGTTGCGGTCGATGATGGCAGTAAGGTTGCCGGCACGGTGGTGAGCCGCGGACATGGCCGCTTCCCAAACCTCCCCTTCCTGGCACTCGCCGTCGCCGAGCAGGGCGAACACGCGATAATCCCGGCCGTCCAATTTGGCGGCCAGAGCGTGACCCAGCGCGAACGAGAGACCCATGCCGAGGGATCCGGAGTTCATCTCGACGCCGGGCGTCATGGGGTGTGCATGGCCCTGGAGCAGGCCGTCGGTTTTGCGGAAAGACGCCAATTCGGCGGCGGCGAAATAGCCGGCCCGAGCCAGGGTTACGTAGAAACCGGGGGAGGCATGTCCCTTGCTCAGGACGAACCGGTCGCGCTCCGGCCAGTCGGGCGCGTTGGGATCATAGCGCAAGACGCCGAAGTAGAGGGCAATCAGAATGTCGATCTCGGAAAGCGAGCCGCCGGTGTGCCCACTGCCGGCGTCGAATATCATTTTGAGAATTTCGCGTCGCGATTCGAGGGCAGCGGCACGCATCTCCTCGACGGTCAAGATCGGTTGTGTCACTGCGGCCAAAGCGTCACCTGCTATTGACGAGGATGATATTGGGGGCGAAAAGAATTATATTCGCCGGTACCGCCAGTGTCCATATTGGGTACACTGGAATACCAGTCGAGAGGTTGAGTCCCGGTGATTATAGACTTCCACTGCCACGTCCTGCCCCCGCAGTTTCAAGGACGCCACCGGGAACTGGCCGCGCAGGACGCCACCTATGCCGCCTTGTTCCCTGACGAACGGGGTCGAACCGCCGACGTGGACTCATTGCTCCGCGCTATGGATGCAGCCGAAATAGACCGCGCTGTAATCATGGGATTCGGGTGGACCGACCGGACAATCGCAATGGTAGTGAATGATTACCTGGTCAGCGCAGCAAAGGCTCATCCCGACCGAATATCTGCGTTCGCATCGGTGAATCCGGCATGGGGAGACGCGGCGTTAGTTGAAGCCAGCCGCTGCCTGGAAGCCGGAGCGGTCGGGCTTGGAGAGCTCCACGCGGACACCCAAGGTTTCAGCATCGACGATCCGGACGTAATGGCGCCCGTCATGGCGCTGCTGCGCGAGGCCGGGGCGCCCATCACGATACACGCATCGGAACCGGTGGGACATTCGTATCCCGGCAAGGGCGAGAGTACCCCCGAAAAGCTAATGCGACTTGCGACCAACTTCCCGGAGAACCGCATCGTGCTGGCGCATCTGGGCGGGGGATTGCCGTTCTACGAAGCCATGCCCGAGGTTGACGAGGCGCTAAAGAACGTCTGGTATGATACGGCGGCCCTGCCATATCTCTACCGTCCGAGCTCTGTGGAGGCTGCTGTAGTAACCTCCGGCGCTGACTCGATTCTTTTCGGCACCGATTACCCCCTGCTGACGCACCGGCGCGTCATGGAGCACGTGAAGGCCGCACGACTTGATCCCGGAAACCTGGACGCGATCCTGGGCGGCAACGCGGCAACTCTGCTTTTCGAACCACAGCATGACTGAATCGGCCCATCACACAATTGCGGATACGCTGCCGGATTATCTGCGTCCGGGTCTGGACATCGTGCTGATCGGGCTCAACCCCTCAACGCGCTCAGTGGAAGCAGGCCGCTACTTCGCGAACCCACGCAACCGGTTCTGGCGAGCGATTTCCGCCTCCGAGTTGATTGGCCGCGAGGTCGGGCCGGAAGACGATGCGGCGCTGCTGGATTTGGGGATAGGATTCACCGACGTGGTGAAACGCGCGACACCGCAGGCGTCGGGGTTGAACGCGGCCGATTACAGGAGGGATGCGCCACTGCTGCGCGAGAAGTTACTGGAATCCCGGCCGATCATCGCATGTTTTCACGGTGCGACGGGGTATCGCGCCTACCTACGGTATGCTGAAGATGTGAAGAACGCGAGCAAGATTGCGCTGGGACTCCAGCCTTATGCCATCGGCGAAAGCCGGGTTTTCGTCCTGCCCAACCCCAGCCCAGCGAACGCGCGCTATTCTTTGCAGGAACTCACGTCCTGGTACGACGAGCTGAGCCGCCTGCGCAGGGAGTTGAAGGGTGGCTGACCACGGGGACACGCTGCGCACGTTCATCGCGCTTCCGTTGCCGGCCGAATGGATCGCGTTGCTTGAGGAGATCATAGACGAACTGGACTCGGCGGCATCCGGCGGCGTGCGTTGGGTGCGGCCGTCGGGCATCCATTTGACGCTGAAATTTCTCGCGGCGACCGATGCTGATTTGACACCTCGGATAATGGATAGGCTGCTGGAAAGCATGGACGGCGCGCTCGCACCAGCGCTTTCGCTGTCGGGCCTGGGAACCTTCCCCAACCGCAATAATCCCCGGGTGATCTGGGCCGGAGTGTCCGGCGACCTGGAGACCTTGGCAAACTTGCAGCAGCGGGTCGAGACGCTGGCCGTCGGTCTGGGCTGGGCCGCTGAGCGGAGGCCCTTTCGACCGCACCTGACCATCGGGCGCGTGCGGGACCGCATATCCCCGGCAGAGCGCAGGCGGTTGGTGGCGGCCATCTCTAACTGCGCCGTGCCCAGGCTGGCATCCTGGCGGCCCGATGCAGCGCGTCTCTACAAAAGCGAACTGACTCCACGGGGAGCGATTTACACCAACCTCGGCGAGGTCCAAATCTGATGGAAACCAGGTTAACCAGGGTTATCAAGCCGACTGCGCCTTACGACTTTGAGCTGACGGCGGGGCAACCGAACTACTCGCGCGACCAGGAATTCAAAACTGAAGATTACGTCGATGGGTCATACATGCGGCTATTGGACTTGGGAGAAAAAGTCGCGTTGGCATCCGTAAGTTCAGATGGCACGGCAGATGATCCTGAGTTAACGGTCACACTGAACGGGGACGACCTTACAGATGACGACGCGGACAGGGCCGCGAAACAGATTTCGTGGCTACTGGGATGCGACCAGGACTTGAAGCCGTTCTACGACTCGGTTAGCGGCGACCCCGTGCTGGCCGAGGTGGTCGAACAGTTTTACGGGTACCACAACACGCGAACGGCGTCGGTGTTTGAGGCCCTCGTACAGGCGGTGATGGGACAGCAGATCGCCACCGCTGTGGCGCGAATCGTGCGCAACCTGCTGATCCAGACCTACGGGGTTCGCGGAACCGTCGATGGCCAGGAGTGGTACGCATTTCCGCGGGCGGACGCGCTGGCCACGGCAGAGGTAGCCGACCTCCGGCAGCTAAAGTTGAGCGTAAGAAAATCCGAGTACATACGTGGCATTGCACAGGCAGCGTTAGAGTCGCCGGACGGGTTTGAGGGGATGCACGATTTGCCGGATGAGGAAGTCGTCAAGCGCATGGTTGCACTGCGCGGCGTGGGCCAGTGGACGGCCCAATGGGTACTGGTGCGCGCGCTGGCGAGATCCGACGGGTTCCCCATCGGCGACCTGGCGCTGAGGCGAACGGTGGCCGGCCTATACTTCGACGGGGCGGAGATCACCGACGATGAGTTGCTGGAGTTCTCCCACCGCTGGTCGCCGTGGCGTTCCTACGCTACGGCGTACCTATTCGCGGCGTTGCGAGCGGGGCGGGTGGCGGGTTCGTGACGCAATTGTTCAGCGTTGGCGAGTATCCTTGTCATACAAACGTCATTCCTGCGAAAGCAGGAATCCCGGCCGACTGGTCATCGGCAAACGGGGGCAGGCAAGGATATTCTGGATACCGGCTTTCGCCGGTATGACGGTGTTTACCAACACACCTTTTAGCGCAGCATGCGCATGAGGCCCTTGGGGTTGTTGGAGAACTGGCGCATGAGGCGTTGGGTCTGCTTGAACTGGTTGAGGACGCGGTTGACGTCGGACGGGTTGGTGCCGCTGCCCAAGGCGATACGACGCCGGCGGCTGCCCTTGATGATTTCCGGGTGTTCCCGCTCTTCCATGGTCATGGAGCGGATGATTGCCTCAGTCTTCTTCAGTTCCGACTCATCCAGTTGGCCTTGCATCTTTTTGGTTTGCCGACCCAGGCCGGGCATCATTTCCAGGACGGATGAGAGGCCGCCCATCTTTTTGACACCCTGAATCTGGTCCAGGAAATCGTCCAGAGTGAAACTGGCCGTCCGCATCTTGCGTTCCAGTTCGCGGGCCTTTTCCTCGTCAACGGCATCCTGGGCGCGTTCGATGAGCGTCATCACGTCGCCCATGGCCAGGATCCGGGAGGCCATGCGGTCGGGATGGAACTGCTCCAGGGCGTCGCTGCGTTCGCCGGTGCCGATGAACTTGATGGGTACGCCGGTGACGCGGGTGATGGAGAGGGCCGCGCCGCCACGGGCGTCGCCGTCCATCTTGGACATGATCAGGCCGTCGAGACCGACGCGCTGGTGAAATTCCTGGGCGGCGTTGACGGCGTCCTGGCCGGTCATGGCGTCCACGACCAGTACGGTCTGGTGCGGCGAGACCGCCTTCTTTACGTCCTCCAGTTCCGACATGAGCTCGTCGTCAATGTGCAGGCGGCCTCCAGTATCCACAATCGCCCAGGTAAGGGCGAGATCGGTGGCGCGCTTCACGCCGGCAGCGGCCACTTTGGCCGGCGTGGAGGACTTGGGATCTTCGGAGTAAACGGGGATGTCCAGCTGCTTCCCCAGCGTTTCCAATTGAGAGATGGCGGCGGGACGCCGGAGGTCGGCGGCAATCAGCATCGGGCTGTGGCTCTGGCGCTTCATGTTGAGCGCCAGCTTGGCGGCGGTGGTGGTCTTGCCGGAACCCTGCAAGCCAACAAGCATCAGCACCGACGGCAACCGGCTGGCCGGGGTGAGCCGGTGGTCGCCGGCGGACAGAACCTCGGTCAGTTCCTCATGGACGATTTTCACGACCTGCTGGCCGGGCGAAAGGCTCTCCAAAACCGAACTATCGAGTGAACGTTCCTTAACGTTAGCCACGAAGTCGCGAGCGACGCGGAAATTGACGTCGGCTTCCAGCAGGGAACGTCGCACCTGGCTCAGGGCGTCGTCAATATCCTTTTCGCTCAGGCGGCCCCGGCCCTGGAGACGGTTGAATATCCCGGTGAGGCGGTCGGTCAGGTTGTCAAACATTTGGAATCCTCGACACGCTGGATTCCCGCTTTCGCGGGAATGACGGGTGGGAGCGGGAATGACAGTATAGGTGTTATTCCCAGCGGAAGGTCCGGTTGGCGATGATGAAGGCTATCACAAACCAGACTCCCATTCCCAGAAAGTTCGGCCACTGGGCAATTATCGAGTCCCCCTGCACCGTCATGCCGCGGATGGCCTCCACCAGGAAAGTCAACGGCAGGTAGTCGGTCACGGTTTGCAGGATGCCGGGCAGAACGTCCCGGGAGAAGAATACGCCGGACAGGAACATCATGGGCAGCGAGACGATATTGGCCAGGGGAGCGGCTTGCTGCTCGGTGCGCGCCCAACCCGACACGGCGAAACCAAGCGCGAGGAACACCGCGCCGCCCAATCCGGCGGCCAGCAGCACGGCGAAGAAATTGCCGGCGAACTCCGCACCGAATACGAACACGGCCACGCCGGCCAGGATAAGGGTCTGCAAGATGACAACAATGAGCCGGGTAATCACTTGGGCGGTCAAGAGGGTAGCCGGGTTTAACGGCGTCGCCAGCAGGCGGCGCAGCACGCCCTCTCGTTTCATTGTAACGAAACTGAAGGCAACGCTGAAAAGTCCCAACTGCATGATGGCCATGCCAATCACGCCAGGCATCAGGAAGTCGATGTACCCCAGATCCCGCGCGGCAACGGCTTCGCTCTCCAGGGTTACCAGACGGTCCACGCCGCTGAGCGCGAAATTCATTTCGTCAATGCGGGAGCCGAGGATCCCCAGACCGACCTCCGACTCGGCCCGTCGTCCCGCGTGGTACAAAGCCTGCACCGCTATCGGTTCCCAAACGGCGCCTTGCCCTGAGACCGCCGGGCCGAAATTCGCCGGCAGTATGAGAATCAAGTCCCGCTGACCATCGGCCAACGCTGCTCGCTCGTCCGCTTCCTCTCCGATGCTAACCCGAAGAGCTTGGACATTCCCGGCTTCTTCAATAAACCGGGCAGATGCTTCGTTCTGTGCCAGATCGACAATGCCAAGGTCCACCTTGCCCAATTCGCCGAAATTGAGCAGGCCGAATATGACCATGATCACCAGCGGCAGGAAGAAGGTCCAGAACAGCGCCGCGCGATCTCGCGCCCACATCCTGATGGACATCCAGGTCAGGTAAATGGCGGGACGAGTAGCCAATTCAGAACTCTCGCAACGAACGGCCGGTCAAGTCCAGGAAAACATCCTCAAGGGTGGCGGCGCGCACTTCCTGGTCGCGGTGGAATCCCCGGCCGATCAGCTCTTCGATCAGGGCCTCCGGGGTGTCGAGGGTGATTATCTTGCCGGCGTCCATGACTGCCACCCGGTCGCACAGTTCTTCAGCCTCCTCCATATAGTGAGTGGTCAAAACAATGGTGCGGCCCTCCTCTTTCCAGCCGGCGATGGTTTCCCACATCAGATGCCGGGCCTGCGGGTCAAGCCCCGTGGTCGGTTCGTCCAGAAATATCACCGCCGGATCGTTGACCAACGCGGCGGCGATGGCAAACCGCTGCTTCTGCCCGCCGGACAACGTGCGAAACGAGGCGGAGCGGCGCTCCCACAGGTCCACGGTATTGAGCAACGGTTCCGGGTCAACTTTCATCCGGTAGATGCTGCCCAACATTTTCAGGATTTCCTGCAATTGCAGGTGCTCGAAAAACGCGCTGCTCTGGAGCTGAACGCCGATCAGATGCTTAACCGCCTTCGGGTCCTTCCCAACGTCAATGTCCGCGACCCTGGCTTGCCCGCTGTCGGCGGTACGCATCCCCTCGATGATTTCAACAGTCGTGGTTTTGCCCGACCCGTTCGGCCCCAGCAAGGCGAAGACCTCGCCCTTTTGCACTTGAAAGGAGACCCCGTCCACGGCTTGCACATCGCCGTAACGTTTCCGTAAATCATCAACCACGATGATGGGATTGCTCCCGTTGTCCGCTTTCTGATCGCTGGCGATGTGCATTGGCTTTCGTCCAAAAAAATTATACCACCGGCAAGTCTGGTTCCACCGATGCCGTAACGGCAGCGTCAGGTTTCAGGCGGCCTATTTTCATGGATGCACGGGATTGGCAGGATTTGAATGCAGGGATTTCTGGATTCCGGCTTTCGCCGGAATGACAGGAAGAGGGAAGGCGTTGGCCGGGTGGTACAATCGGCGATGCCATGATCCCCCTCCGATTATCAGTCCGCAATTTCCTGTGCTACCGGGATGATGTTCCCCCGCTGGACCTACAGGGCATACACGTGGCCTGCCTGTGCGGGGCTAATGGGCACGGCAAGTCGGCGTTGCTGGACGCTATGACCTGGTGCCTGTGGGGGCAGGCGCGTACCGGCAGCCGGAACCACAACTCCCTGATCGCCTACGGCGAGACCGAGTGCCGGGTCGAACTCGATTTCCAGGCTAAAGGCCAACTGTACCGGGCCATTCGCCGCCGTCGCAGCGCAGGGCAGGGACGCACCGAGTTGGACCTGTTCGTGCTGGACGATGCCGAACAGCCGCGTCCCATCACCGGCAATACCCTGAACGAGACCGCCGCCCGCATCCGCAACCTGCTGGGCATGGACTACGACACCTTCGTGAATTCAGCTTTTCTGTTGCAGGGCCGCTCGGACGAATTTACCCGCAAAACTCCATCGGAACGCAAGGACGTGCTGTCGTCAATCCTCGGCCTGGACTTGTACGAAGTTTTGCAGGCCGCCGCTCGCAATAAACGCTCCGAGTGGCAGGACAACGTCACCCGGACCGAGGGCGCTCTGACCCAAACCAAAACCGCACTGGACGAGCTGGCCGACCCCACCGACGAACTGACCGTCATTGAGCGACGGCTGACCGCGCTGGCCAGCGAACTGGACGCCGCCGCGTCGGAGGCGTCGGAGCGACGGGCCAGCGTGGAGGAGCTGCGCCGGAAGCGGGCGGAACTCGCCCGCGCAGAACAACGCATTGCCACGCTGCGGGAGGATATCGAGCGGACCGGCGCAGCAATAGCGGCTATGCGGCAGCGGATTGAACACGCCAAAGCCTGGTCGGATCGGGCCAACGAAATCGACGCCGGTGCGCAACAACTGGCAGCGGCCCGCAACGAGCTGGAAAGGCTGGAATCGTTGCGCCGGGAGTACGACCGCTTGCACGACCAACGCAACGAATTACAGGTGGCGATTGGGCGAGAGCAGGCTGCGCTGTCTGCCGAGTCCGCAGAGCTGGAACGGCGCATTCGCGAGGAACTGGAACCGGCTGCCGGTCGAGCCAAGTCCATCGCCGACGGCTTGGCAGTTTTGGCGGACGCGGAGCAGGACCTGCTTGCCGAACAGCAGGTTATTGACGCGCAAACCGCCGACGCTACAGAGCTGCAAGGCAGCATCGCAGTGGCGCAAGGCGAGCTGGAGCGATGCGTCGCCGAGGGCAAGGAACTGCGGGCCAGGCAGGTTGAAATGTCCGCCGCCGGCGCGTTATGTCCGCTGTGCCGCACACCCCTGACTGAAGACGCCTGCGGCAACATCGCGGACTGGTACGAATCGGAGATTGCGGGCAAGCTGCGACAGCATGGCGAAATCAAGGAAGGACTTAACGGCCTGACGCAGCGGCTAGAAGAACTGTCTGGCGATACGGATCGTCGGCGCAAGGCATTGGCCCGGCAGCAGCGGCAAACGCAACAGGAACGGGGCCGGCTGGAACAAGAAAAGCGGCAGAGCGATGGCGCCGGTCAACAACTGACCGCGCTGCGTCCGCATCTGGCCGGACTGCAAGCAGCGCTGGCGGCCGGGGATTTCGCAGCCGATGAACGGGTTGCGCTGGGGGAAATTGACGATGCCATTGCGGCACTGGGCTACGACGAAGCCAGCCGAGAGGAGGCGTACCGCCTGACGCAATCGCTGCTGCATTGGGATGCCGAGCGGCGAGATTTGGACGCGGCGCTGGCCCGGCTGCCCGGCGATGAGGTTGAACTGCGGCAGAATGAAGATCGGGCGGATCGCTGGCGTACGGAACTGGCTGACGCCGAAGCCGGGCTGACGGCAGACCTGGCGGCGATTGCCGAACTGCCGGAACAGGAACGGGCGGCGGAAATCGCGGACGCTGCGCTCGCCGGGTTGTCCAGGGAAAGGGATGATCTGCTGGCTCGACAGGGCCGCTTACAGGCCGACGCGGAAAGAAGGCGTGGCTACCAGACCGAAATTATCCGTCTCCAGAGCAGCCACAACAGCGCACAGACGGAGCAGGGCATCTACGCTGAACTTTTCGGCGCGTTCGGCAGGAGCGGCGTGCCGGCCATGCTCATCGACGCCGCCGTGCCTCACCTGGAAAACGAGGCCAACCACCTGCTGGGCCGCATGACCGACAACCGCATGGCGATCCGGCTGGAGACCCAGCGGGACAACCGAAGCGGCAACACCACGGAGACCCTGGACATCCTGATCAGCGATGAGTTGGGTTCCCGAAACTACGAGCTGTTCAGCGGCGGTGAGGCGTTCCGCATCAATTTGGCGCTGCGCATCGCGCTCTCTAAGGTGTTGTCGCAACGGCTGGGCGCACCGCTGCCCACGCTGTTCATCGACGAGGGGTTCGGCACCCAGGACGCCGCCGGCCGCGAGCGTATCGTTGACGCCATCGCGTCCATCCAGGACGAGTTCGAAAAGATCATCGTGATAACCCACCTGGACGACTTAAAAGATCTGTTCCCGGCTCGTATCGAGGTGCTGAAAACCGAAGCCGGCTCGCAATTCTGGTTGAGCTGACCTATTAGCAGACACCATCTAGCTGAACCCGTCACTCCGGCTTTCGCCGGAGTCCAAAAACCTACTGGATTCCGGCTTTCGCCGGAATGACGAGGCTCGCTCACGGCAAAAAGGAGACAGCAATGTTGACTGACGCGCAACGGGATTTCCTGACCCGCAACCACAATGGGGCTCTAACCACGTTCCGCCGCAACGGAGCGGCGCAGATGAGCATTGTCACCTGTGGCATCTACGGCGACGGTGTAGCATTCACCACCACTGAAGACCGGGCCAAGTTGCGCAACCTGCGGCGGGATCCGCGCTGCACCATCCTGGTGGGCACCGACGACTGGCGCAACTTCGTGGTGCTGGAGGGCGAGGCCCTGCTGGTGGGTGTCGATAACTCCAGCGCCGATGAGTACCGGGAGACGCTGCGCAACGTGTATCGCACGGCGGCGGGACAGGAACACCCCAACTGGCCGGAGTACGACCAAGCGATGCGGGACGACCGGCGGTATGGCGTGGTTGTGACGCCGACACACGTTTACGGGCGTGGGGATTAGAGTAGGGGGCAACCACAAGTGTTGCCCCCTACCTGTAGCGTCTGGATTCCCGCTTTCGCGGGAATGACGATTGTCAGTCCGATGCGTCAGATGATGCCTTCGGCCAGGCGTAGGGCTTCCACGTCGAACGGGATGTCGTCGTATTCGCCGTTCAGCGCGGCCAGCACCCGTTCGCCGGACAGCGGCAGTTGCTTGACCCGCACGCCCACGGCGTCGTAAACGGCGTTGGCGATGGCGGCGGGCGGCCCGAAGCCCGGAGGCTCGGCGACGGCGCGGGCGCCGAAGGGTCCATCTTCTGCCGGAACACGGATCAGTACGTCCTCAATTTCCGGCAGGTCGATGGCCAGCGGCATCAAATACGACGCGAAGGATGGGTTGCGGACAGCGCCGTTGTCGGGGTCAAACTGCTGGTCTTCGGTGAGGGCGCGCCCGATGCCTTGCACCACGCCGCCGTCGAGCTGACCCTCAACCGCCATGGGGTTGATGGCCACGCCGACGTCCTGCGCCTGAACGTAGCGAAGGAGCTTGATCTGGCCAGTGCCACGGTCAACCTTGATCTCGGCGGCCTGTGCCGCGAATACAGGCGTGTAGGGCATGCTGGAGAGCGCGGCCGTGCCGATGATCGGCCCACCCCGGGAGGTGATGCTGGCGGCGGCAAGTTGGGCGAAGGTCAAGCCCTGGGGCTCGTTGTCCATCACGTACACCCGGCCATCCTCGCATGCAAGGGCGTCCTCGGGGACTCCCAGGCGCTCAGCGGCGAGGGCCGTCAGTTTCTGCACGGTGTCCTGAGCCGCCCGGTGCACGGCAGTACCCTGGCTGTACACGACGCGACTGCCGCCGGACTGGCCGGTATAGGGAGCCATGTCGGTATCCCGCTTGGCGACGATGACGCTTTCCATCGGGATGCCCAGCGCTTCGGCGGCGATCGCGGCCAGCGAGGTGTCACTGCCCGAGATGTCCGTGGAACCGGTGAGCAAGCTCACAGTCCCGTCGTCGTTGATGCTGATGGCGGCGGTGGATGGGCCGCTGCCGCTGCGCCATTCGCACAGGGCCAGGCCCAGACCATGTCCGTCCTCAAGCTGCCGGGGCCATTCCATCTTTTCCTTGATCGCCTCGAGCGTCTCGATCAGCCCGTTGGATGGGACAACCGCGCCGCTCACGGACACGTCGCCCTCACGCAGGGCGTTGTGCAGGCGCAGGTCGTAGGGGTCCATGCCGATTTCGTGGGCGATGCGGTCCATGTGGGACTCGACGGCGAAGGTCATGTCGGCGACGCCGGAGGCGCGGTAGGATCCTACATAGATCTTGTTGGTGTACACGCCGTAAGACCGCAGCCGGAAGTTGGGGATGCGGTACGCGCCGATGCCGTGTCCGATGCCGGAGTTGGGCCCCGCGCCCAGGTACGCGCCCACATCGAATATGGTGTAGGCCTCCCGGGCGACGATGGTTCCATCATTCATCACGCCGGAGCGGATGTAATTGGTGACGGGCAGGCGCGGGCCGTTCAAGGTGAACACTTCCTCACGCGTGTTGATCAGCTTGACCGGCCGGCCGGTGCGCATGGCCAGTAGAGCGGGGAACGCCTCACAAGCCAGACGCAGTTTGGCACCGAAGCCACCGCCCAATTCCATGGCAACCACGCGGATGCGGGAAACGGGCATCTCCAGCACGCCGGCCAGACTTGCGCGTAGCTGGTATGGGCCCTGGGTGGACGCGTACATGACCAACCGTCCGTTGGGTTCCACGTCAGCCACGCAGGCCATCGGCTCGAGGAAACCCTGGTTGATGCCCTGGGATCGGTACACGTCCTCAACGACCACGTCGGCGTCGCGGAAGGCCTGTTCAACGTCGCCCCGGTCGGCGTCCAGCAGCGTGCTGACGTTGTGCCCCAGGGTGAATCCGTAGCCTTCGTAACTTTCCAGTTCAGGATGCACGGACGCCGCCCCTTCCACCATCGCCGCCAACGGGTTGACCACCGAGGGGATATCCTCGTATTCGACTCTGATGAGCTCGACGGCTTCCTGCGCCGTCGCTTCGTCGTCGGCCGCGACGGCGGCAATGGGCTCCCCCACGAAATTGACCACCTCGCGAGGCATCACGTACCGGTCGCGGAGGGCGCCGGAGCCGTAACGAATATCCGGGAAATCCGAGCCCGTGATGATGGCCCGCACGCCCGGCAGCGCCGCGGCCTGGCTGGTGTCCATGCTTACTATGCGGGCGTGGTTCCGCGTGCTCGGGAGGAGTTTGCACGCCAGCATACCGGGTAGGTACACGTCGGAGGCGTAGGTGGCGCGACCGGTCACCTTGTCGTGAGCGTCCACTCGGGGGTGGTTCTGTTCCAGGACTTTGAACTGGGTTGCGGTAGTCATCGGTTGCCTCCGTGTAGGTTCTCCCTCACCCTAGCCCTCTCCCATCAAGGGAGAGGGGACATTATCAGCTACGGTAATCAGGCGGATGCTCGGATTTCGGCGGCAGCGGCCATGATCGCCTCGATCACGCGGTTATACCCCGTGCAGCGGCAGAGGTTCCCGCCGATGGCGAAGCGAACGTCCTCTTCAGTTGGATCGGGATTCGCTTGCAGGAAGCCGGTGGCGGACATGATCAGGCCCGGGATGCAGAACCCGCATTGGAGGCCCCCGTGCTCCACAAAGGCTTTTTGCACGGGACTAAGACCATCCACGTCGGCCAGGCCCTCGATGGTGGTGATCTCGGAATCGTGGGCGCTGTGGGCCAGCACGAGGCAGGACGTAACGGGCTTGCCGTCCATCAGGACGGTGCAGGCGCCGCAGTCGCCTTCATCGCAGCCTTTCTTGGATCCGGTGAGCCTGGCATCGTCGCGCAGGCAGTCCAGGAGGGAATAGAACGGCTCCACCAGGAGCAGGCGGTTTTCGCCGTTTATGTTGAGTGTCAATGGTTGTTTCATCAGGTCACCCTCACCCTGACCCTCTCCCATCAAGGGAGAGGGAATTATCAGGATTCACAAATACTTACCAGGCGGTTTGAACGGCCAAGCGGCGGATGTCATCGAAGGTCGGGGGATTGCCGGCAGTGGCAACGGCATGGGTGAGTGTGCGCTCGGTCAGGACGCGCACCATCTCGCGGCGATAGTCGGCGCCGCTGCGCACGTCGGCGATTGGATTGCAGGATTGGGCGGCCAGGCGGCCGGCCTCGGCGAGGTTGGCGGCATCCGGTGTTTGGCCCACCAGACGCCCCTCGGCGCCGTAGGCTCGCATGGGAGTTGGGGCGACGGCGCCCATGGCAATCCGCGAGGAGGCGCAGGTTCCGTCGGCGTTCAGGCTGACCACGGAGGCGACGCCAACCGCCGAAATGTCCATCGCGCCGCGGGGGCTGTGCTTGATGTACAACCCGCCCGTGTTCTCAGCCGGAGCGGGCAGCCGGATTTCGGTCAGAATCTCGCCGGGTTCCAGGGCGGTGCGGCCCGGGCCGACGAACACCTCGTCCAATGGCAGCCAACGCTCGCTTCCGGTTCCGACGATGCGGCATTGGGCGTTGTAGGCGAGCAAGGCGGGCAGGGTATCGCCGGCAGGGGAGGCGTTGCACACGTTGCCGGCGACCGTGGCGAGGTTGCGGACCTGCACGCCGGCGAATGCGGTCGCGCCGGCAGTCAAGGCAGGGTAGCGACTGCGCACGTCGTCGTTCTGCTCAATGTCCTGTACGGTCGCCATCGCGCCGATGGACAGGCCGTCGTCAGGGTTCCAGGAAATATAATCGAGGCCGGGGACGTGCTGCATGCAGACCACGGAATCGGGCCGCCACACGCCGGTGCGCCAGCGAACCAGGAAGTCGGTGCTGCCGGCGACGAGGCGGGTATTGTCTCCGCCGTCGGCCAGCATCCGGAGCGCCTCATCCAGGGAGCGCGGCTCCAGGTAATCAAAACGAGCCATTAAGCCCTCCAACTCCGGCGCGGTAGTTGCTGGGGAAAGGGAGTCAGCGGAACATTCCCAATGCGCCGGACGGGTCGGATTATAGGGTTGGGCGGCAAACGCGGTCAACGCCGTCGTGCCGCACGGAGGGACCAGGTAATCCATGCCAGATTCAGGCACAGCATGGCAAATACGGCTCCATCAATCCATTGCAATGAGGTGAGCGGCAAAACGCCAGTGAACGGATACAGGGAGAACGCCCATCTCAGATAAAACACCGCCAATGCGCCGGCGGTCACCAACGCGAATCGGAACGATAGGAGTGTCCCAAATGCACCCAACACTGCCAAAACCGGGGTCAAAATGGCCACAACCAAATTCGGTGAGAAGGCATCATCCACCCGGATCAAAAAGAAGATTCCCAATATCCCCACATAAATCACGGGCAATGCCAGCAACCCCAACAGCAAGGCAACGATGCTTCTTGCCGGGGTTACCCGAAAGGCCCTGGGTAGTATGTTCTGCATACGAGTATCCAAAGCTTCCATTCGCTCGCCTCGACGGATATATCGCATCCTCCATCGGTCAAACCAAGGGTGAGTTTCAATGATAAGGGCGGGTTTGAAACCCGCCCCTACTTTGGTTCATTTTTTGTACGCGCTACCTGCCGTTGCCGTAGGGCTGAATCAGTACGCGGAGGGTGCCGTCGTTCTCCTTGCGCTGGGTGAGGAGCTTGTGGCCGGCCTGCTCCGTCCAGTAGATGACGTCGTAGATGTTGAGGGCGTCGTGGAGGATGGCCTCGATGAACGACGTGCGGTCGTACTCCATCTGGCGGCTCAAGGCGGCGATGACGCCGGCGCAGTTCTTGCCTCGCCCGTCGATTATCGTCCATCCGCTACCGTTCTGGTGGCCGTTGCCGTTGCCATTGTGGGCGACGCCGACGGGGGCGCGCACGTCGATCTGGCCGCTCTTGCGGAGGCCGAGCTGCTCCTTGAAGTAGGCGACGGCCTCCCACGCCACGGCGCGGTCGCGTTCGCCACTGGAGCAGACGGCACCCCGGACACCCACGATGTCGGGGTTGATGCGCGCCAGTTCGTCCAGGTTGTCCAGCTTCAGGTGGCCGCTGAGGGCCGTGCTGAGTCCGGCCGCCTTGGCCTCCATGACCATATCCCGGAGCACCGGCTCGGGCATGAAGTCGAACAGGTTGCGCCCGTCCTTGGTCAGAGTGTCGATGAGGAAGCCGTCGCACTCGCCGTCTTTGGCCAGTTGCACCATCAGGTGCGGGTCCAGGCCGCCCTCGAAGAGGAAGTTGTCGGCAAACAGCGAGCCGATGAGCTTGGTCTCCGCGTTACCGATGGCAGCGCGAGATTCACGGAGAACCTCGACGGCGGTTTCGTAGTCGGCAACCTGGAAACCGACCTTGACGGAGGTAGCGTCCATCATCGTTGCCGCGTGTACAGCCATGGCTACGGTGCCCGGCTGGTTGGGCACGACGCCGAGGGTAACGCTGACATGCTTGTGGGGCGGGATGATTTCCCGCACTTCCCTGACCAGACTGGGATGGGCGGAACCCACCAACGCTTCTTGCAGGTTTTTCAAATCGATGATGTCGGCGCCGCCGCGGTCGGCTTCCAGCGCTTCGGCCTTGTTCTGCGCGCTGACCAGCAGCATCATGCCGGACCCTTCGAGGTCCAAGTGGCGGCCGGGGTCGCGGTTGCCGTTGAGCCAGGGGGCGTGGGGGCGACCATGGATGACCTCGCGTTGCGGTTCACGAGAGGCAGTCGGGCGGGGAATCAGAGGCTCCAGTTCCCGCCAGAGCGCGCCTTTTTGCTCGTCGGTGAGGTCGGTCAGGGGGGCTCGGACGCTGCCGCCGGCCATGCCCATCATCTCGCCCCAGGCCTTGCACATGGACACGGGCAAGGCACCGCCGGTTTTCTTCATGGTGCCGCCCCACCATTTGTCGGACAATGCCTTGATGTCCTTGAGGTGGCGGTTGTAGAAGTCCACGTCGAGGTCGCCGGCGGTGGCACGGTCGATGAACTGCGTGTAGTAGTTGTGCAGCGGGGTGTCGAAACGCCAGTCGGAGGTGTTGGCGAACATCACCTGCTGGTGGAATCCCAATTCCCTGGCCTTGTGGAAGATCCACTCATCGGGCGTGCTGATGATGGCATCCCTGCCGACCAGCAGGTGCGTCTCAATGGAAATCTGCTGGTTGAAGCTGGCTTCCTTGACGCCGACTACGTTGGGGATGGCGCAGAGGCGCTTGAGTCCCTGGGGGCTGATGGTGATGCCGAATTGCGGGGAGTTGTAGAACATCATCGCCAGGTCGGTGCTGTCGGCGACCTGCGCCACGAAATCCACGACCTGGTCCTCGGTTTTGGTGACCATGTAGGACGGGGCGATGATCAGCAGGTCAAACCCACGATCCTGGGCGTGCTCGGCCAACGCGATGCTTTCCCTGAGAGAGGTATCGGTTACGTGGGCGCCGATGAGCCAGCGGCCGGCGGCTTCGTCGGCCACCGTATCCATGACGATGCGACGTTCCGCCTCGGTGAGGCTCCAGAACTCACCCATGTTCCAGGTACAGCCGCCGCCGCGAACGCCGAGGCTCTGGACGTGCCGGATGTTGCTGCGGAGTCCTTCGGTATCGACCCGGTTATCGGGGGTAAAGGGCGTGACGAGTGTCGTCCACTGCCCTTTCAGAGTTTGCCAAGCCCATTCCTGAGCCTCGTGCTTGCGGTAACCGGCCATCTTAGTCAGCCTCCAAAAGCAGTTGTTCTATGGATACCAACGCGGGATCATGCCGACAACATGACCCGATTAGTCAAGGACAGTGTAAGCGGGCGGGCGGGCGGTAGTCAATGACGGGCGACCGGCTGGCAGTCCGGGCAGTACCAGGTGCTGCGGTTGCGAACGCGCAGCAGTTGCACCTCGGCGCCGCACCGCGGGCACGGCAGATTTGGGCCGCGCGGGATCGTCCATGGAGACAATGCCGTGGGCGGGTCGGGCCATTCGGCATCGCGGGCGGCGGCGTAAGCCTCGGTGGAACGGGTCAGAGCGGTTACGATGGCACTGTGGAGGCGAGAGGTTTCGGCCTCGGACAGGGTATTGCCGGAGCGTTCGGGATGGATACCAGCGAGAAACAAGGACTCGTCAACGTAAAGATTGCCGAGGCCGGCGACGACGGACTGCTCCAGCAGCAGGGCTTTCAAGGGAGCTTTGCGCCCGGCAAGCGCGTCCGCAAGAACATCATCGGTAAAGGACGGTTCCAGCGGTTCCGGCCCCATTTGGGACATGGCGTCGGCAGGGTCAGACAGCAGCCAGAGATGGCCGAACTTGCGTGGGTCGATGAACCGCATCTCCCGCCCGTCGTCCAACGGGAAGGTATGGCGCACCATGGGCGGCGGTTCGCTGTCACCGTCGTGGATGCGGAGCCGGCCCGTCATGCCCAGGTGGAGCACCAGGTGCTGTTCGTCATCCAGCGGGGCGATGAGGTACTTGCCGCGTCGGTGCACGTCGGCTACCCGGCGGCCGGCCACGCCCTCGATAAATTCGCCCACCGACGGCTCGCGGATGGTGTTGGCCCAGGTAATTTCCGGCGCGCCCAGCCCGCGCCCGACGAGGCCGGAACGGATCAGGTACTGGCGGGTGTTTTCCACTTCGGGGAGTTCGGGCACAGCGATTCATCCAGATTCCATTGACCAATGTACTAGTTTGTACTGACTGCGCTACGACCGAAAATGTCTTCCCGTCGACGATCTCTTGCAGTCATTCAATGCGAGGGGCATTAGGCCAACGAGTTCCGCGGAGTAAGCTTCGTTCTTTCCGTCGTTCCGATTCATAGCTGCTACTCAGGGCTTCGCGGACCGCAGACATTACCCGTTGTGCCATATCATCGTTGTCATCACAGACACCCTCTATTGCCTCCATGGCAACCCGGTAGGCTTCCCGGTACGCGTGGAGTAGTCCCGTATCGTGGCCAGAGTCGTAAAGATTAGAAGACAAAGGTCCAACTGGAGAAGAGGGGCCTACGAACCCAAAATCCTTGGCGCTGTAGCTCTTTTCTTCCGCATCCTCGTCATTGGTCAAGCCCTTTTCTGCTAATGCTCGGTATGCCTGGTATGCCGCAAGGATAGTGGCCTTTGCATCAGGAGGAACACCAGCTGCATCGTAGAGGTCTTCATCGGACAAAACATCATGGAAATTTGCCCAGCCTCCGGATCCGATCACATACGCTGCGGCAAAAGCAGACAGCAAATCAAGGGAGAAATCTTCACGCGCCTGCTTGCGATCAGCAGAAATCCAGTGAAGGGAGAAATCTTTGGGATCAAGGTTGTTCTTTAAGGTTCGAGTAGCCTCAAATCGGGCTTTACCCTCAGCGACCCACGCACCATAACCGCGACGTTCACGTGCCTCTTCAGCCCGTCGCCGAGCAGATTCGACCCAAGGATCCTCAGGAACTTGAACCCATTCACCCTCGTCCTCGTACCACTGACCCGGTCCATACCCGATATCTGATGGCTCATCGTCGAACATGGCGGCCTCAATTTCGTCTCGTTCCCGCCATTCCCGCCATACCCGCTCCCTCCCGGGAGCAACGTCAGCGTAACCGGCAGCAAATGCAGCTGAGAAGCCTGCGGCGAAAGCTCGGAAAGCGGCTTTGTAATTATTCACGATCGTGCTCCAATTTGTGCTCGTCCTAGAATCCCCGATCCCTTCTGCTTGATAGAGTTGTCAAGCAACTGACAAGAGGAAACCGTGGATTTTGACTCGGGACAGTCGTATTGTTTCAGGCTGCTTTACTCTGTAGACACGCGGCACACTGCCAGCGTGACCTCCATGCCCTCCACCTTGGCGGTTTCGGATTTGGCGTCTTCGGCGGGAGGTTCGGGCAACAGGGCTTCGCTGAGGGTTTCCTGCATGATGTAGTCTCGATGGCCGGTCATCACGCGCGCCACGTCGTCAGGCCCCTGGTAGTAGGTAACGATACGGTCGGTGATTTCAAAGCGGGCGCCCTTCCTGAGGTTCTGGATGCGGTGGGCCAGTTCGCGGGCCAGGCCCTCGTCAGCCAGTTCCGGCGTAATGTTGGCATCGACGGCAACCATGTAGCCGGCCTCCAGCGCGGCGGAGTAGCCGTTGACGGACACAACCGAATCGCCATCGTCGCCGGCCGCCGACTGGGCCTGAGCGTAGAGATCTTGTTCAATCCCGTCGGCTTGCAACTTCTTGATGTTCAACTCCTCGAGAATCTGTTCGGCGACCCAATCCAGGTACTGAGCCTCGTCAGGCGTGCGGGTACGCACCACCACGGACGCAAGGGGCTGCCGCACCTTGAGGCCGGCCTTGCTGCGGGCGGCGCGGCCCATGCTGGATACTCGGATGGCCAGCCGGGTTGCGTCCATGATGGCGTCGTCGATCAGAGACGGGTCGGCCACCGGGTAGTCGGCCAGGTGTACGCTGTCGGGGGCGTCGGGGTTGAAGCGCAGTTCCAGGTTGCGGTACATCTGCTCGGCCACGAAGGGAGCCAGCGGGGCCATGAGGCGGGCGACGGTGGTGAGGCAGGTGTACAGGGTTGCATAAGCACCCAGCTTGTCGGCGTCGGCCTCGCTCTTCCAGAACCGGCGGCGGGAACGGCGGACGTACCAGTTGGAAAGCACGTCGATAAACTCGGCGATGCGCCGGCCGGCGTCGGTGGGGTTGTAGTTGTCCAGATGGCCATCAACCACCTGGACCAGTTGGTTGAGCTCGGCCAGCACCCAGCGGTCAAGCTCGGCCTCGGGGCGCCAGTCCGCGGGGATCTGGGAAGGCTCAAATTCGTCAATGTTGGCGTAGTTGGTGAAGAAGGAATAGACGTTCCACAGGGTCAGCAGCACCTGGCGGAGGGTCTGCTGCACCAGCCGGTCGGAGAACCGACGGGGCTCGCCGGGGTGGGAAGCGGTGAACAGATACCAGCGCAGGGCATCCGCGCCATGGGCGTCGAGGATGGAATCGGGTTCGACGATATTGCCGAGGCGTTTGCTCATCTTGCGGCCCCGTCCGTCCAGGATAAGGCCGAGGCAGATGACGTTGCGGTACGCGATGTCATCCTGTAGCAGGGTGGAGAGGGCGTGCAGGCTGTAGAACCAGCCCCGGGTCTGGTCAACGGCTTCGCAGATGTAGTCTGCGGGGAGGCGACCGTCGTTTTCGATGTCGCGGTTCTCGAAGGGATAGTGCCACTGAGCGAGGGGCATCATGCCGGAGTCGAACCAGCAGTCCATCACCTCAGGGATGCGCTGGAACACGCCACCGCAGGAGTCCGTCGCGCAAGACCAGGTAACATCGTCCACGTAAGGGCGGTGAAGGTCCAGGTCGTCCAGATCCTTGCCGGAACGATCCGACAGCTCGGCCACACCACCGACGCAATCCATATCGCCGCACCCGTCGCACTGCCAAATGGGTATTGGCGTACCCCAATAGCGCTCGCGGGAGATTGCCCAGTCCACGTTGTTGCGCAGCCATTCGCCAAACCGGCCCTCGCGGATGTGCTCCGGGTACCAGTTGATGCGGGAGTTATTGCCCACCAGCCGGTCCTTGACCGCCGTGGTGCGGATGTACCAGGACGTTTTGGCGTAATAGAGGAGGGGCGTGTCACAACGCCAGCAGAACGGGTAGGTGTGGCGATACACGCCCTGGTGGTACAGCAGGCCGCGGGATTCCAGGTCGGCGAGGATTTCCGGATCGGCGTCCTTGACGAACTTGCCGGCGAAGGGGTAGTTGCCGGTGATGACGCCCTGCAAATCGACGGGTTGCACAAACGCGAGTTGGTGCTCGCGTCCCAGGCCAAGGTCCTCGTCGCCGAAGGCCGGGGCGATGTGGACGATTCCGCTGCCGTCGTCCATGCTCACGAAGTCGGCGGAGACGACCCTGGTGGAGTACGTATCAGCATCCTCCAGGGAAGTCTGCCCATCGTCATTTGCCACAAATCGGCGGATGGGAACGCCGTATTGCGTGGCGTCGTACAGGGGCCGGTATGGCAGGCCGAGCAGATCACTGCCTTTAACTTCCCGGGTAACGGTGTAGTCAGCCTGTAGCACGCCCAGAAGCGCGGTGGCGAGGGCCATTCGGATCGTATCACCGGCGCTGTTGGTAATTTCAACGATGGAATAGTCGGCGTCCTCGCTGACGGCCAACGCGGTGTTGCCGGGCAGCGTCCAGGGAGTCGTCGTCCACGCCAAGAAGTATGAAGGAATGTCGGGGGATTCACCGTCCAGCCACTGAGCTGCCTCAAACTTTACAAATACCGACGGGTCGGGAGTGTTTTCGCGGTAGCCCAGGGCAACCTCATGAGACGAGAGGCTGGAGACGCAGCGGGGGCAGTGGGGAGCGCCGCGGCGGTCCTGGTAGAGCAGACCGCGATCCCACAACTGTTTGAGAATCCACCAGCCGGTTTCAATGTAACCATTTTCCAGCGTGACGTAGGGGTCGTCCATATCGACCCAGTAGCCGATGCGGTCGGTCATCACCTCCCACTCTTTCACGTAGCGGAAGACGCTTTCGCGGCAGCGTCGGTTAAATTCGGCGATGCCGAATTCCTCGATCTCGCGCTTGGTTGAGATCCCGAGTTCCTGCTCGATTTGCAACTCGACCGGCAGGCCGTGGGTATCCCAACCGCCCTTGCGGATGACGCGGCAGCCCTTCATGGTGCGGTAGCGCGAGATGACGTCCTTGAACACGCGGGCCAGGACGTGGTGAATGCCCGGGCTGCCGTTGGCGGTGGGGGGCCCTTCGTACATCATGAACAGGGGCGCGTCGGGCCGTTCGTCCGAAGAGCGGCGGAACACGTCCCGCTCCTTCCAGTAGTCCAGGACCTCTGCATCCAGGTCGGGAAAACTGACTCGGCTGGAAACCACGTCAAACTTAGCCGGCATATTTCTAACCTCTTCTTCGGGAATTACCGCCAGAAGGCATGAAAATGGTGCAACGGCCCATGCCCTTGCCCAATAGGATAAGCCGCGCCGATGGCGGCGGTCACATACTCCTTGGCCTGTTCAACCGCCGCCGGCAGTTCCAAGCCGTGCGCCAAACCCGCGGCCACGGCTGAAGCGAAGGTACATCCGGTGCCGTGGGTATTGGTGGAGGGGATGCGCTCGGTGGTGAACTCCATGAATTCATTGCCGTCGTACAGGATGTCCGTGGGCGGGCCGTCTCGATGACCACCTTTGACAACCACCGACTTGGCGCCCATGCTTATGATGTCTTCCGCTGCCCGGCGCGCGCCGTCATCAGATGCGATGGATCGCCCCGTCAAGTCCTCGGCCTCGGGGATATTGGGAGTGACCACCCTTGCCAGCGGAATCAGCTCGTTGCAGATGGTGGCGATGGCCTCATCGCGCAAAAGGCGGTCGCCACTCTTGGCAACCATCACCGGGTCCACCACCAGGTTTGAGATGCCGTGGCGACGCACGGCGTCGGCCACCGTTGTTACGATGGCAGGGGAGGACAGCATTCCGGTCTTTACCGCGTCCGCGCCGATATCCGATATAACCGCGTCAATTTGCGCGGCAATCACGTCGGTGGGGATTTCGTGAACGGCGGTCACGCCCACCGTGTTCTGCGCGGTGATCGCGGTCAAGGTGGACGTACCGAAAACGCCCAACGCGGAGAAGGTCTTGAGGTCGGCCTGTATGCCAGCTCCTCCGCCGGAGTCGGAGCCGGCGATGGTCATTGCGGTTGGCGGTGTGGATGAGTTCATGGGGTTACGCTAAATGCCTGGGTGCATAGTCATTTGCGATTTCGGACACTAGATTCCGGCTTTCGCCGGAATGATGAATATCCGGAATGACGAATATAATGTCAGCAGAACCTAGTCGGGATCGTCGGGGATGCGCCAGTCGTCGGTCTCGGCGCTCTCATCGGGCCCGGCCGGCAGATTCATGGCGACGGCTGCATCCCGCAGTACGCTGATGTGCTCTTCATCGGAAAGGACGCCGATGTGCAGAGCGGGCAGGGTTTCAATGTTCAAGCCGGCGGCCAGACCAAGCTCCAGAGAAAGACGGACGGCGGACTGGTTGTCGGCGGCTTCGGTGATGATGACGAAGTCGTAGCGGCCCAGAACGGCGTATTGAGTAAGAACTTTGCCGGCGGCGGTTTCAACGGCGGCGGCGGCATCGCTGAGCAGATTGGGGTTGTCATGCCCCATGCGTCGGCCGCGTCCGGTAAGGTTGGCGAGCATTACGTAGAGAGGCATTATTGGGCACCTTTTTGCAGAGATAATCAGGGAGCAACCGCAAGTAGTATAGCATTGCGAGATTGGCCGGAATCCTGGCGCATGTTATCATCCCGCAGACAATCAGGACCACGCAGCGGGAACTAGCCCAGGGAGGTCTGGCATGGACATCGGCTTGAATATGTCGATTTCTACCAACTCAATAGACGTAGCGGAGATTGCGGCCAAAGCGGAAGCATTGGGGTTCGAGTCGATCTGGCTGCCTGAGCATCCTGTGATGCCGGTGAACCCGGAGTCGAAATACCCGGGTTCACCCGACGGTTCAATACCAGACTACATGAGCGACATGGCCGACCCATACATCGGGTTGGCGCGGGCCTCGGCGGTCACCAACACCATTAAATTGGGAACCGGGATTACCCTGATACCGGAGCGCAATCCGTTGGTGCTGGCCGGCGCCATTGCATCGCTGGACCGTTTCTCCGGCGGCCGATTCCTCCTGGGCATCGGAACCGGCTGGCTGCGGGAGGAAACGGAGATAATGGGCGGCGACTTCGATCACCGCTGGACGCAGGCCAGGGAAGCAATTGAGGTGATGCGCGCGCTATGGACGCAGGACTCCGCTGAGTACCATGGCCGCTATTACAATTTCCCGCCGGTTCAGTGCAACCCCAAGCCGGCTCAAGAAGGTGGGCCGCCGGTCATCCTGGGTGGCAATGCCCGCAACGTGTTCCGACGGATAGCGCGTTGGGGCGACGGTTGGATGCCCACCGCTTCCAGCCCGGAACAGATCGCGGCGGGCCGGGCAGCCATTGACGAGCTGGCGGAAGCCTCGGGGCGAGACCCTGCGGGCATAGGCATCACCGTGTTCGGTCAGCCGGCTGACCGGAACCTGATATCGCAATTCGAGAGCGCGGGGGCCAACCGAGTGATAGTCCGCCTTGGGGACACCACGAGCCGTGAGGCCCTGGACGAGGTCGAACGCATCGCGGAAGCCATTTTGTAAACGGCAAGCATCCAGAATCTACTGCGAATTCCATAACAAAAACATCGATTGATACATAATGCATCATTTACACCGTCAAATTGAAGGCGAATTCACAGGATTCATAAGTAGGGGCGACGAAATACGTCGCCCCTACTGTTTGGCCGGCACGCATACCGTTGACGTATTATCACGTCTCTTGATATATCACTAGCCGACATATTATACATTTGAAAGTATGATGTTAAATTATTGTTAATTCGCAATGGTTAATTTACGTTATACGTCATATACGCAAACAAACGACGGTTCACGTTCATTGATTACGGCAAGAATGACCATAAATCGTTAACGCAATATCGCTAATTTGGTTTGACTGAACGCATTGGTATTGCCTATATTGCGCGAACGTGACGCGGGCGGCGCCCCATCGGGCGCCATCCGAATATCCACGCAAGAATCTACTCAATAACAGTTCGGGAGGACCTGTAATATGTCGTTTAGACGGTTTTTGCGATACCCGATAGCGGTGTTAGCGGTTGCGCTGTTGACTACGGCGATGATCGTCGGCTGCGGGGGAGCTGCGGAGGAGACGACCGCGCCCGCGGCGCCCGCGCCCGCTCAACAAACGCAGCAGCAGGCTGCGCCTGCCGCTCCAACCCAAGCGCCAGCAGAAGTGAGGGCGACCAACACACCCGTACCGCAGGGGGCGACACTGGCTCCGACGCCGACGCAGCGCGCTTCGGTGCTCCAGGCAACGCCGCGACCGACCCTTGCTCCCCAGACGGAAGGGGAACTGGTTACCGACCGATTGATCGCGGTGTTGGACCCGCCATCCCTTGAATCCATGCTGGACTGCGAGGTTACCGGTTCCGGCGTTGTGAACTACCGCATGTCGGCCGAGTTCATGGTGGACGCCAGCCGGTTCGACGGATCGTATGACCCGATGCTGGCAACGGAGTGGAGCATCACGCCGGACGGCAAGACGTGGAACTTCAAGCTGCGTCAAGGCGTCCGATGGCATGACGATTGGGGCGACTTCACGGCGCGGGACGTGAAACACTCCTTGAGCTACTACACCAACCCGGAATGTCGCGCTTCCTACTCGGACTACTTCCGCAGCGACCCGGGCAGCGACGTTGAAATTGTCAACGACTACGAAGTCAACATTCACATGGAGAAGCGGCCAGCGGTGGACTTCCTCTACTGGTTCTCCGGCTACCGCGGCGTTCCCATCAGCAGCAAGGCACAGTGGGACCAGGCCTGCCCCAACGGTGAAGCGGATTACGAGACCACTGAGTCCGGTTCAATCGGGTACTGCAAAGCCAGCCGGGACGCGGTTTATGCCAAGTCAGCTCGGACCGGCCCCTACGAATACGTCAGCTTTGAGGAAGGCGTCGGCTGGGAGTGGTCCCGAGTCGATTACGACCACTGGCGCGTGGAGGCCGATTTCGCTGAAATCGAGATCAAGGACGTGCGCGAGCCGGCGACACGCCTGGCCATCATGCAGGCCCGCGAAGGCCACATAGCTGCCATCAACCGCGCCCTGTTGCAGGATGCCATCGACGACGGCCTTGAGGTTTTCGACAGTTCTGTAACGGCGCAGACGACTTTCGCCATCTTCGGCGGCATGTACTTTGCCACCGGCGAGAAAGGCATTGACGCCACCGCCTCGGCAGAGCAGCAAGCCGCCGACCGGGAGGCTTATAACATCGTGGCTGCCCGGGATGAGCAGCATCCCTGGAACGACCCCGGGGAAAGCGGCAAACTGGTGCGGATGGCGATGAACAAAGCCCTAGACCGGGACCAGATCAACGACGCCATCTTCAAGGGAGCGGGCGGCCGCCAGTGGGTGGCGACGCTGGTTCCTGACTTCGCTGCCGGCTACAACCCGGCCTGGGAAGACAGCTGGGACGAGCTGTATGGCTACGACCCGGAAGCGGCCAAGCAACTGCTGGCGGACGCCGGCTATCCCGAAGGGTTCTCGTTCCGCATTCCAGTGTTCCCGTTGAGTGGCGTGCCGGAGATGCCGGACATGATGGAAGCCATGGCCAAGTTCTGGACCGAGATCGGGCTGGAGCCCCAGCTTGACCCCATTGAGTTCTCCAACTGGCGGAACGAATATCGGGGCCTGAACACGGACTGCTGCGTGTACCCGTTCCGCGGGCCAGCAGCGCCGATTGACACCCGTGTTCACTTCTACTTCAGCGCCGAGCGGTTCTTCCGGGCATACAGCAGCGACGACATCCAGGAGAACAAGAACAAGGCTCTGCGGGCTTTGAACGAAGCGGACGCCACCACCGACTGGCAGAAGGTCTCTGACGAAATCTTCTACGCAGCAGGCACCATCCCCGGCTGGACATTGCCAGTGAGCGCGGTGGTTGACCCGGACGTGGTGGCGGAGTACATCTTCCTGGGGCCAAACAACGGTAACTACGTTTATCTCGAACACGTGAAAGGCGTGAGGGAATAGACGAACCTTCCAACGGCGCCATTCGGTTCCCGGCGGTGCGAGACTCTGTCGCGCAGCGCCGGGAACGCTAAAAGCGTCGGCGAAGTTTCCCACCTGGCTGGTTGAGAACAAGCACCATGCAACGCTTCATTGTCCTGCGCTTATTACAAGGACTGCTGGCAGTTTTTGTCATCAGTCTCATCGTCTTTGCATTGTCGCGTGTCGCAGGGGACCCGCTGGCGGCCATTCTGGATGACGAATCCGGAAAGGAGCAGATCGAGCTCCTCAGGAAGCAGTGGGGATTGGACGAGCCTCTACACGTCCAGTATTTCACCTACATGCGACGGCTTTTGACCGGGGATCTGGGCACATCCTTCAAATGGGACCGGCCGGTTGCTGAACTCATAGTCGAACGCTTGCCCGCGACCCTACAGCTTTCCTCCTTTGCACTGATCGTCACCGGCGTGATCGCTTTTCCCATAGGGGTGCTGTCGGCAGTGAGGAAGGACTCCTGGTTTGACACGAGCGGCAAAATGTTCGCCATATTAGGACAGTCGGCGCCGACCTTCGCCGTGGGTTTAATCCTGATGTGGATATTCGCGGTGCAACTGGGTTGGCTGCCTACATCCGGCAAGGGAGGCTTCAAACACATGCTGCTGCCCGGGTTCGCCCTGGGCTACTACAACGTGGCCGCGATTATGCGGTTGACCCGGTCATCCATGCTGGACGTGCTGGACACCGAGTACGTGAAGCTGGCTCGCATCAAGGGCATTCCGGAATGGAAGATTATCTGGAAGCACTGCTTCCGCAACGCCCTAATCGGCCCGTTGACTTACTTCAGCCTCATCTTCGCCATATTGATTACCGGTTCAGTGGTGATCGAAACGGTCTTTGCCTGGCCCGGTCTCGGGTTGATGGTCATTGAAGCGATCAACTCCAAGGACCACATCACCGTGCAAGCCGTGGTAATGCTGTTCGCCTTGTTGTACGTGGCGATCAACATCATAACGGACGTCACGTACGCGTACGTTGACCCGCGCATCCGATACGGATAGGCGTAGCCGGAGGGATAAAGACTTATGGCTGTACAGACAACCGCTCCGGGCGCACAAGTAGGCGGGGCTGCTCAGGTAGCGTCGGCAGAATCATTCGGCGCGAAAGCGTGGCGAGAACTCCGCCGATTCCCGGTGATACCGACGTTCGTGCTCATCGTATTGCTGGTGATCCCGGCGGTCTTTGCCGATTTGCTGGCGCCGCACGACCACTTGCTGGGCAACCTGGACCGGGTACTGGAACCGCCGGCGTGGGTGCCGGACCGGGAGACTGAGCAGGTAATCGTCCAACGCGCCAGGGACAAAAACGCTGAGGTGAGTCTCAACAATGCTCGCCGCAACATCGACAGCGGCGCCGGAACCCTGATTGACGCCAATGGCAACGGACAACCGGACATCGGCGAAACGATGGTGCGCGTTGAGCCCGGCGGCAGTTGGGAATACCCCTTCGGCACCGACAAACAGGGCCGCGACGTGTTGAGTCGACTCATGCACGGCGCGCGCATTTCGCTGGCGGTTTCCTGCCTGGCGATCCTGGTGGGCGGCTTCTTGGGAACCGGACTGGGAATGTTGGCGGCGTTCCGGGGAGGGTTGACGGACGCTATCCTAATGCGCATCGTGGACATCAAGCTGGCGTTCCCGTCCATATTGCTAGCCCTGACACTGGTGGTAGCCATCGGCTCAGGTTTCAGCACGGTGGTCATCGTGATAGCGCTGCTGCTGTGGGCGCGTTACGCTCGCGTGGTCAGGGGCGAGGCTTTGACCATCAAGGAACGGGATTTCATTGATCGCGCTCGCGTGGCCGGGGCTTCAAACCTCAGGATCATGCTCCGGCACATCTTTCCCAACGTGTTCAACACGGTTATCGTGCTGGCGACGCTGGAAGTGGGGCACGTGATCATCCTGGAAGCGACCCTGAGTTTCCTGGGGGCTGGCATACCCCGGCCGCAACCGGCCTGGGGATTGATGGCCGCTGACGGCAGAGAAGTGATCACAAGCTCGTGGTGGATCTTCCTGTTCCCCTGCCTGGCCATCGTGCTGACCGTGTTGTCCATGAATCTGCTGGGCGACTGGCTGCGGGACCGCCTGGACCCCAGGCTGCGCAACGTCTAAACCCGTATCACATTGCTCGAATCGCAAAAAAACCGGAGGAAGAACGAACTGAATCAACGAAATTGAATGCAGTACAACTCTTTCAGGAGGGGTGTAATGAGAAGGAAACGCGTTTTTCGATGGCCGATGATTTTCACCGCGATGGCCTTGCTGACGGCAATGTTCATCGCGGGTTGCGGCGGCGCGGAGGAACCTGCTCCCGCACAACCCGCGAGCCAGCCGGCAGCGCAGCAGGAGGCTCCCACGGCAGCCGCAGCCGCGCCTCAGCAGCCGCAGCAGCAGGCGCCAGCCGCAGCAACTGCGGCTGCTCCCCCTCCACCAGCAACCTCGGCGCCCACTCGCCCGTCGTTCGTGGGCACCACTCCGGTTGCTCAGCCCCAACCCACGGCTGCAGCCGCAGCCAGTGAGGGCGAACTCAAGACCAATGACCTCGTCTTCCTGTTCTCGCAGCAGACCCGTCAGGGCATCATGGATTGCGACGTAACGGGAAGCGCCACGAGCCAGCACCGACCGTCCCATGAGTTCCTCATCGACGCTAACCGTTACAACGGTTCCCTGGAGCCTCAATTGGCGACGGACTGGAGCGTGAGCGAAGACGGCAGGACGTGGAACTTCAAACTGCGCGAGGGAGTCAACTTCCACTTCGGGTACGGAGAATTCACGGCTCACGACGTTGTCAACTCGCTGAACTACTACACCAATCCCGTGTGTGGCGCATCCTACTCGGACTACTTCCGCACAAACCCGCAGGCGCTGCCGGAAGTCGTCAGCGACTATGAGATCAATATCATGATGGGCGCTCGCCCAGAGTTGATCTTCGACTATTGGATCTCCGGCTACCGCGGTCTCCCCATGACCAGCAAAGCCCAATGGGACACCGGTTGCCCCAACGGAGCGGCTGAGTACGAGGCCTTCGCGGAAGTGCCTCACCTGGAAGGGTATTGCTCGGCGGGAGAGCCGACGCTTCTCGAACAAGGGCCGGCCCGCCTGGGACCGTACCAGTTCGCCAACTTCGAGAAGGGCATTGGCTGGCTATGGGAACGCGCTCCCGGTGAACACTACCGCGTTACTCCCGACTGGGATACCATTGAAATCAGGATCATCGAGGAGGCGTCCACCCGCCTGGCGGCCATGCTGGCGCGTGAAGCCCACGTGGCCACCATCGACCGAGCGTTGGTCGGGCAGGCGTTGGATGCCGGCCTGGACCTTGCGCCGAGCCAGGTGGTTGCGGTCAACAGCATGATGGTATTCGGAGGAATGTATTTCGCCACCAAGGAAGGACCGGAGTTCGAACCCTATTCCGCCGCATCATACGACCCCACCGTTCCGTGGGCTGCGCCCGGGGATACTGGCAAGATGGTGCGCATGGCGATGAACAAAGCCATCGACCGCGACTCCATCCGCGAGAACCTCTTCGACGGCCAGGGAGCCGAGGGGCGCGTAGCCGGACTGATACCCAGCGCCGAGGCATTCGGTGGCGAGTACGCTGGTTACAACCCCGAGTGGGAGTCGTCGTGGGAAGAGCTGTACGGGTATGACCCGGAACGTGCGCGGGAACTCCTGGCCGAAGCCGGATACCCCAACGGGTTCAACGTACCCATGATCAGCTACACCATGAGCGGTTTGCCAGAGATGAAGGACTACGTTGTGGCGATTGCCGGCATGTGGGAAAACATCGGCTTGACCACGGAGATCCGCGAGATGGAATTCTCGCAATGGCGGCAGGAATATCGGGGAGCTACCACCACCTGCTGCATCTATCCTTTCCGCGGATACGCCGAGCCGCCGCACCCCACGATTCATTTCGCCTACAGCCCCGAACGGTTCATGCGCTTCTACGTGAGCGATACCGTTTGGCAAAACACCTACAACGCCCTGAACTCCCTCAACTTCGAGGAGCAGCTCGGCCACTGGCACGCAGCGACGGACGAACTGTTCTATGAAGTGGCCTCGATTCCGTTGCACACGCTGTCGGTGCAGGTCGTCATCGATCCCGAGGTGGTCGAGGAGTACATCTACCTCGGCCCCTACGGTGGGCAGTTCACCGATCTTGAACACATCAAGGGTGTCCGTTACTGACGGTAACGGATGCTCCCGGAGTGTCGATTTGGCAGTCTCATCATCGTCCGGCGTCGGCTCGATTCGAGTTGACGCCGGTGGGGACGGTTTTCACGGGGACAAAGGAACGGACCCAAAATGCAGGCATACATTTTGAGACGAGTCGCTCAGGGCATCTTGGCGATCTTCGTAATCTGCACGGTGACCTTCGCGTTGGCCCGCGTTTCAGGCGACCCGCTCAACGTTCTTTTGCCGGAAGAAGCGTCAGAGGAACAGATCGAGCTGATCAAAGCGGAATGGGGCCTGGACAAGCCTCTTCACATGCAATATCTCCAGTACCTCGGAAAGTTATTCCGAGGCGATCTGGGCGAAGCGATTGCGTGGCCCAATTCCACCGCGACTGAATTGATAGTGCAGCGGCTGCCGAACACCGTAAAGTTATCCGCCCTTGCGCTCATCGTCAGCGGCGTGATCGCGTTTCCTGTAGGCGTCCTGGTCGCCATCAAGAAAGACACACCCTTCGACTACGGTGGCAAATTGTTCGCCATCCTCGGGCAGTCTGCGCCCACCTTCGCCGTCGGGCTGATACTGATGTGGATATTCGCCGTCCAGTTGAATATTTTCCCAACTTCAGGCAGCGGAGGAATCGAATACATTATCCTCCCTGCCCTGGCGTTGGGGTATTACAACGTGGCGGCTCTGATGCGCCTGACCCGTTCGTCAATGTTGGAAGTGCTCGACACCGAGTATGTAAAACTGGCTCGAATCAAAGGTGTTCCCGAGTGGAAAGTCGTCTGGAAACACTGCTTCCGGAACGCCTTGATCGTCCCTCTCACATACTTTGGACTTATCGGGGCGGTACTCATCACCGGATCGGTGGTGATCGAAACGGTGTTTGCATGGCCTGGACTGGGACACCTGGTGATCAAGGCCATCCTGTTCCGGGACTACGTGGTGGTGCAGGCGGTGGTCCTGTTGTTTGCCACCGCGTTCGTCATCATCAACATCATGGTGGACGTGTTGTACGCGTATATAGACCCACGGATCCGGTACACATAGGTGGGACCGGAAACTGCTGCGGACAGCGCCAGGCGTGCGGCAATGAACGAGGTGTGAAATGGCAGCCGTCACTACTAGCCCAGAGGTAACCGGGGTCGATACTCAGCAGCGCACTGGTCGGGTCACGAAAGTGGTCCGGGCGATCCGTGAACTGCCGCTCATACCCTTGGCCGTGCTCATATTCCTGCTGGTGATTCCCGCGATCTTCGCGAATCAACTGGCGCCTCACAACCAGCGCATCGGCGTACTGGACGACGCGAAGCTGCCGCCCTTCTGGGTATCCGAAAGCTTCGAGTCGCGGACGGTGGTTCAGCGCGCGGACAAGGATCGCCTGGATGTTGAGATTGGCCTCACCAATGCGCGGCGCAAAGTGGAACGCGGCGAAGCCACCATCCTGAGCGGAGGCGAAGACGGGACGGTTGACCCCGGTGATACTCTCCGGTTCCAGGCCAACAAGGGCGGGTCCATGGAGTATCCGTTGGGTACCGACAAGCAAGGCCGCGACATCCTGAGCCGGATCATGCACGGCGCGCGCATTTCGTTGATGGTCTCCTCCCTGGCGATTCTGCTCGGTGGGGGCCTGGGAACCCTGCTGGGGATGCTGGCCGCCTACCGGGGCGGCAAAACCGATGCGATCATCATGCGCATCGTGGACATTAAGCTGGCGTTCCCATCAATTCTGCTGGCATTGGTGCTGGTGGCGGCTATTGGCGCCGGTTTCACTACGGTGATTGTCGTGATCGCGGTGCTGCTATGGGCGCGTTACGCGCGCGTGGTCAGGGGAGAAGCGCTGGCGATCAAGCAACAGGACTTCATCGACCGAGCCCGGGTTTCGGGAGCGTCCAACTCACGCATTATGATGCGGCACATCTTCCCCAATCTGGTCAATACGGTGGTAGTATTGGCGACGCTGGAGGTGGGCCACGTCATAATTTTGGAATCGACCCTGAGTTTCCTGGGCGCGGGAATCCCAGCTCCTACGCCGGCGTGGGGAGTTATGGTGGCCGACGGAAGGGATCTGATCACCACGGCGTGGTGGATTTTCCTGTTCCCTTGCCTAGCCATCGTGCTTACTGTACTCTCTATGAACCTGCTGGGAGACTGGCTGAGGGATAAACTGGACCCCAAATTGAGGAACGTTTAAGCCATGACAGCTGTACAGACCGCTACAGACACCATCCTCGAGGTCAACGACCTCAAAACGTACATCTTCACCCGCGCCGCCACCGTAAAAGCGGTGGACGGCATCTCGTTCAACTTGCGTAAGGGTGAAACCCTGGGCATCGTCGGGGAATCGGGTTGCGGGAAGACGATGACGGCCCTGTCCCTATTGCGGCTGGTTCCCAAGCCGGCGGGGCGAATCGTCGAGGGGGAAATCGTTCTCAATGGCGAGGACATCCTGCAGAAGAGCGAAGACGAGATGCGCGATGTCCGCGGTCGTCAAATCTCCATGATTCTCCAAGACCCGCAGACCTCCCTGAACCCCGTATTCACCATCGGAAACCAACTGCGGGAGGCGCTGGGAATAGCCCACAAGGAAAACAAGAGCTCAATGCTCTCGAGGGCCGTTGACGCCCTGCGCAAGGTGAACGTGGCCGCGCCGGAGCGCCGACTGGACGACTACCCTCACCAGATGTCCGGCGGCATGAAGCAGCGCGTAGTCGGCGCCATCGCAATGTCGTGTGAGCCCGGAGTTATCATAGCGGACGAGCCAACCACGGCGCTGGACGTCACCATCCAGTTGCAATACCTGCGTCTGTTGAAGGAAATCCAGGCCGAAACCGGTTTGGCCATCATCTTCATCACTCACGATTTCGGAGTGGTAGCCAGGATGTGCGATCGCGTGGCGGTGATGTACGCAGGGCGGATCATTGAGCAAGGCGAAGTGCGCGACATCTTCAGCCGCCCGGCGCATCCTTACACCCAAGCGCTGATCAATTCGGTTCCGAAACTGGAACAGAGCGTGGACCGCCTGTACTCCATTGACGGACAGCCGCCTCTGCTCTCCAACCTACCGGAAGGCTGCCGCTTCGCGCCACGGTGCCCGTACGTCGCTGACCAGTGCTACGAAGCCTATCCGCAGTCCTACACATTGAATGAGCGACACTATGCGGATTGCTGGGCGCTGGACCCCGACTGGCAGGGAACGCCGATTGAAGAATTCGTGCCACCGACCGGAACCGCGGGATAGGGCCGGTCAAGCTTGTTACAATCCGATAATCTTTGAGGAGGACTGCTCCCCATGGCAGTGGCTACTAACAACGACGCTCTTCTGGAAGTCCGCAACCTGAAAAAGTACTTCCCCGTGACCAAGGGCCTTATCCTGATGAAAACCATCGGGTACGTGCAGGCGGTGGACGGGATTTCATTCTCGATTAAACAGGGCGAGACGGTCGGGCTGGTCGGCGAATCGGGCTGCGGGAAGACTACCACCAGCAAGCTCCTGCTTCGCTTGGAAGATCCGACCGAAGGCGACATTTTGCTGGAAGGCAAGGACATCAACACCTTCCGAGGGGCTGAGTTGCAGGACTACCGCACGACGGTGCAGGCTGTATTCCAGGACCCCTGGTCATCGCTCAGCCCGCGCATGCGGGTCCGCGACATCGTTTCGGAACCGCTGGTGGTCAACCGCAACGTGACCACGCAGGAGAAGAACGAGCGCGTCGCCGAAGTGTTGCAGCAGGTCGGCCTGCACGCTCAACAGGCTACCAACTATCCACATGAATTCAGCGGAGGGCAGCGGCAGCGCATCGCCGTAGCGTCCGCCCTGGTTTCGTACCCGAAGCTGATCGTTCTGGATGAGCCGGTCTCCGCCCTGGACGTGTCGATTAGAGCCCAGGTGATGAACCTGCTGAAAGACCTGCAGGAACAGTACAATGTGAGTTACCTGCTGATCGCTCACAACCTGGCGACCGTTCGTTACATGGCGCACGAGACCGCGGTGATGTACTTGGGGCAGATCGTTGAGTACGCTGAAACGGAAGAGCTCTACAACAACGCGCTCCATCCGTACACGCGAGCGCTATTCTCAGCCGCGCTGCCGTCGCACCCGGACCTGATTCGCGAAGACATTGTCCTCCAGGGCGAAGTTCCTTCGCCCATCAATCCACCCAGCGGATGCCGTTTCCATCCGCGCTGTCCTTTTGCCATGCCGCAATGTTCCGAAGAAGCGCCGGTGGAAAAAGAGGTTTCGCCTGGGCACCGGGTTTCGTGCCACCTCTACTGAGCGTCGGCTGGACATTGACAAAAAGCCCGCCCTTCTCTCTGAGAGGGCGGGCTTTCTTATTGCCGTGATCTTGATTCCGCTGCAAAACGGATGGCTCACTTGATGCCGTAGATGTACCCGTCTTCGGTGCGCACTATCACTAGTTCATTGCTTTGTATAGGCGGTATCGTGACGGCTGAGCCGACGCTGATTTTCCAATCCAGGGAGCCGTCATTCCGGTCCAAGGAGTACACATTGCCCGCGTCGTCGCCGAAGATCAACCGGTCTTTCACAATCATTGGAGAAGCGGAGATCGAGTCTGTGGCGTTGAATGTCCAAAGCCTGCCGCCGTCAAAGGCGTCCAGGGCATACATATTATGGTCGTATCCGCCAACGTAAAGGGCACTACCTTCCTCGTCCTCCGCCAGGGCGGGAGCGCTGTAAATCCCCTGCAAGGGGTTATCGGGCCTAAAACGCCACAGTCCGCCCTGCTGTCCGGGAGGTCGCGGCACGCCCGGCACTTGCCACAACCACAATTGTGCCCATATTTTCTTGAATTGGTATAGTCCCGGCACTTCACGCTCTTCGGCGCTCACGGCGTACAACTCACCACTCGATGGGAAATACGCCCGCTTTCCATCCGATGAAATCACCGGGGATCCCGCGATCGTCTTGAGAGTGCGATAGCGGAACCACTCCTGCCCAGTGCGTGCCGAAAGGATATAGAAGATTCCCTTGTCGTCCCCCACGAACAGCCTGCCTTCATAAATAGCGACCGACGCGCTGGCGTCGCTGTCCAGCCGCGTTTGCCATATAACTGAGCCATTATGAGCGTCAAGGGCATACAGCAGTCCTTTGCCTGAGCCGATATAGACCAGACCGTCCGATAATACCGGAGATATTTCCACGGTGTCCTCGGTGGGGAAACTCCACCAAGCGTCGCCGGTCAAAGCGTTCCAGGCGTTGACCGTATGATCGGTGCTGCCAAAAAACAGGTACGATTCAAACACAGCCGCTGCGCCGGTAATTCGGCCGGGCGTGTCTCCATCCCAACCTTCCAGGATTTGGCCGTCATATTCCGACAATTTATAGACGCCATTGGCAGAGCCGACAAAGAGGCTGGAATACTGGGCCACAGGTTCCGATTCCAGCGGCTGGGGGATAAAACTTTCCCAGACCACCTCCCCTTCGGGTGGAGGGAAGCCGACTTCCACACTCCTGGTGTTTCTCAGGTCTCTACCGCTGACTGTCCAGACGCCTGGCCCCATATCTGCGGTTATCTGGGATTGGATTTTCTTAAGCAGGACAATGGGGTTTGGCGCGAATGGATAGTTCACCCAGATCACAAACACCAAGAGAAGCGCGACTATCGCAGCGAAGTTGATCCGTTTCCAGGAGAGCCGGGCCATCAGCCAGTTGTGCCGCCGATGCTGCGCCCATGCCGGCAGGCGAACTATCACCTGCGAGCAACGTTGACAGCGCGTACCGATTCGTTGATCGCCCTGGCCGCAATAAGGGCAATTCGATACGAGAGGATCTTCCGTTACGGCGTCATCGTCAGTCAGCCTGATCCGGCCAACATCCACCGACCCCGGTCCAACAGGTTCGGCAACCATGGCCCCGGGGAGTTCGGCCCCGGGAGCCGGGGCCGACTCTGAGCCAAAAGAAAGTCCGGGGTTTTCAATCGCCCTCGGCGGCGTTATCGGGGAGTCGGCAGGAGTCAGGGATTCCTCGCCCGTGGGACGCTGGGGCAAGTCGCCTTGACCAACGCCGAGCGGTGGGTTGGATGGCGAGGACAGGTCAGGTCTAAGTGTGCCACTCTGATCCAAAGCCCCAGCGTCTGACGGAGCATTTTCCTGTTCCCTCAATCGCCCAGCGATCCGCCTGAGAATGTTGCCAAATCCCGCCATTACTTCTGGGTCCGAACGTTGCCTGCTAGTTGTCCGTCAGCGAACCGTTAATCAGCAACTTGCGCACGCCCGGCGTGAGTTCCCGCGCGCGTTCCAGAAGCCCATCTCCGCTGACGTTGGTGATGGGATGGGGGCACATCAGGTAGGGGAAGTTGGGCACGCCCATTAGTCGCGTGTAGGCCCGGGCCGTGTTGGCGAAGACCGTCGTGATGATGGTGGCGGCCGGTATTCCCTGGCGCTCCAAAGTAATTCCGTCGTGCAAACTGCCCGACGAGCAGCCCCCTCAATCGCCCACGCCGGCAATTACGAAGTCGGCGTTGCGGTGCAGGTCTGCCAGCACCTCCGGGAAGGGAGGCAGCGACGCGCTGTGTTTCTTGGCGTAGAAGATGTCGGCAAATTCAAACTCGGCGTCCAGCTCGCGCGCGATGGCCCACAGGATGGCGTCTGAGTTGGCCTTGGAGTTATCCAGCAGGCCCAGGCGCCCGCCCCGCAGGTCAATTGGCCTCGGCGCCATCACCATCGCGGTCTCGCCGGGATCAAAACCCGTGGGGTCAATCAGCTGTACGGTTGGTCGGTTGGCGGTAGTCATCGCGGTCTCCTTTGTGTGGGCATCGTCTCGTGTCTGGGCGCGGCCCCGGTTCAGATCACCGTGGTAACGGCCGGCACTCCGAAGTAGTTCATTATCAATCCACTGTAGATGCCGCTGTCGCCGCCGGCTTTCACGATCAGTATGTCGTCAGGGCCGTCCACGGTCAGCAACCTTTCCTGGTCATCGCCGTCTTCAACTTCTCCCTTCACCATCCCCAGGCGCTTCAGCTCACCCACCGAACGCCACGCCCGCTCGTACAGGTATTCCTGCATGGCCCGGCGGCCCCAACCCTGGCGTCCCAGGAGTTCGGAGTGCCAGTGGCCCACGACCCATACCCACTTGATTTCGCGGCCGAAGTAAATTCCCAATCCATGGGAAGCCATTCCATCGGCGATTGAATCCAGCAGACTCTCGCCTGTGGCGCCGTAGCGGTTCCCGTGCATCGAAGGATCCTGAATGGTCGCCACCGTAACGGTGGATTGCTCGGGCTCAAAACCCAGGCTGACGTGCATGGGCTCCCACGGACTATTCTCTTCATCCTCTCCAAAAACCACGCCGAACTTGGTCAGGCTGCCCATGCACCCTCGGTCCAGGACCCCCGGCCGCTGCTCGAACACGTTGATGAAGATCAGGCGCAGCGCGCGCCCGATGGTCGCGTTGGCCCGGTAACCTGGGCTGAACAGGTTGTCAGTGCAGTTCAGCTCGATTTCGCGCCGGATCGGCCCGTTGACGATGGTCAACAGCCCGGTGGAGTTGGTTACGGCGGATACTTCGTGGATGCAGTTGGGATCGAATTCGAAAAGCGCCTTCATCGTCGCCAGCACGACGGGGAAATAGCTGGGAGCGCATCCCGCCATTACGGCATTGGCCGCGGCCTGCTCCGCGGTCAAGGTTCGCCGGCGAACCTCAACTTCTCCCAACACGGTGTCGGGAGCCAGGCCAACCGCATCCAGCATGGCCTGCACCCGGTCCGCCGTGGGCGGCACCACGGGCAGGCCGTCAGTCCAGCCCCGCCGGTAACATTCCTCTATGGCGTCCAAGCTGTCGGGATACTCGATCACCGCAGCGCGTTGTGCCTGTTCAACCATTAACGGTTCCTCCAGTTGCTCTTAACGAACGCCATTCTACCAATGGCAGCATACCAATCTCAACTTGCGCCCGGGCGGATACGTAGTTTGGTTATCGCAGGCCGACGGGACGCCAGGAGATGAGGCAGCTGCGAATGGGTTGAGCCCCCTCCAGTCGCCAGACGCCGTTCTGGTGTTGCAGGGAGCGGTCCAGGAACTGCTCCAGCCGCTGCATCTCCTCGGTGCCGGGCTTCACGTACAGCTGGGAGGCAATGCCAGCAATGGCCGCCTCTCGGCTGGTGAACCGGAGGGTTGGTCGTTCGGGCAGGTCGGTAATCTCCGGCTGGATGCCCAACTCGTCCAGCACCGGCAGCAGCTGCGACACGGTGGGGAGCGAAAGCCGTGGCTCGCCGTGCACTACCTGCCAGATGTGATGAACTTGCGACCTGGAAGCCGTCCGCATCATTATCACCAGCGCCAGGCGCCTGGCATGGTTGTCCAGCTTGCGTACGAACGCTCCGATGTCGTGGATGACGTGGAGCACGTTGCAGCACAGCACCACGTCGGCGGGTTCTGCGGCCGCGTTCAGCCAATCCGATTCAATCATCGACACGTTGCGGATGTCGTATTCGTCGGCGGTCTCACGGAAAACGGCACGCATACTGGGAGACTGCTCGACGGCGGTGACCGCGCTACAGGTCAGGGCCAGTGGCAGGGCCAGACGGCCCCCGCCGGCGCCCACGTCCAGCAGGGTCTCGCCCTTCACCAAGCGGGAACGCAGCTCCTCGACGACTGGATCGTCAGTGCGAAACGGGTCTTCTTTGAAATTGTGGGCCGCAGTCGCCCAGGAATCCGCGGGCCGTTGGCCGCGAATCCGGTCGGACTGCTCGTGCTCTATGCGGACCATTTCGGTCCAGGCTTGTATTGCGCTCATAAGATCGGCTCCGGTGTGGGGTGTTGGCATAGGTGTACAGGATACACGAGTCGGATCGCTCAGCGGGGCAACGCGACCGGCAGGCTGACTGCGGTTTTGGAGCCGGTGGCCAGCAACACCGACGCGGGCACTGTTCGCATCGCTTCGGTAAAGCGACCGCCGCAAACATCGCTGAAATCGCAGTCGATTCCCCACCGAGAAGCCTGGCGCACCTGCCAGGCCGGCCTCGTCAGGTGATACGTTCTGACGTCGGCTGCCGGTTTTCCGTTGTAGCCCCAGTATCGGCTGGTCAGAAACTCCCCCAGTGAGCCAGGCGGCGCAATCATCGGCGCTTCGTCCGCGGAAGCCCAGAATTGATGACGGCGACCGTTCTCATCCCAATGGTATTCAACACAGGCTGGCAGTAACGTTTCCGCGGCATAGCTGCCGGAGAATACATGCCCGGTCGGAACCGTCTCGAACGGCTCCCCATACATCACGCGGGCCGCCAACGCAGTCAGCCGGTGCGGAACCAACTGGCGGCAGAACACCACCCCCGGCCGGGAATCCTCATCGCCCGACCGCCGGCGCACGTAGAACCTCAAGTTGATTTCATTGTAAGCTCGCGGGAGCGCTGGCACGCCGAGGACCCGCAGGTTGTCAAATCGGAGGCCCACCAGGCTGACGTAGGCCCGGCCCTGCCAATGGTCAATGACCAATCCCGGCGGGAGCAGGGGTTCCAAAACCGCGTCTTCAACAGGCCAAGAAAACAGCAGGGGGTTAATCCAGTTTGCAGTCAGGGCGGCGGGAATGACAGTCCTTCGACAGGCTCAGGACGAGCGAAGTGAGATCAGGATTCGAGTTGGGCCAGCCGTTGCTCCAGCCGCCTCTGTTGCAGGGAAATGGTCAAATCGCCGCGGGTCCGCTCCAGGACGCCGCGCATGGCGTCAGTGCTACGCCGCAGGCCGCCGGTGATGGCCTCGGGAAAATCGACGGTGACGAGTATCCCGTAGATTTCGTCCATCAATTCCATCAGTTCCTCGCAGCGGCCGGTGTCATCCCGGCGCAGCGCGTCCAGGATGTAACGGCGCAACTCTCCGATCACCTCAGCCATGCCGTTGAGATAGGCCGGCGGGTCGATGCCCAGGGTTTCCGCATCTGGAATTTCGCCACCGGAAATAACGGCCAAGGTTATGTTGGCCTCGGTGAATTCCTTGCGAGCGTCCGAGAGAAAACCGGCGTAATAGATCTCCGGGTTGTCGGTGCGAATGCTCGTGGTCTTGTCCAACTGCCCTGACGCTTCGGCAATTAATCGCCGGGCTTCATCGAAATCGTACCGGTGGACGGCGCGAATGGCGTTGGCGGAGTTGCGTATCACTTGGCGGGACACCGCCAGCGCCCGCTCCCGGGCCTCGTGCCGGGCGGTGAGTTGCGAGACAGCGTGTTCGGACAACGCCGCCAATTGGGGGCCGTATCGAGTCGGCATAGCATTACCTTTAGCGGGAGTGGCGGCAATTGTCAGAATCAGGATTCACAGGATTGCGGGATTGAGTTGACCACAATCCTGAAAACCCGATAATCCGGCAAATCTTGATTCTGACAATTATGTTTAGATCCGACCGCCGGCGGCGCGGATGGCTTCGGTTAGCTCGGCAGCAGCGGCCTCCGGGTCCGGCGCGCTGCCGAGCGCCGCCGGGAGGCCGAGGGGGGCGGCCCCGGCCGCGCCACCCCGTGACGCGAGTTGGGGGGGGGGGGCGTATTGAGCTAACCGGCGCCCGCGGAAGGTT
>VXOG01000028.1:0-29926 GCA_009840165.1 Chloroflexota bacterium
CACAAGAAGGCCCGGCGATAGACCGGGCCTTTGGCTAAAATTGTATATAATTCCCCAAAAATATACCCTCTCCCCTTGAGGGAGAGGGTTGGGGTGAAGAGAATATCCGCTACAGGTCACGCTTGGGGAATGGTGAACACGGTATTGCCATCGGTGTCATGGCGATGATTCGCCAGCCCGATCAAGATTCGGTTAGTCTGCTCCATTTCCGCTCGCAGTTCGTTGATAGCAGTCTCGATTCTGTCGAGACGGGCATCAATAGCATCAAGGCGGCCTTCCACTTGGACAACCCGCTGCGTCAGCCGACCAAAAGCGACAGCGGCCCCAATCGCCGCCAGAAAAAAAGCGAAGCCAACGCCGGCAATCGTCCCAAGCGTTGGCAATTCAGCGCCCGTCATGGATTCCTCCGTTTACTCGATGCCTGTCAAAGTTCCGCGGTCAAGACCGCCGATCTTCCGAACCGGCCTCAGTTGAACTTTCCTCACGCCTGGTCGATTCATCCTCACCGGTCACCGATGTTTTGAACGAACGTATCCCTTTGCCCAACGCGGAACCCACGCCGGGCAGCCGAGAAGCTCCGAAGATCAGCAGTACGACTACCAGGATGAGCAGCAGTTCGGTCATCCCCAAAGGACCTATACGCATCGTTCCACCTGCTCCAATTTTGGATGCGTCTATTTTAGCAGACGCGCCCGGATTCCACCAAGACGCGCCCGACGAGTCCGGGGCGGACGCGACGTCGGCCTACCCACCGTCACGCCCGCTCGGCCCGGCGCAGCGGCCAGCCCAAACTTGCCGCTCATCGACCCTGCCGCTATAATGCGCGAATAAGCGCAGCCCCAATCTTGTCATCAACTGTGGCGGTCGGTGGGTTGCGCCAAACTAGTGGGCTGGTCAGATTGATGGCAACCGATGCAGAGTATGATGTAGCAGTAATCGGAGGCGGGCCGGGTGGCTACGTGGCCGCCATCCGCGCCGGTCAGTTGGGCCTCAAAGCCTGCGTCATAGAACGAGAAGCCCTCGGCGGCGTTTGTCTTAACTGGGGTTGCATTCCCTCCAAGGCTCTGCTCAAAAACGCCGAAATTGTTTCCTACGTCCAGCGCGCCGACCAGTTCGGCCTGTCATTCGACAATTTCCGCGCCGACTACTCGGTAGCCATGAAGCGTAGCCGCCAGGTCGTGGACCGTATGACCCGCGGCGTCGCGTTCCTGCTCCGCAAGAACAACGTCGATCACGTTGAGGGCAACGCGCGCATCGTTTCCGCCCGCGCCATTGACGTAACGGGACCCGATGGGCAGGTTTCCCGCGTTACCACGCGCAACATCATCGTCGCCACCGGCGCACGCCCGCGCAGCATCCCGCCTTTGCCCGTTGATGGTGAAAAGATCATCACCAGCCGGGAGAGCATCGTAGCCGACGACGTGCCCGGTTCCATCGCCATCATCGGCGGCGGGGCAATCGGCGTCGAGTTCGCCTACATCTACCGGATGTACGGCGCGGATGTAACCGTGATTGAACTGTTGCCGCGCATAGTCCCCAACGAGGACGAGGAGATTAGCCAGCAGCTGGAGCGCGCCTTCAACCGCCACGGCATCAAGATGCAGACCGGCGCCGGCGTTACCAACGCCCAGGCCGACGCCAGCGGCGTTACGCTGACCATCGACAAGGAAGGAGTATCGGAAACGGCCCGGTTCGACAAGGTGCTCGTCGCCATCGGCGTGCTCCCCAACACCGAGGACCTCGGACTTGACGGTGTCGGCGTAGCTACCGAGCGCGGTTACATCAGCATCGACGACCGGATGGCCACCAATGTGCCCGGTATCTACGCAGTTGGCGACGTTACCGGCAAGCTCGCCCTGGCCCACGTCGCCTCCGCTCAGGGTGTGATCGCCGTCGAAAACATCGCCGGGGAAGAGACCCAACCCCTGGACTACACCTACCTGCCCAAGGCCACCTATTGCCATCCGCAGGTAGCCTCCTTCGGCCTCACCGAAGCCCAGGCCATCGAGCAGGGCTACGACGTAAAAGTCGGCCGTTTCAACGTCCAGGCCAGCGGCAAAGCGGCGGCCATGGGCGAAAACGACGGCATAGTGAAGCTGGTCATCGACGCGAATTACGGCGAACTCCTTGGCGGCCACATGTGCGGCCCGGAAGTCACCGAGCTTCTCGCCGAACTCCAGATGACCCACCTCCTGGAAGGCACCACTACCGAACTGGGCTGGGCCGTCCATGCCCATCCCAGCGTCGCCGAAATGGTCCATGAAGCCGCCCTGGACGCCGAAGGCCGCGCCCTGCACATGTAGCGGCAAGCGCTCTCAATTCGTCATTCCCGCGAAACCAAAATCACTGCCTGCGAGGAAGGGATATGCTCAAAGCAGCGGATGTTCCCGATCTGACCAAAGACGACCTGCTGGGTTTCTACCGGCAGATGAAGCTCATCCGCGAGTTTGAGCGAGAGTCGGAGCGGCAGTACACGCGAGGCAACATCAAGGGCTTCCTCCACGTCTATAACGGGGAAGAAGCCATCGCCGTCGGCGCGATCAACACCCTGCGCGAGGATGACTACATCGTCACGCACTACCGCGACCACGGACAGGCGCTGGCCCGAGGCATAGGTAGCAAGGAAGTCATGGCCGAACTGATGGGAAAGGCCACCGGATGCAGCAATGGCAAGGGCGGCTCAATGCACCTGTTCAGCGACGAGCTCAACTTCATGGGCGGCTACGCCATCGTCGGCGGCCAGTTGTGTATCGCCGCCGGCATCGCCCTAGCCGTGCAGTACCGCGGCGACGATCAGGTGGTACTGTGCTTCTTCGGCGACGGCGCAGTCAACGAAGGCGAATTCCACGAGGCTATGAACCTGGCCGCCATTTGGAACCTGCCGGTTATCTTTTTCTGCGAGCATAACCTCTACGGCATGGGCGCGTCCTCTAAAGAAACCCTCGTCATGTGGGACTCTTTGCACGAGATGGCCGCCGCCTACGGCATGGATCGCTATGAGGTCGATGGGAACGACGTGCTTGAAGTCCGCGACCTGATGCAGAAAATCAACGCCGACGTTCGCGCCGGCAAAGGGCCGGCATTCGTCGTCGCCCGTACCTACCGGCTCCGCGGCCACTCCGTCGCTGATCCAGCCGACTACCGGCCCGACGACGAGGTCCAATACTGGGAGGGTCAGGACCCCATTCCGCGCTTCCGGGATTGGCTCACCGACGAAGGCATCGCAACCGTGGAGGACTTCGACGAAATCGACGCCAGCGTCGACGAGGAAGTGGTCATCGCCGCCGAATTCGGCGAATCATCGCCATGGCCGGAACCTGAAGAACTCTACGACGGCGTTTATACCGACCGACCGACCGAAGGAATTCCTACCTGAAACAGCAGCCCACCACGCGAGGAATTACCATGTCGGTCATCACATACCGGGACGCCGTATCATCCGTACTCCGCGAAGCCCTCGACGAGGACGAGCGCGTTTTCCTTATGGGCGAAGACATCGGCCCCTACGGGGGCGCTTTCGCCGTTACCAAGGGCTTCTACGAGCGGTACGGCAAACACCGCATCAAAGACTCTCCACTGGCCGAATCGGTCATCGTGGGCGCCGGCGTCGGCGCAGCTATGGTTGGCCTACGCCCGGTGGTGGAGTTGATGACCATTAACTTCAGCCTCCTGGCCATGGATCAAATCGTCAACCACGCCGCCAAGATCCGCTATATGTCCGGAGGTCAGTTTTCCATTCCCTTGATCATTCGCACCGTCACCGGCGCTGGCGCATCCGTGGGCGCGACCCACTCCCAGTCCTTCGAGGGAATGTACGCCTCGATACCGGGACTGACGGTAGTGACGCCGGCCACGCCTCGTGACGTAATCGGCCTGTTCCGCTCCTGCCGTGAACTCAACGACCCGGTGATGTTCGTGGAGCACATCCTGCTGTACGGGACGCGCGGCGATGCCCCCGATACCGGCGACTACCGCGTGCCCATCGGCAAGGCCGATGTCCGGCGCACCGGCAAAGACATCACCCTTTGCGGCTACTCTCGCATGGCCAACGTCGCCGAGCAGGCGGCCGGCATCCTGGCCCAGGAGGGTATCGAGGCTGACGTCATCGACCTCCGCACCCTCCGGCCCCTGGACTCCGAAACCCTCGTCAACTCTGTCAAAAAGACCCACCGGGCGCTCATGGTCGAAGAGACAACCCGCATCGGCGGCTTCGCCGGCGAACTGGTTTCCCAGATCCAGGAAGATGCATTTGACTACCTGGACGCTCCAGTAGGCCGCGTGGCCGGAGCCGAAGTGCCAATGCCGTACTCGTACCCCCTCGAAATGGCAGCCATCCCCAGCGCCGATTCCGTAGTCGCTGCCGCCCGAAAACTGGTCAACGGCTCGTAGCATCCGCGGGCCGTCCAACGGCCTGCCACCAACCCAGCATTGCGTTAGCACAGGAGGACACCGTGGCAACCAACGTCGTCATGCCACAGATGGGATACGATATGCGGGAAGGCACCGTCGTCCGCTGGTACAAGCAGGAAGGCGAATCGGTGGACCGTGGCGAGGTGATCGCCGACATCGAGACCGACAAGGCCACCGTTGAGTTTGAAGCCTACACCGGTGGCGTCCTCGGCCGGATCGTCGCACAGGAAGGCATCGCCGTTCCCGTCGGCAATCTTATCGCCATCATCACCGAACCCGGCGAATCAGTGCCCGAGGTGGAGGCTGCTGCTGCTCCGCCGGCCGCTGCCCCGGCTCCTCCCCCGGCGCCGGTTGCCGCCCAGACTCCCACAGCAGCGCCGTCCGCTGCGCCCGCTCCGGCGCCATCCGATGGCGAGGTGCGCGCTTCCCCCATCGCCCGCCGCCTCGCCCGCGAGCGCGGCATCGACCTCTCGCTAGTCTCCGGAACCGGACCCAACGGGCGCATCACGGAGCGCGACATCGAGAGCTACCAGCCGAGGGCTCCTGAACCCACGTCTGCGCCGGCTCCTGCTCCCGCTCCTGTGGCTCAGCCGGTTGCCGCGCCCGCAGATTCGCGCATCGAACTCAGCCGGATGCGCCAGACCATCGCGCGGGTGACCTCCGACAGCAAGGCCAGCGCGCCTCACTTCTACGTTACCGCCGAAATCGACATGGGCAAAGCCATGGCCTTCCGCCGCGATGTCAACGACGAATCCGATCCCGAAAATCGGGTCAGCGTCAACGACCTCATGGTCAAGGCCTGCGCTCTCGCCCTCGTCAAACACCCCAAGTTCAACTCCTTCTTCCGCGGCGACCACCTGGAAGTCCACGGCGCAATGAACATCGGCATAGCCATCGCGCTTGAGTCCGGACTGATCCTGCCCGGCGTCAGCAACTGCGAGAGCAAGTCGCTGCTGCAAATTGCAGCCGCTACCAAGGATCTCATCAGCCGCGCCAACAGCGGCACCCTCCGCAACGAAGAGTACAGTTCCACCACGTTCAGTATCAGCAACATGGGCATGTTCGACGTGGAAAGCTTCACCGCCATCATCTACCCGCCCCACGCGGCGATTCTGGCCGTTGGCAGCGTCAAGCAGCAGCCCGTCGTGCGCGACGGCGAGTTAGCCGTCGGCACCACGATGAAAGCCACCCTATCCACCGACCACCGAGTCGCCGACGGCGCCGAGGCCGCCCAGTTCCTCATGGAAATCAAGCGCGTCCTCGAAAACCCCGTCAGCCTGCTGCTGTAAGCGGATAGGGACCTACTATGGAATCTGTCAGAACGCTACCGCCGGCCGATGTGCTGGAAACCCTCCGCGGCGTGCCGGACGGCGTGACAGCCACCATCCTTGACCCCTGGTACAACAAAGGCGTCGGGGGCCAACGCGAGGATTACCATGATTGGCTCGAGTCTGTCATCGCGGCCGCGGCCAAGGTATCCCAGCACATCTTTGTGTGGGGTTTCCCGGAGATTGTGGCACACCAAGTTAGCCGGATGCCGCAGGGCTTCAAGCTTACGGCGTGGTTGACCTGGTATTACAAGAATTGTCCTTCAGTAATACGTGGTTGGCGTTCCGCGCAAAATGCCTGCCTTCACTTCTCCACAGAGGGAGCGCAGACTTATCCTGAGCATTTTCTGAACGCCAACCAGTTGGAACGATATAAGTCGGGTAAAATGCGATTCGTTCCCGGTCCCCCGACGGTTTTGGAAGTCCCCCTTAATGTCGGTTTTGTCGGCAAAGACGAGCAAACCGGGCACCCGGCGCAAAAGCCCTTGTCGGTAATCAAACCGTTGATTCTGATGACCACAAAGCCGGGCGATTTGGTGCTGGACCCGATGTGCGGCTCCGGTACCACCGGGGAAGCGTGCTTGCAATTGGGTCGGCAGGCAATTCTCTGTGATGAGTCGCAACAATGGGTTGACGTAACACGGGAACGTGTTAAGAACTGCTATCGTAACATTGACTCGACTATGGCAGCGTGAGGGTTGCCGTGAACGAGCGGGACGCTGTCATCAGAGGTCCTTATGACCAGCGGTCGGTGCGAGCCAGGATTGAAGCATTCTTTTTGGACAACTTAGGCAAAGTTGCCACTAGGGAACAAATTTTAGAGGTAGCTACAGATCCACGAACTGGGAGGCAGCCGGAAAATTGGCATCAGCGTCTATCTGAGCTTAGAACCGATAGCGGCTACACGATTCTATCCTGGCGTAATCGTGGGGATCTCAAACAAAGCGAATACATGATGCCAAATGCCGAGCGGCGGAGCCGGGCATCCGGCCGGGTAAGGCCAACGGCGCACGTTTGGGAAGAGGTTTTAAAGGCTGCCAATTACAGATGCGAGTGGAACATGGAAGGTGCGCCCTGTGGCTTGCGGCAAGGCGACATCGACCCCGTTGGTGGCGGAACGGTCCGCCTAACTCCCGACCATAAACTGCCCCACTCCCTTGACGCGGACTCGGATCCACAAGACTTAGACAAATGGCAGCCTTTATGCGGACGGCATCAGGTGATGAAGCGGAACTACTGGGATGATGAAACAGGGTGGCTCAATGTTCTTGCTATTGTTCAATCCGCCTCCGAAGAACAAAAACGGCAAGTGCTGGACTTCTTGACCGATTACTTTTCCCACCAACAACCTTAACTACAGGAGTCCCACCATGCCACAAATGACTGGCGGCCAGGCTGTGGTCGCCTCCCTCCAGGCCCAAGGCGTCGATACCGTATTCGGCATCATTTCCGTCCATACCCTGGACTTGTTCGATGCCCTGTTTGACCGCCAGGATGATGTGAGATTCATCGGCGGACGCTTGGAGTTGGGCTGCGGCTACATGGCCGACGGCTACTCCCGCGCTACCGGCAAGCCCGGCGTCCTGCTCACCAGCACCGGACCCGGCGCCGCCGATTCCGTGGGAGCCATGGGCGAGGCCTACTTCTCGGCGTCCTCCATCCTCCAGGTGACCACCAACGTCGAAACGGAGTTCATCGGCAGCGGCAAGATGGCCACCCATGAAACCAAAGACCAGTTGGGCATGTTCGCCGCCGTAACCGACTGGAACGCTCAGATCGGACAGATTGAGTCCATCCCCGACCATTTCGTTGAAGCCTTCGTCCGCTTCGGGGAACGCCGCCCCCGGCCCATCGAGCTTGAAGTCCCCACCGACCTGCTGGGCCAACAAGCTGATGTCGAGGTGCTACAACCCCGTGATCCGGATGTGCCCCAGGGCGACCCGGTCCAGGTTGAACGCGCGTGGAACCTGCTCCGCAACGCCAAACGCCCGGTGATCTTCCTCGGCGAGGAAATCCACACCACCGGCGGCGCGGATGACATAATCCAGCTCGCCGAACGCCTCGGCGCGCCCGTCGTCACCGGCGACGGCGCAAAAGGCACATTCCCCGAAAATCACCCGCTCTCCCTCGGCATGGCCCTAGGCAACCGTATCTGGGGACAGAACCCGGTGCTGGACTGGCTCGGCGAATGCGACGTCGCGCTGGTGCTGGGCAGCAACCTACCCTACCGTTCCACCTCAGGGGTCGGCCTCAAGCTCCCCGAGAAAATCATCCACGTCATGCTCGACGGCGACTACATCGGCCGGAACTACGAAACAGAGGTAGGCATCCCCGCCAACAGCGGCGCCGTCGTCCGCCAGTTCCTCAGTGCCGCCGGAAATACCGACATCGGTTCCACCGACGAGTACCGCAACGAAGTCGCCGCGTTGAAAGAGCAAATCCATTCCGGCTTGCAAGAACAGTGGGGGCCTGAACTCAAGGCGTGGGAGTCCATCCGCTCGGTGATTCCCGACGACACGATTTTCGCGTTGGACGCCACCATCCCCGCCAACCGCGCCGTGCGCTGCCTGCAAATGAATCAACCCCGCAGCTACATGTATCCCCACGGCTGGGCCGGCCTGGGATTCGCCTACCCCGCGTCCATGGGTGCGAAAGTCGGCCGCCCCGACAGCCCGGTGATCTGCGTATCCGGCGATGGCGGCTTCCAGTACAACGCCCAGGAACTCGGCACCGCCGTGCAGTATGGCATCAACCCCATCGTTATGGTGTTCAACGACTCCGCGTGGGGCGTCCTCAAAGGCTACCAGCGCGACCGCGGCAGCAAGCCGATGGCTACCGATCTGGTCAACCCCGACTTCGTCAAACTCTTCGATTCCTATGGCATTGGCGGAACCCGCGTTCACAGCGTCGCCGAAATGACCCGGGCCGTCCAGGACGCCGTCGCCGCCGACAAAATCCACCTCATCGAAGTCGTCATGCCCGACGGCTTCCCGGCCTTCTGCAAGAACTAGTGGATAGCCCGCCCACGCCGTCATTCCAGCCCCAGTATCGTCATTCCGGCGAAAGCCGGAATCCAGAAACGCCGGCTAACCACCGGCGAATCTACCCCCTATCCCCCCGGGATCTGACCGAGGAACAAATCGCCGTAACCTTCGCGATGACCTCCCGGTCGCCCGAACCGTTCGATGAAATCGCCCGACGGGTCACCGAAGAAAGCGCCGCCAGCTTCAACGAGCGTTGGGTTGTCGGCTACGGACACGCCTCCGTAGCCGAGCACGCCGTCCTGCACCTGGCCGTCGAAAACGTCTCCCGCCTGGCCTGCGATACCCTTGAGGACAACCGCCTCGCCTCCTACACCGAAAAGTCCTCACGCTACCAGGTCATCGACCCCGACAGTTTCCACGTTCCGCAGGAGTTGGATTCCTCGCCGGCGCTGCGCGAGACCTACGTAACAGCCTGTCGGAACCTTTTCACCACCTATCACCAACTCCTAGACGGTGTTTTTGATCATTTAGGCCGCACGTCGCCCCAACGCGAAAACGAGCGCGATTCCGCCTACAACCTACGGCTCCGCCGCCTGGCCACCGACGCTTGCCGCGCCATCCTGCCGGCTGCGACGCTCACCAACGTCGGCGTAACCGCCAACGCTCGCACGCTGGAACACGCCATCACCAAGCTGATGTCATCTGTGCTACAGGAGGAACGCGACATCGGAATGGAACTCCGAGAGCAGGGCCGGAGCATCACTCCCACTTTGGTCAAGTACGCCGACCACAATCCCTACCTCGCGGGCTTGCAGGCATCGTCTGACGACATGCACTCCGGCGCTGACGCGAACCTCGAAACCTCAGTAGCTTTGCTCGATTACGACCGCGACGCGCCGCAAAAAGTCGCCGCTGCCCTGCTGTTCCGCAACGGAGGGAGCTATTCGGAAGCCCTGGCACAATCCGCAGCGTTGTCCGAGGAGGACCGGTTGGCTCTCATCCACGACGCGGTCCGTAGCATCGGCCCCCACGATCCGGCTCCCCGCGAATTTGAGCTGGTCGGCTACACCTTCGAGTTCACTTTCGACTACGGCGCGCTGCGCGAGTTCCGCCGCCACCGAATGCAGACCTATCTCTCGCAATCGCTGACCACCGCCAACGGATACCACGTCCCAAACCTCATATGGGATGCCGGTTTAGAACCGCTCTTTGATAGCGCAATCAGTGGCGCGGATTCAGTCTTTGACGAGTTGAAGTCCACCTGCGGAGGCCCCGCTCTCGCGCAATACCTGGTAACCCACTCCCACTATCAACGTGTGCTGTCCCGCCTGAGCCTCCGGGAGTGCTACCACCTTTTCAAACTGCGCGCATCCCTACAGGCCCACGAGGCTATCCGCCTCCCTATCATAGAAGCCCTGCGCCTCGCCGTGGACGTTCAGCCCGAACTGTTCCGCTATCTGCCGCTCCGCAACGCGCCCGACTGGTGGCCTTTTACGGGTCGGAGCAGTCCCGTGTGAACCCGCAGTTGCGGCAAGTTATTTTGCAGCTGCGTTCCTGCATCCGGGCGCCGCAAATCTCGCAATCCAGGCCGTCGTCTCTTCGTACACCCGTCGGAGGCGTTGGTGTCGGTATTGGCGCGTTGGTTCTGCGATCAATCATTTTCCTACACCTCCCGTTTCGGTTACCGGGGCGGCATAGGCGGCCCAGGCATAATCAACGCCGACAGGAGTCGCTCGCCCGGCGGACTGGTCGGGCCGTGTCGCTGGTCGGGCAGCAGAGCGACCTGCTGGAACTGGAAAATCGATTCATCCATTTCCAGTTGCTTCATTCCCGCTCCGTCATCATCATTGACCACCACCCGATCAACCATCACCTGGTGTCCGCCTCGCACCAGCCAGATCTGGTATGTGTCCGCCGGCATACCGGACACCATCAGCACCCCGCGCCGGCCGTTGGGATCCACCATCAACACCCCTTTCGCCTCCGGTTCCGTACCCATGGGCGAACTCATTGGAACCTTCTCGGTTTCCGGCTGCGCCGATAGCACCGTGGCTTCGATCACCTCCGCCATCTCCTGCTTCATCTGATCCACTTCTTCGGCGTTGGTTACGATCATATCTTCTTTCGATGCTTCGCCAACGCCTTGACCCGCGCGGTCATCGACCACCGCATAGGCGGCCGGCGCTGCTGCCGCCGTAAAACGACTGTCGTAAGCTGCCTGTACTCCCTTGTCACCCGTCGCGGAATCCACGGTATCCGGCGTAACCTCCGCGGCAAGGTCCTGCGTCGCTTGCGAAGCCGTTGCCAACGCAGACACGTCCCCTACAAGTTCCCGCTGAGTTTCTACCGTAGCTGTCAGCTCACTTATCTCCCGCTGCTGCAACGCCATCACGCCAACCGATATGGCCAACAACAAGCTCAACACACCCACCGCCGCCGGAGTCAACCACCGCCGCAACCTCCGCCCTGACCACCGAGGATCAACCGCCGCTGCCGGACCAACCGCTGGAATCTCCTTGCCCGTGGCCCCAGCCAGCACTCGCGCTTTCAACCCCGCCGGCAATGGGGACTCCGGCGCAGCGCCCGTCAGCCGCGCCGACGTTTCCTGAAACCCCAGCAGAACTTCCTGGCAGTGCAGGCATTGGACCACATGATGGAACACCGCCTGGAACTCGGCGTCGTCCAGCGCGTTCAGCGCGAACGCCGCCAGTTCCCCCTCCGGATGCGGTGTCTCATCCTGCGGGTTGCTGTAGTTTTCAGGCCACATATTCTTCCAACGCCGCCTTGAGTTTTTGCATCCCCAGTCTCATGCGTGTCTTGACCGTACCCAGCGGTATGTCCAGCATCTTCGCGATTTCGGACTGGCTGTAGCCATGCCACGCCGACAGATAAAGCGGCCGGCTCTGTTCTTCCGGCAATTCCAGGAGCGCCGTTCGCACCAGCCGCGCGTTGAAACTGCGCTCCACTTCCTGCTCAACGCTCAACTTTTGGTCCGGCAGGCGCAGCAGCGTCTCCATTTCCGGTTGGGTCGTACGATCGGTGGTGCGCCGGCGCGAACGGTAAAAATCAACTATCTTGTGGTGCGCCACCGACATGATCCACGTGCCCGGCGCTGACATCTCGGGCCGATAACTCCCCGCTTTTCGCCAGATGTTGGAGAACACCTCCTGCACAGCATCCTCCGCCAACCCCTCATCCTTCAAAACCGACATCGCCAGAGAATAAATTCGTTGCGCATATCGGTCGTATATGGCCTCCAATGCTCTTTCGTCGCCGCTGCCGATGTCCAGAACCAACTGGATGTCTTCGTTATTTTTCGGGTCTATCACGGCAACCCCCGTTGTCACAAGGTCTATCCGACCTGTAATTCGTTTATACGTTTCTCCATCTCGATCGGATTCAAAGCTTTTTTGCGCCTTCTCTCAAATCGTGCTTACACCACCAGGCTGTCAAATATACCGCGCAGGTTCGGCAGGTTCTCCAGCGACCAGATCAACTCCAACGCCTGCTCGCATTGCTGCTCGGTAACGGTGGGACAGGCCAACCGTCGGAACTTCGCGTCCACCTCGGCATCGCTCAGCGGGTTCTTCCCGTGTCCCTTCGGGTAGCTGGTGGACGCCACCTCGGTTTGACCGTTGCTCTTGATCACCTCGATTCGGCAGTTGTACTGCTCCGGGTATCGCTCGGTGAACTCCGGGTTCTCGTCGATTCGCATCTTGTTGATGATGGTGCGGAGCCCGGCATCGGAGATCCGGTCCGGCGCAAAGGTCGCCGGGGTAACGGCTCCGTCCCGCAGTCCCACCGCCGTCAGGAACGGTATGCTGTGGTCGGCCGTTTCCCGCGTTTTCGGGTCCCACTTCTCCGGCTCGGTGGACGCGCTGCTGACCGCTGAGTTGTACGACTGAATCTTGATCGACGCGATGTCATCCGGCTGAACCTTGTCGTGCAGCTGGATAGCCAGGTCTATCGGCGCCTGGGTGTGAATCTGCGACGGGTAGAACTTGAAGATTGAGTTCAGTATCCGAAACGGCGAATCCTCGCCGCCCAGCGCCTCAATCTCCACCGGATAGCCAATCGCCTGCTCCCACAGTCCTTTTCGTCCCTCGAACGGCTCAAACGGGCCAGTCATTCCCTCAGCAGCCAACTGCGCCGCAAAGATTCCCGACCTGGTAGCCGCCGCCGCCGCGCAACCCTTCCACATCGACAGCTCGCCCATGCGAGTAACCCGCAGCGGGACGTTGGGAACCACCGCCAGCGATATTGCATGGCCCATCTGCTCTTCGTCCAGCCCCAGCACCTTCCCGGCCGCGCAGGCCGCGCCGATGACGCTCAAGACCCCCTGGTCCCACTGGTTGTCCGGCACCTGGTCGGCGATCCGACAGAACGCTTCATACGCCAGCGCGATCGCGGTGATCAGTGTCTTGCCGTCCGCCTCCACGCTGTCGGCCACGGCCAATGCTGCCGGAATCATATCGGACGGATGCCCGCCGCCCGGCGAAAAATACGAGTCGTTGCAGTCCAGATACCGCACCATCACGCCGTTAGCGAACCCGGCCATGTCCAGCGAGGAGTAGTCGTTGGTTCCCAGGATGCGCGACGGCGTGCCACTGGTGATGTCTCCGGCCAGTTTCCGCGCCACTTTGGCCGGCTCGCTCAGGTATCCGCCAACAGCGCAACCCAGCGTGTCGGCCACCGTCCGCTTCACCTGGTGTATTACTTCTGGCGGTAGATCCTCATACGACAGGTTGCAGGCATACGAACTCAGCAATTCGGTAGTGCGATCCATAAATCCTCGATTCCTCTCTTCGGCAGCGGCTCGGCCGGCGCTTTCTATTTCTATTGTATCGCGGCTATTTGATCACCGCCTCTGCGATCCGCTCCAGTTGCGCCGCCATTTCCTCCTCAGTATCGCAGTGCTCGGGACGCACTACCACGCGATCGGCTCCCGCGTTCAGGAAATCCTGCACTAACTGCCCATCCGGTGCCTGCCCGTAGATCGAAATGCTGAGCGACTTCGGATCCCGGCCCCGCGCCGTCGCCAGTTCGTCCAGCCGGGCGCGGCTATCCTCCACCTCCTGCGGCGTGATGCGGTTGGGCAGCCAACCGTCGCCCCAGGTGGCGACTCTTTGCAGCACCCGGCGTGCCAAGCCGCCCAGGATCACCGGCGGATGCGGCTGCTGGATGGGCTTCGGGCTGCACTTCACCGCCGGGAAATCGTAGTAGGTGCCATGGAACTCGGCCTCGTCCTTCGTCCACAGCGCCTTCATCACGTCCACGGCTTCCCGCGTCTGCGTCCAACGATGATCGAAATCGCCGCCGAAAATCTCCGTTTCCTCCCGATTCCAGCCCGCGCCGATGCCGAACATGAACCGCCCGCCGCTGATCCGGTCCAGCGTGGCGATTTCCTTCGCCAGCATCAACGGGTTTCGCTCTGGGACCAGCGTAATCCCGGTACCCAGCTTGATGGTGCTGGTAGCGCCGGATGCCCGCGCCAAAGCGATGTACGGGTCGGCAAAGTGGGCATACGTCCACGGAATTTCACCGCCAGAAGGAAACTGGCTCGCGCTCTGCACCGGCAGAATCGGGTGCTCCGCGTACCAGATGGATTCAAACCCCAAAGATTCAGCCGTCCGCGCCATGAACGCGGGATCCAGCGTATAAGCTGGCAAAGGTATCGAAGTTCCAACTGACATAACGTTTGCTCCTTTTCTGATCGAACTAGCGTCGGGCGTCAAAGCGATCAAGCTGGTGCGGCCATTCGAGAATCGGCCTGTCGCTGGTGATTAACAGGTGTCCTTCCAGCGCGGTGGCTACAACGATGCGGTCGGCAGGGTCGCCGTGTATATCTTGTAGGTCACCGGCGCGGGCGGCGATGGCTCCGGTCACGGGGAGTTCGTTGAACCCTTCAGCCAGCAGCCATTCATACCACTGCGTAGCGGACATAGCATTGCCAAGTCGTCCTTTCTGCTGCAACATGCCAATTTCCCAGATTGAGATGGCGGAAAATGCGGCATCGTTGCTCAGGTTGGCCAGCCGCATTCTATTACGCGCTCGCTGGCCGAGTCGGCGGTTCCCGGCGAGATACCAGACGACCGCTTGGGTATCTCCCAATATCAATGGACTGGCTCCTCACCAACATGGCCACATTGGTTGAAGTCTGGTATTCCCTTGTTTGGCTTAACCTGCACGAGCGGCTTTTCATCGTCAAATACGATTACCAGTCCGTCTTCGCTCTCGGAGACGGCGGCAATCACCTCTTCCAACTGGGCCACGAATTCGCCAGTATCAAGTGTCAAGATCCTATGGCGATGCAAAACCGATACGTCAACTTTCTCCGGCTTTCGGTATTCCCGCGGTTTACCTTCGTTCGGGTCGACGAACCAGGACGCTGGCATCGGTCCTGAAATGTCCCAATCTTCATCCGTCTGCACGTTCGGATCGGTGTACCACTCCACAGGCATCGGCCCTTCAATGTCGCCGAGAATTTCAACTCGGCCTTTGAGACTGCCGTATCCTCCGAGAGGAGGCTCAACATACCGTGTCACCTCGGCAACTGCCATACTGCCATCAGTCACAATCAATACGTCCCCATCTCGGTAGATCTCGTCAATCAGTTCCAGACACCGCTCCTTGAACTCCACGGCGTGAAGAGAATAGTAAAAAGGTTGTTTCTTGCGCTGCTCGTTCATCGTTACCACCAACGGTCTTTGTCTAACCATTCGTTGAGGTACTGCGCCAACCCGCGGATACTCGCGGTGCGATCTTTACCGGGTTCAAGTATTTGCCCATCGATGACCTGGACACCACCGATAAATTTGCTCGAAAACTCCCCGCGCCTCCTCAGATTATAGAGCCGCCATTCCATGCCATCAGTCAACACGCCGATCCCCGAAAGCATTTCGGAAGTGTAACTTTCTAGCTGGGTTTCGTGATTGACCAAATTTCGTCCGCGATATTTAGCTTCAATTACGATCACTGGACGCCCTCTTCTGTTGAACAGTACATAGTCAGCTTTTTGGACATACTGACCCGGAGGCAGGGGCCACTCGACCGCTGCGTAGTCGAAGTCGTGCAGGTCCCAATCCAAAGCTTGTACAACGGGGTCAATCAGAAGATAACGCGTAACCAATTCGGAATACATGTGACCGTAGCCTTCCCGAGTTGGCGGATAATCGCCCAATTGTTGTCGGACCCGACGGACAGCTTGTTCTAAGTTTGCGATTGTCATTGTTCAATCCTTTTCGCATCCGTAGCAGCAGATACCGCGTCAATCATCCGCCGCCACCGACACTGGCGCCCGCACGATGGCATCGTACACATCGCCCCCCTGTGCCACCAGCACGCTCACGTCCTCAGCCAGCACGTACCCCGATTCCACTAGCGACTCCGCGCACGCTCGCACCCTTTCGACGTATTCCTCCCGCGACCCGTACCGTTCCTCAATCGACGGCCGGGGATCACCCGAAGCCAGCCTTTCCGCCCGTGTAATTGCAAACGGAATTGCGCATCCCGCTACCGTGCCGCCGGCCGCAAGCACCTGCCCGGTACCGCCGATGTCAGCGTGCCGCACGTTCCAACCCGCGTAGGTAGCCAACGGAACCTCAATCGCCGGCAGCCGTATGCCCCCAACCTCGTTCCCGTCAACGTCCACCGCCGACACCAGCATGGGATACGAGTCTCCCACGGTCGGCGGTATCACCGTCGGAACCGCCCGATCCGGCCCGAAGTCCAACTTGCGTATCGCCTTTTGATGCCTCGGAAACTCAACGCCGGGCAGCGAACCGAACCAGGCGGCTAACTCATCCGCGCCGACCGCGCTCCCATCGGCTAGATTGGGGTACCCATTAGCCGGCGGTTCGATGTTTTGGGTAACCCATCGATCCAGATGATGTAGCGCTGCCCGCATCAAAGGACGGTAGTCCACATAGTTCAACGCCTGCGTTCCCCGCGCTCCGGTGTCGGGGTTGGTATCGGATATCGGCAGGTTCGCCGGCGCGTGCTGCGTCCCGCAAAACAGCCACGACCTTACGTTGTCGGGCAACGCCACATCCGCCTTGCCGTCGGGCGTCATATGTGCCAGCGCCCCGTGCCCGCCCCAGTATTCCGACGACGTGTTGGTGTAGATGACCTTGGGCGCGCAGCCCCGGTGTGTTGCCTCTGAGAGTATGCCGTCGTCGCCATTGGGTTCCAGATCCAGGAACGGCGGGAGGTTGTTCACGCTGCGGTTGGACAGGCTCGACGGCTGCCCGAACCGCACGTTGAACTCACCCATCTTGCCGCCCGCCACGTTCGGCAGCATCCCGTCGAACACGACCCTCTCCGATTCGTCCCGGTTCAGGCCCAGGTACAGAATCTGCCGCAGGAATCGCCCGCTCTGGCTGCGGCCGTATGCGTAGGCCCGGCCAATCGCGCCGGCCAGCGGATTCGCCGTACCCTCTGCATCAACCTTCCCGTACCGCAGCCACGCGGCGATGTCCCGCGTCGCCAGCAACCCCAAACCCACCACCGGCGCGTGCGAGGTCTCATACAGTACCCGGTACACCTTACCGGCCTCAAACCCGCCGTCCATGGTGATGTGCGCCGCGTCGGGCACTCGCCGGCCGTCCACAAGACGCGCAAACGCCCACCGCTCCCTCGGAATTACTGTCTCATCGGCGTCCTCGTGGTCTTGCACGGTCAACACGGAGTCCCAGCTCTCCAGGTGGTTCGTCGGATACGGACGGTGCTCCCGGTCCGAAAGGAATTGCGTGTCGGTGTTCGCAATGGGCTGGAACGACACCACGATCCGGCCCGACACCGGAGACCCGTCGGCGCTATGCGCGGTGGGCACGTTGCACCGGAACAACCCTGGCGCGTCCGGCACGTCATGCTGCCAACCGCACCACACCAGGCTATACCCGTGCCGCATCATGAAACCGTTGCCGGGGTGCGGATCGGCGTCCGGCGGCCCGTCCGGTGCGCTGTTGATGTTCTTCAGCGCCAGTTCCTTGCCACGGTTCACCACGTCCAGCAGCAACCGTCCGTTGCCGTGGTCGTTGTCCACCGGCTTCACGATGCGAAAATCGGCCGAAAACTCAACCAACCCGTCGCCATTGCGCGGCGCCAACCCGATGTCCGCAATCACTCCGTTGTCAGGATGCGCCGGATCAACCGCAAAATGCGCCACCCCGTCGATCTGCTCGTATCGCCCCACGTCGCCAAACGATTCCCCGCCGGCAAAGGGTTTCCGCGTCTTGATTTCCAGCCTTGTCAGCGCCATCTCAATTCACCTCATGCCTAAACTACGTCATTCCCGCGCAGGCGGGAATCCAGGAGCGCAAAATCGACTGCCTTCCTGTCCATAACTGTAAAGCCGAACTAGCTCTTGCAGTAAAGCCGGGCTCGTCGCAAAAGTCGGTTAGCCGTCTGGCGTGGTTTCCAGTTCTTCAACGGTCGGCGGTGCGTAGTCCGTCCAAGAATAGTTATAGACCTTTTCGCGTTCCCGATAATCCGAGCGACCCTCTGCAGGCTCTCCAATGCCCGCTCTGACCACAATGGTAGTCAGGTCGGGGTGGCCTTTCATCTCGCAGAAGCGCCATACGGGGTCTAATAAGTCCCTGCCTACCGAGCGCGCGATTACCCCGGTTGCGTCGCCTACGACCCCGTAAAGAACCGTCTCACGCCTAGCGGCTGCACCGATTAGCATCAGATACGTCTTGACTACCTTACCCATTGGCCCGCTGTCCAATAGTTTCTCTGCCATCTTCTCTTTCCCTTTTTCCAGTATGAATTGACGCGCATGGTTCCCGGATTTACAAAATCTCGCTCGCATCCACGTCCAGATCCTCAGGCGCCTCCGCCCCCGTGTTGTCCCGCCACCACTGCCGGAAGGTATCCTCGCCCATCGCGTCGCGGAGTCGCGCCAGGTGCGCTTTCACCTGCACCAGCATCGGTAACTGGTATTGATTCACCAGTTGATACGTTCGCGCCACCCATTCCAGAGCGTCGGGCAAATTCCCGCGTTCCTCCTCCACGATGCCCAACTGCCCATAGGTCCGCGCCGCCCGCAGCACGTCCCGCGAGTTCTCAAACGCCTCCCGGGCCTGGTCGTACCACTGGTACGCCTTATCCAGGTCGCCCGCCTCGTGGAACACCACACCCAACTGACGCGCCTCAATCCCAACCCCGCGCACGTCTCCCATCCGTTCCCGGTACTCCATGGCGATGGTCAGCCACTCCTCCGCCTCGTCGGGTATCCCCCGCGCCTGCGCCAGCGTCCCCAGGTGATGGAATTCAACGATCATCTGCTCGGTCATGCCCATCCGGTCGCACAGGCCTAACGCCTGCTGGTACCATGACTGCGCTTCCTCAAACAGGTATTCCGAGTGATCGACCGTCCCCAGCGCGTGGAAGATGTAAATCGCGGTCTCTTCGTCCCGGTTCTCCTCCACCACCTCCCGGGCCCGGTGGTACCAGCTCCGCGCCTCGTCGTACTCAAACCGCATGTGGCATGCCGAACCCAGCGCCCGGTAGTCGTTCACCATCTCCTCGTAGTCCGGCAGCCGTTGGTGAATGTCCAGCGACCTCATGTACCACTCTTTCGCCGCGCTGTACTGCCGCTGATGGTGCCGCACCTGCCCGATGGCGAAACAAGCGTCGGCGATGGATTCCTGATCCTCCCCGCCGTCAATTATCTCCAGTCCCCTTTCCAGCCATTCCGACGCCGCGTCGTACTGTCCCCGCCGGCTGGCGATCAACCCGTTCTGGTGATACACCGCCGCCGTCCGCTCGTCGGTGTCGCCGCCCGGCTGCTCCAGCAGGTACGCCAGCAACTGCTCGTTGAACCCTTCGGCTCGGTCCAGGTCCATGATCTCCACGGATTCCATGGCGTCGGTGCCCAACAGGTACTGCCAGAACTCAACCGCGCCGTTCGTCTCCGCCTCCGCCGACGTGCGCCCGATAACGTCCAGCAATTGCCCCCGCAACCGCCTCAACTCCGGGAACCGTTTCTGCATCCGGTACACCTGCGCCAGCGGCTGGATCAGCAGCTGAGCGTTGTCCCACTGCCGGTACTCCAACGCCAACCCCAACGCCTGCGTCAAATTGCCTTCTTCAGCGAGAACCGCAGTGGTGCCGGTGTCCTGGTTCTCGTACAGGCTTTCCATAAAGTAGTCGGCGGTATCGGCATATACCCGGACGAATTCCTGCTCCAGCGCTTGAATCCCGTTGCCGGCCACCTGACCACCCAGCTTGCGCCCCAGGAACCACGGCATCGCCGGGTTGATCTGGTAAACGCTAGGTGAAATCGGTTCCAGGAACCCCGCTGCCTGCGCCTGCCGCAGCAGCGTCCGGCAAGAGGCATAAGAGCGCCCCGACGACTGCAATCCACCGTCCGGCGTCAGCAGCGAGCGCGTCGCGCCCGACGCCAGATCCTCCCCCATCACCTGCGAGTATGTCCGCTCCTCGGTGATGTGCGACAGTACGTCCAGCATCACCCGCCGTTGGAACAGCGCCATGAAGGGCAGGTGTGTCCGGTTCCGCCGCGACATTCTTGAGAACGAATACTCCATTGTCGCCGTCAAAACCGGGCTCCGCCCGGCCTCGCCTCCGTCCGGCTGCTGGTCCATCAACCGCTGCAATTCAGCCGACACCACCGTCGCCGGCACGTCCTTCACCGGCGGAATGGCAATTTGCATCGCCAGCGGGTGCCCGCCCAGCATATCCAGTAACTCGCCGAAGTCCGCGCCCGCCCGCGTAGCCGGCACCTCGGCACTGTCCATCAACGTCGCTGCCAGCGCCAGCCTGTCCGTTTCCGTCAACCCTTCCAGCGTCAACGATGCGTAGGGCATCTTCAGCCAGTCCTCGGCGCCACGCCGGCTCAACAGCAACGCTGCCGTGCCCACCGGGCCGGTGGTCGCTTCACCCAAAAAAGCCGCCAACCCCGGCAACTCTTCGTCACTGAGCAGCCCGGCATTACCGTCCGGAAAGCCCGCCACGTTCTCAACGTTGTCCCAAACCAGCAGCGACGGGTTCTGCTGTAGATATGCCAGTACCCATCTTCGTTGCTGCTCCGCCCGCATGTCCGCGAAATCCAACCCCGCCACCGCTGTCCCGATCTCATGCACCACCCGCTCGATTCCCGCCGGCTGCGATGCCTCAAACGCCGTATAGAACACGCCGCCCGGGTACGCCACCCGCGCCGGCTTCAAGAACCAGCGACACAACCCCAGCGCCAGCTCCGTCTTGCCCGTGCCCGTATCGCCCGACAGCAAAACCACCGAGTTGGCCTGCAAAACCCGCTCCAACTGCCGCATCTCGGCCTGCCTGCCAATCAACCCATGTTGTCCCTGCACCGGAATTTGCAGGTCATCCGTCGGGGCCTCTTCCGGATGGATCACCGGCGGCGCCAACGGGTCAGGCTGGTGCTGCGCGATAACGGGCGGCACGAATTCGCGCGATTGGTACACCGCCGGCAACTGCCAGTCCCACCACACCCGCTTGCCGTACACGGAAACCCGCTCCGGCGTATCCATCAAACCGCGCCGTATCGACGAAACCGCCGTCGCTACGGTGTTCCCCTGCGCCAGCCGCGTATAAAACGCCCGCATCGACCCCTCAGCAGCGTCTGGATGCAAGGGCGCCGGCAAGGCAGCGACCTGCGCCACGCCGGCCCCCGCGATCTCCATAGCGGCCGCCGACCAGCTAGCCATGCTGATGTCTTCGTTCTGCGCTCCGGAAGTCAGCAGAACAACATTCATTCCACCGCCGGCCAATGTTTCTCCCAACCGGCGCGGCGAAACGGCGCTAGCCCCGCCGTTGGCATCCTCCAGCTGCATGTTGCCCGCAGCGTCCAGCGTAACGCCGTCTATGTGCGCGATGTGATAGTGGTTCGGGCTCCTCTCCAGCAGGCCCTGCAACGCTTCAAGGGTAGCCGGCCTCGGATTGTCCAACGACGCCTCCGTGTTCAAACCCTCCAACGCCGCGACGGTCGCGGTTGCCAGTCTCCCGCCCGCTATCGTGTTGCGATCAACCAGCGGTCCATTGTGCGGCGGCGTCCCGTCCAGCGGAGAGGCAGACAGCATCAGCACGTGCAAGGCCTCGTCCACGCGCTCCGCGGTCTCCCCCGCTGGTACGTCCACCGAAGCCTGTCGCGCAACGCCAGTCAATCCGTTGATGAAGTAACCAAGCTGCGGGTCATTCATCAACTCCCACGGCAATGACAAAAACTCCGGCCTGCCGGATATGATGACCAACTCCCCCCGGTCCTCCCTCTCCATCACCTCGTCCAGGAATCCGCGCGCTCGGCTGCCGGTGGGGAATGCGGTCTCAAACAGAAGCCGACCCAGGTTGCGCATCACTCCTTCCACCGCCTCCACCCTCGCCGACGCCCCGACTGTGGGTTTCACGTGTTCGCTGTGGTATCGGTCCAGCGTCGCCCGTTCCTCGTCGGCCAACGCCAACGCGAACCCCACCGACGCGGCGTTCCTGCGTGCCTCTCCCGATTCGGCCAGGCTAACCATTATTTCGCCGGTGTCGGGTAGGTCATGTATTTCCAATTGTAAGGCGGCGGTCACATCAACTCCAAACGGCTAAGCCGGAATGTCACAAACTCCCTTGAACAGATTATAATCTTGTCCAAAGGTTCTCAATTGTCATCTCTCTTTTTCGCAAAAGGCCAATCCGCAACGCAGGACGGAATGTACATTATTTTAGAAAGTGTCCAAAACTTCCCGTCCTTTGTCGAGAAGGATCAGTATGAAAGAGTAATCCTTTCAAAGTGTTCCGGCATTTTGCATTGCCAAATGTTTTGACGTAGGATAAAATTTCAGGACGAACATAGTGTCTTTCGCTCGTCCATTTTCAACCGAGCGCATTATACAGCATTGGACGTTGCCGATACGGTCCTCCGCGTCTTTTGTACATAGTGGACATTTTCCCGATGCCAGCATTAGACAAAATCAGGCGTTCCTGGTTGATCGTTCCGATGTCCAGTCCGGAACGCATCGCCTCGGCTCACCAGGCCGGCCCGGATGTCATTGTTCTCGACCTGGTCAAATTTGTCGCCGAGTCCGACAAACCCGCTGCCCGCGAAAAGGTTGCCGAGAGCCTTAGCTCAGCTAAAGCCGGCGGCGCCGAAGTTTACGTCCAGATCGAGCCCGCGCTGATGCTTGCTGACCTCCGCGCTGCCATCTGGCCCGGAGTCTCCGGCGTTGTCGTCAGCCGCGCTGAATCAGCCGACCAGATCGCCCAGATCGACGCTACCATCACCGCCCTGGAGGGCGAGCGCGGCCTGCTCCCCGGAAGCGTCGAAATAGTCGCCTCTCTGGAAACCGCCCCGGGCAACCACAGCGGTTTCGAGATTGCCACCGCCAGCCCGCGCATCTACGCCCTCACCCTCGGCCGCGCCGATCTCATCATGGATCTGCGGCCCGAACCGTCAGGCGAAATCCACCTGATGCAGTACCTCATGCAGCGCCTGGTCACAATAGCTCGCGCCGCCGGCAAGACCCCGCTGGGAGCCTGGTGGCGACACCCCGACCGTGGCCTGCTCGCCACCCCCGCCAACACCCTGGCAGCCGCTCGACGCGGGCGCGCCATCGGTTTCAAGGGTTCATTCTGCGTCCTAGACAACCAAGTTGCCCCTCTCAACGATGGCTTCACCCCCACCGGTGCCGAGGCTGACGCCGCCCATTCCATTCAGCGCGCCTACCTCGACGCCACCGAGTCCGGCACCATCGCCGCTGTGTCCCACGATGGCCGAATCCTCACCACAGATATAGTCCGGCAATACGCCAATGTCGCGGCCCTGTCCGAGGCCATCGCCACCCGTGAGATGTTCAAGACTGCGGCGGTGGAAGGCCTCCCCGTCCCCGTGCCTTAGGAGGTCGAAAGATGGCTGATCACCCTCGCCGTCTCAAGCGCTCCGGCTTGACCATGCCTATCGTTACGGAGCGTTTCATCAACAACGCTTGGCATCGCGGCTGCGACTACATCAACATGGACCTGGAGGACTCCGTTCCTCCCGACCTCAAAGACATCGCCCGCAACCTGGTCAGGCATAGCATCCCGGTTGTCAACAAGGGTGGCGCCGACGCCGTGTGCCGCATCAATCACGACCTCATGGAAGCCGACCTAAACGCTGTCGTCTGGCCCGGCCTGATGATGGTCAACTACCCCAAGACCGAGTACGCCCACGAAATCCGGCGCATGGATGAGATCATCACCCGTCTAGAGGCCGAACGGGGCATCCGCCCCGGCGCGATCGAAATTGGCGCAAACATCGAGACCGCCGTCGGCGTCGCCAACGCCTGCGAGATCGTCTCCGCCAGCTCCCGCATCCGCGATTTTGGCGGTGCCTCCGGCTACGATATGTCCCGGGATCTTGGCGTCGAGATGTTCGTCGGATTCGACCAGTTCGTCTATGGCAAGGGCGAAGTAGAACTCACTGCCCGCGCCCTGGCAGTAGAACCCCGCGCCACGCCGTTCACGCCTAACATAACCGGCAGCGTCAGCGACCCTGATCGAGCCTTCGCCGAGGCCGACGCCGCCCGCAAGTGCGGGTTCCGCATCGGCGGCGGCCTCCACCCCAACGTGGTCGAACCCCAAAACCGCGGCTTTATGCCAACCGACGACGAGGTGGCCGACGCCCATTGGGTACTGGAGCAATACCGTCAGTTGTCCCATTCCAGCGACACCTGGTTGCAAACCGAGGACGCCACCGGCCAATCCCGCATCATCGACCGCTACGAAGCCGCCCGCGCCGAAGAACTGCTGCAGTGGCGTGCGCTATGCCAAGAACGCGACCACGAAAAAAGCGAAGCCATCGCCCGCGTCCGCGCCGCCGAGGAATCAACGTAGAACCTGTTGGCAAATGCCGTCATTCCCGCGAAAGCGGGAATCCAGAACCTCTGTAATTCGGAGCCAACACTATGTCCATACTAGTCCGACGCTCCAACCTGATCATCCCGGCCACTCAGTTGCGCATGATACGCTGGGCCTGGAACCGCAACGCCGATGCCGTAACAATCGACCTGCAAGACGGCATCCCCGACGCGGGACTCGAAACCGCCCGCGAGACCCTGCGATCGGCGGTGGCCCAGGTCGGCAAGGGCGGGGCGGAGGTCTTCGTCCGCGTCAACGCGGCATACGTGTATGCTGACACCGCTGCTGCGATGTGCCGCAGCCTCCGCGGTATCGTCCTGCCCGGCGCGGAATCGGAGCAGCACATCGCCGATGCGGAAGCTATCCTGACCGAGTTGGAACGTCACAACGGCGTTGAGCTTGGCAGGACCGAAATCATACCCTCCATCGAAACCGCCTCCGGTGTGTGGCACATCCGCGAAATTATCACCGCATCCCCTCGCATCCGCCAGGTCTGCATCGACGAAGCCGAACTGGCCGCGTCGTTGGGTATCGTGCAAGGCGACGACCCCGACCCGTTTGTGTACGCTCGTGGCCGGCTCTGCATCGAAGCCACCGCCGCCGGCGTGCAGCCCGTCGCCGTCGCCGATCCCATGGGTCTGGGCACGGAAAACTTGTCCCAAGATGACCTGGTGCAAATCGCCACCAACGTCCGCAATTTGGGCTTCAAAGGTATGGTGTGCAGTCACCCCGTTTGGGTCAACCCCGTCAACGATGCCTACACCCCCACCGAGTCCCTCGTGGACTACTACACCCAGGTCCGCGAGGTGTTCGCCCAGGCCCTGGCCGCCGGCACCGCCGCCGCGCCTTTCGCCGGCCGCATGATCGACGTCCCGGTGGACGAGTGGGCCAAGGACGTCCTCGCCATGAGCGCCGCCTGCGCCGTCCGCGACGCCGAAAAACAAGCCGCCCTCCAAAAAGCCACCGTTTGGCTGGAATCCGGCAACCCTGTATAGCCTAATCCCCAACCCCATCCCTCCTAGCCATACCATCATCCGTAGGGGCGACGCACGCGTCGCCCTTTTCGATGCCGAAAAGCAGGAGAATCCTGTCCATCCCGTTTATCCCGTTCATCCCGGTAGAATACTCCCACATTGAACGGCGCGGAACGCGCGGAGGAAACATCATGATCCACATCGACGACGAAATGCGCCGCCGCATCGACAACGCCCTCGCCGACCGCTGCCCCATGTTCATCGCCACCGTATCCCCCGATGGCGAACCACAAATCAGCATGCGCGGCAGCGTCCTGGTCTTTGACCGCGAAACCCTGGCCTTCTGGGAGCGCGGCTGGCGAAACTCCGCCGCCAATATCGAGAACGGCTCCAAGATAGTCCTCTTCTACCGTCATCCCACCGACCGTGTGAACCTCCGTTTCTACGGAACGGCGACCATGTACCGCTCCGGCGCCATCCGCGACAACGTCATGTCCCGCACCGTCCCGGGCGAACTCGACCGCGACCCCGACCGCATCGGCGCCGCCGTCCTCGTCCGCCTCTACCGCATCAACCAGCTCTCCGGCGAAGTCCTCCAAGAACTCTAGTCCACACCTGACGGGTGTGGTAGGCTAATTTCAAAATTTGATGGGAGCGTGGGTATGTCTGTCATGTTGGCCGGGTTTGGTGGGCTGTTCTGCGGTGTGCTGGCTGCGTTCATTATCTCGTTACTCGCTGCCGTGCCGTTTTTGCAATGGTTCGATTACTTGATTCTGCCGTCCTTCTACGTGGTGGCGCCGATCAGCGGACTGTACATCGGCTTCAAAGCCGCCGGATTGATTGGGTGAAGTGGACAAGGTCCGCCATAAGCGTCTTGAAAAGGGAAGGCGCGGTATGGATTGCTCTCGGAGCAGTAGTATGGCTGTTCTTGCCAATGCCATACGCGCTCTCTGCGATTGATTGCATTGATGGCGTGCATTCAAAGCAACTCGTGGAGTGCCTCAAACCTGTGGCCCAAGAGTTGAGGGAGGATTCTACCCTTGCAATGTACGCCACCGCGACCGTGGCGGCCATTATCGCTTGGCGGCTGGGTCGTCGCGCCTGACCGGACGAGCCTAAACAAGGGAGACGACAAACCAGATTGGTTATCTAGCCTGGATTCGCCCCGCAACTGGTGCCTCGGCCGCTTTCACCTGCCGCCTTCAAGAGCTACAACGCCGACAATGCCTCCCTTGCCAGCAGCGATACGCTCCCGCCGACGGTGACGGCGACCACTACATAGCGAAAAATCCGCAGGCTGATCCTGCGCGCAATCACCGCAGCCACCCCTGACCCTGCCAATACCGCGACGGCAAGCACTCCCACGTTCTGGACCACCTCGCTGGTAACCAATCCCGTTACCGTGAACAGGATCATCGCCAGGACAGCCGCCAGCAGGAAATACAACGCCAGCGTCGCTCGTATCATATCCTTCGACCAGTCCTGTTCTATCGAGTATAGAGCAGCTAAGGGTGCGCCCACCGCAAACGTGGTTACCATAAAAGTTGTCGCCGACCCCACCAACAACCCCATCCAACGCCTGCGTGCTCCCGGCAAACGGACGCTGAACAAACTCATAAGTCCCACCGACAGCACCACTATTGCGATGACCACCCGCAACGCCGTCGGGTTGAATCCGTGCAGCGCCAATACGGCAATTGGAACCGGCGGCAGTCCGGCTGCTATAAACAGCCAAGTCTCGCCCAACCGCAAGTGCCGCCACGTTTGAGCCACCGTCAAGCCCGTGGTCAGAATGATCATCGCGGTAGCGATCACCACCGCATCCCGTGGCAGCAGGATCAGCAACAGAAACGGCATCGCCACCGTCCCCAAACCGAAGCTGATGGTTCCCAGCACCACCGCACCGAAGAACATTGCTCCCAACCCAAGCGCCAGTTCCCACCCCATCAACATCCGTCGATACTCCACAAGAACGCGCGGTCAACCCTAACCGTAGGGGCAGGTTTGAAACCTGCCCCAAACTGCTGATTCGTGCCTATGGGATACCCTTGCAAAGGTATCTTTTCTACTCAAACTAGCCCGAACCCACCGCCAGCGCATCCGCCGCCTTCACTCCCTGCCCCGCCGGCAACACCATCAGCGGGTTGATGTCCAACTCGCCCAGCGACCCTTCCAGCTGCGCTGCCATCTGCGACACCGACACCAGCGTATCCGCCAGCGCGTCCACGTCAGCAGCCGGCGCGCCTCGGAACCCCCGCAGCAGCCGCGCCCCCTGCACTTCGTCTATCATCTCCAGCGCATCCTCCCTGGTGATGGGACACCTTCGCAGCGCCACGTCGTTGTACACCTCCACCATCACGCCGCCCGTGCCAAACAGCAGGAACGGCCCCAACTGCTCGTCATACGACACCCCGACAATCGTCTCAACGCCGCCCGACACCATCTCCTGCACCACCACGCCGTCGATCCGCGCGTTGGCATCGTATACGCCGGCATTCGCGGTAACCTCGGCAAACGCCGCCCGCACTGCGTCGCCGTCTGCCAGGCCCAGCCGTATGCCGCCGGCCTCCGTTTTGTGCAGTATGTCCGCCGAGTTCACCTTCACCGCCACCGGATACCCGATCCGTTCCGCCGCTGCCACCGCTGCGTCAGCGTCGGCTGCAACCTCGTCCCGCGTCGTCTGCACCCCAAACGCCGCCACCAGCCCCTTGCTGTCGAACTCAGTCAGCGCACCGTCACCGAATAGCGACCCTGCCGCCGCACTCTGCTCGGCAGTCAACTCGCCGGCGTCTGCGAACCCGCGCGCCAGCCGCTTTTCCCGCCAGTCGTGGTAGTCGTTCAGGTAGCGCACGCCCGCCGCCAGCTTGTCCGGCACGTAGAACACCGGAATCCCAGCCTGCCGCAGCAACGGCAGACCCGACTGCGCACTGCGGGTTCCGGTCCACAGGAACGCCACCGGCTTGTCGCTGCCGTCCCGCTGCGCGATCACCTGCGTTGCCTGCGGGTCCGCCCCCGCCGACGCCACTACCAGCGTGCCCACGTTCTCGTCGTCGGCCATGAATGACATAATCGCGGGGAAATCGTCGCTGTTGGCGAACCCCGTAACGTCCGACGGATTGGCCGCCCACCCGAATCCCTTGAGAATGTCGTTGATGCCGTCCCGCGCTCGGTCTGACAGCGGCGGCAGATCCAGCCCTGCCTGCCCGAACATGTCCGCCGTCAGGCTGCTGATGCCACCGGAGTGCGACACCACGGCCACACCGCGACTCGGCGGTCGCTGGCACCTCGCCATTAGGTTTGAGACCTGCAACAGGTCATCGTAATCTTGGACGCGAATCACCCCGTACTGCTCGAATACCGCGTCGTACCGCGCATCAACGCCCGTCAGCGCCGCCGTGTGCGACCCTGCTGCCCGTGTCCCCAGCTCCGACCGCCCGATCTTGATCAGCACGATGGGTTTGCCCCGTTCCGCCGCCAGCCGCGCCACCTCAACGAACTTGCGCCCGTCCTTGAACCCCTCCACAAAGCCCGCGATCACCTTGGTGTCGTCGTCGTCCAGCAGGTAACGTGCAAAGTCGCAGAAGTCCAGGTCCGCCTCGTTTCCCGTCGAAACGATGTACGTGAACCCGATGCCCTCGTCCACCGCCCGGTTCAGGAACGGCCCGAACGCCGAGGCGCCGCTCTGGCACACCAGCCCGACCGGCCCGCTTAGTCCCGACGCGCCCCGCGACGACGCGCTCGCCCAGATGTCGTCCTTGAGGTTCGCCAGGCCCAGGCAGTTCGGCCCGCTCACCCGCATCTCCGACTCCTGCGCGAACCGCCCCAACTCGCCCTGCAAATCGCGCCGGTCATCCACGCCGCGCTCGGCGAACCCAGCGGAAATCACGATGGCTGACTTCGCCCCCTTCTCATGGCTCTCCCGCAGCGTGTCCAGCACCGCGTGGTAAGGCACCACGATCCCCACCACGTCCGGCGCCTCCGGCAGCGCCGACACCGACGGATACGCCGGCAACCCCTGCACCTCCTCGTACCGCGGATTCACCGGATACACGTTGACCCCGCGTTCCATGGACCCCATCGCCGCCGCCAGGAACCGCCCGCCGTACTGCATCCGCGGCGTCGCTCCCACCACGGCAATCGACCGCGGATTCAACATCCGGTCAATCGAAGCCAACTGTGCATCACTCCAAAAGTCCATGAAGCTACCCCCTCGGCTCGGGCCAAGTGGCGCCGCGTTTGCGCGCCTACCCTTAACGTGTCCTGTTCTCAACGTAGGGGGGGGGCCTGCGGGGGCCCGCCGAGATATGTCAGACCCAAAAAATAAGGAGGCGTAAGAGAAGCGCACAGGAAAACCAAAAAAAATGTACTA